>JAKUOW010000006.1:0-22667 GCA_022451045.1 Pirellulales bacterium | reverse complement strand
GGATGGGACTTGGTTAGATGGCGAGCGAGTTCAGTTCCCTGCTTTCGTACAAACGGCGAATTAATCATGAACAACGTCTGTGGTGCTACCGTTGTCTCGTTTCGTTTGGGTGAGGACTCGTGTTCGTTGGCAGTATCAAACAGTGAGAGCACAGGATGCATCCGGTTCCTGATCACTGGCATATACACACTTCGCCTTGGCTCCAGGTACGGCGCGTAGGTATCCACATTGAGCGCCGCGACGACTGCAAGGTCGCGCTTTGGATCGTTGTACGTAAATCCGGATGTAAACGTGCTGCCGCCAACGGCAGGGTCTAACTTTTGGCTCGTATATAATAGGGCATCGCGAATCTCCTCTGCATCCAGTCGTCGCCGAGGCTTGTGCCACAAAAGACGATTGTCGGGATCTAGGTTTACTGCAGTCTCATTGTCTGCGGCAGACTGCGCGTACGTCGAAGATAATGTGATTTGCCGGTGAAGATGCTTCCACGACCAACCGTTTCGCATAAACTCCGTTGCCAGATAGTCGAGCAACTCAGGGTGTGATGGTAAATCGCCACGGACGCCGAAGTCATCAAGGCTACGCACGATTCCGTGCCCGAAGTACTTGCTCCAGATTCGATTTACCATAACCCGTGCGGTTAGCGGGTTTTCGTATGATGCGATCCATTTGGCAAGTTCAAGACGTCCACTACCACTCAGGTTGGGAGGCTTGTGTCCCGGTCCCTCAATGATTTGAAGGAATCGACGAGGTGCTTCCGGACCGAGCGACTTGTAACTGCCGCGACGATGAATGCGAATGTCTTTGATTTCCGGAGTTGGAAGATCAGCCACGGACATGACCGTTACCATTTCGCCATCGGCATCGGGAAGTTTCGGTTCGATCCATTTGGAGTCGGGTAGCATGTCTTCCATAACATGCGTGTTCATGAAGATCCCGAAGAGTGAGTAGTAGTCGGCGGTAGGGATCGGATCGAACTTGTGATCGTGGCAGCGTGCACAGCCGATGGTAAGTCCAAGAAATGCAACGCCCGTTGTATGAAGTTGTTCATCAGCAATGTCACGGAGCATTTGTTGTTTGTCACGCATAACGACCGGCTTCGGTCCGACCTGTAGGAATCCTGTTGCGATATGTTTGGGAATGTCATATGCCGGGCTTCCGGTTGGTTCAAGCAAGTCTCCGGCAAGTTGCTCGATAATGAAACGGTCATACGGTATATCGTTGTTGATGGCATCGATGACGTAGTCCCGGTAACGCCACGCATGAAGATATGCATTGTTTCCATCGTGGGCTGCGGATTCACCAAACCGTACAATGTCTAACCAGTGTTTACCCCAACGCTCCCCATAAGCTGTTGAGCTGAGTAATCGGTTTACAACTTTGAGTTTGGCTAGTTCAGATTTGTCGCCCTCAAACGCTTCAATGTCGCTAATGCTCGGCGGTAACCCTGTTAGGTCGTACGTTACCCGTCTTAACCAAGTGCGGTCATCCACAGGGCTGGATGGTTGTAAATCAGCAGCGTTGAGCTTCCGCCAAATAAATGCATCGATCGGGTTGGTAATCCATTCAGCGTCGTATGATGGTATTTCGGGTGTGATGACTGGTTGGAACGCCCAGTATTCGAGGTGGTCTTTTGTGAATTCTACCGCTGCTAGAACATTGGGATTATCTTCATAGCCAGGCCAATTCCCACCGTTGATTACCCACTGTTTGAAGACCGTAATTTCATCAGCAGTTAAACGGTCTTCCGGAGGCATAAACTCGCCATCCTTACCTTCGATTAACTGAACTAATCGGCTATTTTTGAGATCTCCAGGTTCTATGACGGCGCCGTTTTTCGTTGAGGTGGCATATCCGATCGCTGAGTCAAAACGAAGGTTACCTTCTGGATCATCTTCGCCATGACATTCCACGCATCGCTTAATGATTAATGGACGGACTTTTGTTTCAAAAAAGTCGTCTTTTGCCTGCTGCGACGTTAGAGGCGTCAACGTGTCATCCGCGTGCAGTCCGGTTGTAAGTGATAGAACTAAGCATGCGAGCGCCACACATTCAAACAAATTGATAGACCTGTGTTGCACTTTTATCGTCCTAGCCAGCCGGATGCTCTAAGACGTCAAAAACGACCTTAGCATCTGTGACTCTTGCATCGGTTGGAGTTTCTTCACTTCCATTGTGATTTACGATCAGTTGTTCATGATTGATGCCCATCTGATGTAAAACTGTCGCATGTAGATCGGGAACGGTAACGACGTTTTCAACACTTTTGTAACCAAACTCATCCGTGTTGCCGTATGCAAACCCGCCCTTTACACCGCCGCCGGCTAATAGCAAAGTGAAGGCGTTGCGATTGTGGTCGCGTCCCGTTCCATTTTGTGAAATGGGAAGACGTCCGAATTCGCCGGACCAAATGATCAGCGTGCTGTCTAGTAAGCCTCGTTGCTTAAGATCTTTAATGAGTGCCGCACTACCTTGATCGGTGATTTCACAGATTTTGCCGAGAGCATTCTTTGTATCTCCATGCGTGTCCCATGGCTGCGAGTTTGGACGTGCTGGAGGAAATACTTGGACAAAGCGTACACCCGATTCGACCATTCGGCGAGCCATCAGGCACCGCGTGCTATACATTGATTTTTCTTGGTCTTCGCTATCAACACCGTACATTGTCTTAACCTCAGCGGTTTCTTTGCTGAGATCGAGAAGTTCCGGGGCTGCAACCTGCATTCTGGCGGCAAGTTCATAGTTAGCGATTCGGGCATCCAATTCATTGGCTTTTGGGAATCGCTTTTTATGCAGGCGATTTAGCTTTGATAGTGCGTCGAGGTTTCTGGCTTGTGTTGTCTTAGAAATCTCTCGTTCTGACGTGAGATTCAGGATAGGTGTGCCGACGGTGGAAATTTCGGTCCCGGCAAGGCTTTGCGGTAGCCAGGCACTTTGCCAAAGCAGCGTACCGCTAGTGTTGTAGGCGCGATGGTCGCGTAATACGACATATGCTGGTAGATCCTGATTTTCTGTACCGAGTGCATAGCACGCCCACGACCCTAAACTTGGCCTGCCAGGGAAGATCTTTCCGGTGTTGAAGTGGACCAGTGCCTCCGTATGGTTGTTGTGGCCGCTTTGCATTGAGCGAATCATACAGAGTTCGTCGGCTACGGTATGCAAATGCGGGATCGTATCGGACATTTGCAGGCCACTTTCGCCACGCGGGGCAAACTTAAACACGCTGCCCATTAACTTGTTAGCTTCACTTCCCGTTTGGAATTGTTCGACCTGCTGTTCGAATACCTGTCCGTCGCGCTTGTCGAGTTCCGGTTTTGGATCAAACAGCTCCATTTGGCTGGGCCCGCCGTTCTGCATCATCATAATCACAGACTTCACTCGCGGAGTGAAGTGAGTGTCTACCGCGCCACCGGCTTTTGATTCGGCAGCATGAAGACCCGCATGGTCTGTGCCTAACAGGTGATGCAGCGCAAGACAGCCAAAGCCAAGGCTTGATGTCTGAAGCATGTGTCGCCGGTTAATTGGTGGGAGATTTCTCATGGAGCGATTCTACTGGCCTAATTCCTGTAAAGAAACTCGGATGTATTTAGGAGAGTGTGACATATATGCGTTAACGATTGCCGTTGAGCCGTATCTGCGTCCGTGCCGTCATTTACTAGGTCGTTGTAATGTTCTTCGTAGGTTTGCTTAAGGATATCCATTTCTTCCGGCACAGGAGCGCGGACAAGTACTAGCCGAAACGCGTGATTCAGTTGATCAGATGCATTGTCACCTGCGATATCTTTCCTTACTCGCATGGCCATGAATTCCGCATGATTTTGTACGAATGGGTTGTTCAGCATCATGAGTGATTGATTCACGACCGCAGCATGTGAGCGTTGCAGGCATTCTTCGTTTAGCAACGGTTGGTCGAAAACTTGAAGCATCGACAGATGGTAGTTTCGTCGTTGAAGCAGATACATCGACCGTCGCCACGTGGCGGCGTCCGCAGTGTCGTCCTGTCGGTCCTCCTTAACGCTTCCATCAGGTTGCTGATGTGTCATAACCGGATAACCGCCTTGTGTAGTATCGAGGCGACCACTGGCAGTAAGCATGCAATCCCGGATGATCTCAGATTCAAGACGTCGAAGGCGTTGTTGCCAAAGCAGTGTGTTTTCCGGATCTACTTTGATTCCGATTTTGTAATTGGCGGAATCGGAATCCGAGGCGATTTCTTGTTTGTATGTTTGCGACATAACGATTTGCTTTATCAGTGATTTTTGGCTGCCAGTCTTTGCCAGATGTACGGACAGCCATTCAAGTAGATCCGGATGGCTCGGTGCTAGCCCGGACACACCTAAATTGTCAGCCGTGGGCACAATTCCTTTGCCAAACAGCTGTAGCCAAATTCGGTTTGCACGCACTCTCAGCACCAAAGCACCGGCAGCGGAATCCCAGTCAGTGAGCTTTCTGGCAACGGTAAGGCGGCGACCACTGGTTGCCATAGGAGTGGATTCAGCGACCTCAAAATCTTGGCCCTCAGAAAGTACATCAAAGATATCGGTGTGCACTTCCGCGGCTGGACTCCCATATTCACCACGACGCAAGACGTGGACAGGTGGAGGGGCGTCTACATCGTATACAGCCTGGATTTTGCCTTCGGCGATCTGTTTCTCAATTTCACTTATCCTGGCAGCCGCATCGGAATATTGTGCGCGTATCGAATCTTCCTGTTGGCTGACTGCGGCATCGACACCTATTTCGATGGCCTGCGGGAATTTCGATGCCAGGTACTTTTGGATTTCGTCTCGACTATCTGCAGCGACGGCTCTAATTGCTTTTACATCTTCGCGAAGTTCACTCGGGACGCCGTTCAATTGAGCTTCGAGGAATTCGGTCTGCGCTTTTGCACCGATCGTTGCTTGTGCTTCGCGCAGCTTGCTCAGTTCAGCATTAAAGGCATCTACTTGCTTCGTACTAAAACCATCGATGATCCGCGATTGCGGTTGTAGCCACTGTGTCGGCGAAAAAGCTGGTGCAAATGCGGCAGTGAATTGGTAATAGTCCTGCTGGCTGATCGGCTCGAATTTGTGGTTGTGGCACTTGCAGCACCTCATTGTTAACCCAAGCAGGTTTGATGATACCGTTTCACCTGTTCTATGAAGGGTGTTGTATCGGATGCTAAATATGTTTAGTTCATTTTGGTCTGTGTCATCCGGTGCATTTCGTAAAAACCCTGTCGCAATGAGCTGTCGCCTCATTTGATCGGTCATCACTTCAGCATTGCGCCAATCACTCAATTCATCCCCGGCTAATTGCTCAGTCAAAAATATTGGGAACGGAGTATCCTCGTTAAACGACTGGACCACGTAGTCCCGGTATTTCCATTTAACGCTGTCTACCTTTACGATGTTCTGGTCATTGTCGATCGAAATAATGTCGCTGTAGCCTGCGTTGTCAAGCCAATGCCGTCCCCAACGTTCGCCAAAGTGCTGCGAGGCTAATAGACCGTCTACGACCGTTTCCCATGCATCTGGAGATTCGTCATTTAGAAAAACGTCAACCTGCTGAGGCGATGGCTGTAGTCCAATGAGATCTAGATACGCCCGTCGGATTAGCGTTTCTTTGTCTGCTTCCTTGGAAAAAGCAAGAGAATGAGCGTCAAGCTTATTCTGAATATACCTATCAATGGCGTTTTTAGTCTTGTCATTCTCGTCTGGGACAGCTGGCTGGTGCAATTTTTGAAATGCCCAATGATCCGAATTCACACGGCGTTTTATCTTCTCGATATCGATCGGTTCTCGAGCGGTGCATCCTTCATCAATCCACCGTCGTAGCGTCTGGATTTCCATCGCGGTGGGCCGCAAGTCGTAGTCAGGCGGTGGCATCTGATTGCTACCAACCAGTTGCATCATCATACTTGCCGGTGCGTTTTCGGGCTGAACAACTGCACCACTTATTGACCCGCGATGTACTCCAAGCAGGCTCGTTATGTCGAGGTCTGCCTTGGGATCTTCGGTACTATGGCAATCCACGCAGTACTTTGTTAGCAGAGGTACAATGTCGTCCTCAAAAATCAGTGGCTTATATTCGTCGTCAGAATAATCTGTTTCAAGTTGATACTTTTGTGCAAGGTACGCACCGATCTGTTGCTGCTCAAAGAAACTCAATGAGCGGTTAAAAACGATAATTTCAGAAATGTCACCGTCAAACGCCGTCGCTTCATTATCTGAGTTATAAGTCTGTCCAACAGCAAGGCGAGCACCTAACTCAAAGCCGAGGAACATCGTGTCACCTTTGAAGTTACCAAACCCATTGGAGACGCCGTTATCAAAAAACGACCATTGCTGACGACCGGCGTAGGTGACCTCGGCTATGTGGGGTTTTGCATCGAACGATATGCGTTCGGTGGGGGCTTCCTGTCCATACCAGATTCCCAAGCGCAATTGACCTACGGTTTCAGGCTTGAAATCCTGATAACCTAACCAGAAACCTTTACGCTTGAGATAGTAACGAGCGTCAATCTCACCACGTGCAGGGCGGTTTTGAATATCCAGAAGTCGTGGCGAACGACCCTTTATCGTTTTACCGTCAAAGACGACGAAGACGTGCAAGGGCTGATCGCCGGTAGGCACACCGTTAAAGATGTCGCGTTGAAGCCGGGCATTCTTAAATCGTATTGCAGGCTTGTCGCCTAACGCTGATGGAATCCATACTGGTCGCTGAGAGTCATCCATGGCGGAAATATGATTCTCATAACTACTACTGTCCACCCATCGCGTTACATTTGCATCAGTTTGTTCAACGTTGTTTGCGTCAAGCCATAGCAGTAGCGAAGTGTTTTCTGCTCTTAGCAGCGAGACGTTTTCTGCAGCATGCAATGAAGTACTAGCCGCCAGCAAAATGGCAATAAAGCAACGCATAATATCCCGATGAGTTGGACGTGTAATTACACAGCTAATTATATTCGATGCTCTTAGGTAAATGTCGATATTCACTTAGAGCTTGATTAGCTGATCCAACTGTAGTTCAGCAGGAAAGGAATTGGGCTGCACAATCACAATGGTTGCCGTTGTAATTGTTGCCAGTGTTTTACACACCGCGTCGATCCCAACGGAATCCAAGTCAGAAAATGGTTCATCCAGCAGAATGAGAGTTGGATTCACAACCAATGTTCTGGCAAGTGCGACACGACGCGCTTCACCACCAGAGAGGCTGTCACAAATACGATCGCGAAGATTAGAGATTCCCAGTTCGCTCATGAGCCAATCAGCTCGCTGCATCTCTGGGGAATCGATCGTCCGATCTTTAATACCGTAAGTAACATTTGCGAACACCGTGCCACGGAAAAGATACGGTCTCTGGTGTAGATAGCCAATCTGCACATCGTGCTGTTGGAAAGAGATGTTTCCGGTAAACCCTGTTTCGATCCCCGCGAGAACACGTAGTAATGTAGACTTGCCTGATCCATTTGCACCGGTGATTCCGATGACTTCGGAAACAGATGCAGATGCGCTGTCCAATGTGCAAATGGGATTCCCGTTCTTGTTTACGACCAGATTTTCAATCGAGAACATAGTAGACATTAGTCCTTGTCCTCCCGATTAAGAACACCGATCACAATCGTCACAAGAATAGCGATGGCAAGTAATATGAAACTCATCGCAACTGCTCTGGAGAAATCACCTTTGGCAGTTTCCAGTGCGGTGGACGTAGAGAGTGTCCTTGTTTTCATCTTAAGGTTTCCACCGACCATGACCGCAATTCCCAATTCGGTGAAGCATCTGGCAAAAGCAGTTAGCACAGCTAATGTGACAGCCAAACGGCACTCATTGAGATAGGTCATCCACCGACGCCACCGACTAACTCTCAGGAGCATTGCAGTCTCAGATATCCGATAGTCCATGTTGCTGATGGAACCGTGTGTCAAACTGACGATTATCGGGATGGCCAGCAGGCATTCTCCAAAAACGATACCCCAGGAAGTGAATAGCAGGTCCAAATCTCCGAGCATGCCATTTCTTGAGAGTAAGGCGTATCCGATTAGTCCGATTAAAACCGTCGGCACACCCATGCTGCCTCTAAAGAAGATGACAATCGCTCGCCTTCCTCTAAACTTGTGTCGTGCAAGGTAAGTTCCAATGCTGATTCCCAGAATCGAAGCTATGAAAACAGCGGTGACGGAAACCCAGATGCTTCTCCATGCAGCATCAAGTACAAGAGGGTCACCATCGATGAGCAACTTTAGCCCATCGGTCATTCCATTCCAGATCATTTCCATGTGGTATTACCTGTGGCCTTTAATGATCTGTTTCGTCGACGGGGTCAGCACGGTCAAGAAAGAGTGGCTTAAAGAGTCGTCGGCCTGAAATCTGATAGTTTTGGATGATCTCCCCGGTCTCCGGTTGTTGCAGATATTCGGCAAGTGCGGATGCTAGCTTGCCGTTAATCTTACTGGTTTTCTCAGGATTCACGGTGATCAGGCTATAACGGTTAATCAATAGTTGAGAGTCAATTTTGATTGGGTGTAAATCGAGCTTCTGTTTGAATTTTAGATAAGTGCTTATGTCGGTAAACGTGTAGCCCTGCAATTGATTTGCAATGACGAGAGTGTTTCCCATGCCCTGTCCGGTTTCGACATAGTTTTCATGATCGGGCGTTACAGTTGACTCTGACCAGAGTTGTAATTCACGCTTATGGGTGCCGCTGTCGTCGCCACGGGAAACAAACACGATGTTTTCCATTTGAATCTGATTTAGTGCATCATGCAGTTCTAAGTTGGAGAGTTCCGCAGGATCGTCTTTCGGGCCGACGAAAATAAATTCGTTTTGCATAAACGGTACATGCTCAATACCGTGTGCGTTTCGCACAAAATCCTCTTCAGCTTTTGGTGCGTGAACGATTACAACATCCACTTCACCGCGTTCTCCATATGCCAGGGCAGCCCCGGTGCCAACTGCGATAATGTCTACTTCACAATTAAACTGTCGTTCAAAACCGGGAATCAATTCATCCAGCAACCCAGAATCCCGAGTACTGGTGGTAGTTGCCACTCGCAAACGATTAATTCCTGCAGCACTGTCCCTACAGCCGGTACACCACATAGCTGTTGCAATCAGGAGGAGAATCAGGTTGCGAATTGAAGTATTCATGAAGCCTGAATTGGCATGGAATCTGGCAAGTTAGTTCGGTACACGCTTACCTTCAATCGTAACTCCATTCTGGTTCTTACCGAAGTAGCGCTTTCCATCTGCTGAGAGTTGCACTTCATCCACCCATGCGCCATTTGGGGCATTGGGATCTAGCCATCGCAGCGTTAGTGCAGACTTGCTTTTGCGTAACCATCTGGCGTCGCCGGCAGTTCCGGTTAGCTCACCGGTGACTTCGAAAAAGATATCGTAATGGTCTTTGCCGTTCACCACGTGATCCCAACGGCCTACTAGAGGTGACATTTGCAATTTAGATCTGGAGTCCGTGATAGGCCTGTCGACTTTAAACCAGCCGTCGGCTCTCCAGTGGACTTTGCGGACCTGAAGAATCCGACCGCGCTGAACGTCTTGTGCATCATAGACGTGATGGACCATGTAATCGCCGCTATCCGTTTGCAGAAAACTGTTATGACCGGGACCACGCCACCGAGTATTGCTGCTTAGAACAATCGTGCCGCCTCCTTTGGTCATTGGCTTTCCATCCTTACCTACAAACGGGCCAAGTGGATTACGACTTCGCCCAACAACAACCTTGTAGGAACTGCCCTCACCGGCGCAACAAAAATCCCATGAAACCATCAAGTAATAGAAGTCGTTGTGCTTGATTACGTACGGCGCCTCGATATTTGGTGGGTCCTTTCGCTCCGATCGAGTTGCCAGGGCCACGTATGGCTTACCGTTTGGGAATGGTTTACCTGTTGATGAATCTATTTCGACACCCTTAATGCCGGTCCAGTAGGATCCCCAGTAAAGGTATGCCCGTCCGTCCTCGTCTCGAAACATGGCTGGATCAATGGCATTGAAGTCATTCGTTTTTTCGTTTGACTCGATAACAAGTCCGCGATCGATCCACTTAAAGTCAGGGCTTTGGGGATTGATCGTCTTGTTTACAGCCAATCCAATGACGCTGCGTTGGCTGCCAAACGTGGAGACGCTGTAGTAAAGGTAGTACAGCCCGTTACATCGCTGTATTTCAGGCGCCCAGATTCCATCGCAACCGGGTACTGCTTGCTCTGCCCACTGTGGGACATGGCTCTTAAAGACAGGAGCAATCTGCTTCCACTTTTTCAGATCAGTGCTGTGCCAGACACGTACACCGTGGCCGGTACTAAACACATAGAATCCGCTCCCATCATGGCATTCAATGATTGCGGGATCCGGTGCTCCAGACCGTAGTGCGTCCTGTGAGGTCGGGTCAAAATCATCATCGGCCAGCAGAGAGGAGTGCCCGGAAATCAAGCCAAATACTGTAATCCAAAAAGCCAGACAGATAGGGTTTCGTTTCAAAGCCCACGCTCCAATTCCAAAATACACCAGCAAGCACATCTTATTTCGATTACTCAACTTCTATCGTAGTCGGCTTCATACTGGTAAAGAAGTCGTTCATCGCTTCGAGTATAGGGCTTGCCAGATCAATCCGATGAATAATACGCTGACACCAATCATAATCGTGTTCCAATCCAGAAAACACGAGAGGCCAAGACATGCTAAGAATCCGATCCATGAAAAGAGGCGGCTATGCAATTGATCATCGGGTGCAAGCCTTAATGCACACAGATTTGTGGTGGCGTAATAAACCAGCACGGTGAAGGCACTTAGCTCCCATGTTTGTTTCATGTCACCTATGCACGCTAGTCCTGCAATTACCAGCCCCATCACCACCACTGCAACATAGGGTGTGGTTTCGTCCTTGTTGATTCGAGCAGTGGCAGCTGGCATATCCCCTCGGCGTCCCATCGCAAGCAAAACGCGTGAGAGTCCAAGCACGAGATTCAACAGGACACCCAGCATAGCGGTCATCGCGCCAATGGTGATGATCCAAACGAGTGTTGGTTTATCTAGTTGTTTTGCAACGAATTGAAGCGGAGCAGATGTCTGCTCGATCGATTGAGCAAATGACGTTGCTCCGACTGTGGAAACCGCAACAAAGGCCACGGCGGTATACATGACAATTGTTACAAGCAGTGTGGAGATGATCGCACGTGGAATTGTCCGACGAGGTTCGAGAACTTCTTCCCCCAAAGTGGCAATTCGCCCGTAACCGGTATAGGCCACGAACATCAATGCGGTCGCATAAAGAAGTGTCTTTATCGAGTTCTCAGAATTGCTGAAGAATGGATCGAGATGCTGTTCCTGTAATTCCGTGGCCTGCGAGAATCCGGAGATTACAAAGGCTGCGAGAGTGAACAATGTCACGGAAACGATGAATAGGTTTACCCGGTTGGATCGCCGTATTCCTCCGAGCACAATCAATGTAATTGCGGCGATGGTAATGAGGGCTACTGACACGAGCCATTGATCATCTTTACCAAATGCAGTGAGCAAGTAACCGGCGAATCCGAGGGCTGCGGTAGCTGCTGATGCACTTTTTGCACACAGGAACATCCACCCGGCCCCAAATCCAATTGTTGGATTTAGATAGCGATATCCGTATTCGTAAGTGCCGCCACTTACTGGGTGCGAAGCAGCTAACTGAGCGCTGCTGAGTGCATTACAAAATGCAAGTAATCCGGCTAATACTGTGGCTAGGATTACTGATGGACCGGTGATTCCAGTAGCGATCGCGAGACTGACAAAAGCACCGGTCCCGACAATGGAGCCGAGGCCAAGCATTGTTGCATCGAAGACGCCGAGTTGCCGTTTAAGCGATTTATTTGAGGAAGTTTCGTCTGTCACGTGGAGCCTGTAAGGGAATAACGGCGAAAGCTAATTTGGAAACGTGGACATCGACCGCAATTCAGATTGGCATCGAGACCATTACCTAAAACAGAGCCTTTATAACATCACCTTCGCAGAGTTGAAGCGTGCGATTTAGACGAGGATCGACAATCAGGGCGTGAGGGTTTAAGCCAAGTGCATGGTATATGCTGGCCACAATGTCTGGCGGTCCAACGGGTGTTTGAGTTGGTAATGCTGCGTGCTTATCCGATGCGCCAATCACGTGTCCGCCTTTCACACCGCCGCCGGCCATGACTACGCTTCCGCACTGTCCCCAGTGATCGCGCCCCCCTGCGTTGTTGATTTTTGGAGTGCGCCCAAATTCTCCCATGCAAACGACGAGCGTTTCATCGAGCATTCCTCTCTGCTCCAGATCGGTAATTAAACCGGAAAGTCCTTCATCCAAAAGTGGGAGCAGCTCATCCTTAAGGCATGGGAAGTTGTTTTGATGTGTATCCCAGCCATCGCACTTGGACATATAGTTGAAATGTACGCCGACGAAGCTTACATCGCGTTCGACAAGTCTGCGAGCCATCAGCAAACTTTGGCCAAACCTGTGATCTCCATACAATTCACGTGTGCCGGCTGGTTCTTTATTTATGTCAAATAAACCGTCGTCAACTGCGCCGTCGGTTAGTTCCATGGCTACTCGACGTAATTTGTCATAGTCGCGTAATCGAGGGCGTTTTGCGTCCCCATCAAGCATCGCGAGTAGTTGCTTGCGTTTACTGTGTCGTGAACTATTGACGTTTTTGGGCAAGGATAGTGACGCGATGGCATCCGCCTTGCGAGGATCTTCATTGACCATCAACGGGTCATACTCCGGCCCCAGATAACCGGCACGTCCTCCTCCAGCAACTGGTAATAGTTGCATGCGGACCCTCAATTCCGGGATCGAAACATACCCGGGTACTGCTGGCTTTTTGTGGGCGAACTTGTTGATGACTGCGCCTATGTGCGGGTCATCTTCACGCGTTGGTGGCAGAACAGTATTTGCACCGAGAGGTGTAGGTGATATGCGGCCGGTGAGCGTGTAGTAGGTCATGAATGGATGGTCAGAGTTTTTGTATCCCGCTGACCGAATGATCGACAAGCGGTTAGTCTGACTCGCCAACCGAGGCAAGTGCTCACAAATGTGTATTCCCGGGACGCTGGTGGAAACAGGGTTAAACGGTCCGCGAATTTCACTCGGAGCATCCGGTTTCATGTCCCACATATCTTGATGTGGTGGTCCTCCCAGGAGGTACACAAGAATGCATCGCTTCGCCGTCCCCCGACCGGAGAGCGGATTGGTTAGTCCCGGTGCGCTGAGTAACGGTGACGCACCGGAAAATAATGCCACAGTTCCTGCCTGAAGGAGTTCGCGACGTCCGATGTTGGTGTGAGACGTTTCCATACCGGTCATTATAAGTGACTATGAAAGCTGTTAGCTGTATTAATCGGTGCTATTTTGATTCGACATAAGAATGCTTTTGCTCCATGACCAAAAACAACGATGAAGAAATACATCATCTCGAAGCTGAGATTAACGAGATTCGAAAGACGCAGGATTGCACCGTCCGCCTATGCTAAAATATCAATCGGATCAGGTTATTCAGCTTGTTTTCCCATATTCATTTGTTGATGCACTGTGGAATTCTCTAAAACAACACAACTTGCAGCATTCATATGGATGCTTTCAATGCCGGCTTTAGTTTGCGGCCAAACTCCGCCGGTATTTGAGACTGATGTGCTGCCAATCTTGGAAACGAATTGTGTTGCATGCCACTCCGGTGACGCACCTAAAAGCGAGCTAGATCTTTCTGATATTCAATCTCTTGTAAACGGTGGCCTAACAGGTTTGGTCGTAAGCAAAGGAGAATCGCAGCAAAGCTTTTTGTTTCATCTAGTCAAACGTGGTGACATGCCGCCTCAACCCGATAAGCAATTATCCGCTGAAGACGTTAAGGTCATTAAGGATTGGATAGATGGAGGACTAGCGGCAACCTCTAAATACACCGTGCCTGAGTTGAAGGAATCCATCACCGCCGAGCAACGACAACACTGGGCATTTCAACCGCTTACCTTGGTTCATCCGGACTCCAAATCTACCGGTAATACCATCATTGATCGTTATATAAATGAACCATTGAATCGTGTTGGGCTCGTGCAGTCGGAAGCAGCCGATCAACGAACACTTCTACGGCGAATCTATCTTGACTTGCTTGGTGTTCCGCCATCGCCGGACGCGCAGCGTGAATTCCTCGATGATGATCATCCGGCAGCATATGAACAGCTGGTCGATCGTCTCTTATCTTCAAACCAATTCGGAATGCGATGGGGGCGCTATTGGTTGGATGTGGCGGGTTACGCTGATACAGTCGGCTTTGATCACATTCCGACACTGATTATTGTTGCCAATGGAAAATGGAAATACCGCGATTACGTGATCTCGGCATTTAACCGGGATCTGCCTTACAACGAATTCGTCAGGCAACAACTGGCGGGCGATGAGTTGGTCCAATGGAGGGATATCGACGGCTACTTCACTCCTGAAATTACTGATCATCTCGTTGCAACGGGTTTCTTACGGACAGCTCGTGATCAAACGCATGAGAGTGTCGGAGTCATTACAGAAAACTACTACAACGTACTGCATGATACGACTGAAGTAATCACTAGTAGCTTCCTTGGAATGACCGTTAAATGTGCCCGTTGTCATGACCATAAATATGATGCGATCACTCAGCAGGATTACTACCAAATTCAGGCTACTCTAATGCCCGCCTACAATCCTGAACAATGGCGACCCGTTTATCCGTTTAACGAAGGCGGGAAGACTGTAAAAGATCGAGCGATACCAAGCGTTTCAAGTAAACGTCATGATGAGATCAATTCGCACAATGCACAGGTAAATGCTCGCATTGCTGATCTCGAAAAATCAAAAGCAGAATTGCGTCACCGTACCAGAGAAAGGCTCGTCGACCAGAAAACTCAGTCAGCCATTCCGGAAGTCCTCCGCGAAGATTTGAAAAATGCAGTCTCCAAGAGTGAGGGAGATCGAAATGTGGTTGAGAAGTATCTGGTCGAGAAACTGGGAGCAATAATTGATGTGACGGAAGATGAAGTCACGCAGGGGCTCAATGAGGATGACAAGAAAAGCATTGCGGTTATCGACCTTTCTGTGGCTGGTGAAAAACAGAAATTCATCGAGGTTGGCCGGATTCAAGCGCTTTACGATATAGGCGAGACACCCACGACATTCATTCTGACACGTGGTGAATTCTCATTTCCGGGTCGACCGGTTGACGCCGGCGGGCTTGCCGCATTGTCTGAATCGACTGAGAGGAGTGTTTTGGCACCTGCCCCCAATCCCGCCGGATCATCCGGACGGCGATTGGCTTTGGCAAACTGGCTGGTGGACGGAAAACAGAGATCCAGTGCACTTCTGAGTCGTGTAATCGTAAATCGAATCTGGGCGCATTTGTTAGGTCGTGGCATTGTTAAGACGACGGGCGATTTTGGTGTGCAAGGTGCACCACCAACACATCCGGAAATGCTTGACTGGCTTGCACTCGAATTGCAGCGCAATGACTGGAGCTTAAAGTCAGTGATACGAACAATCGTTTTGTCAGATGTGTATCAACAGTCATCGCAAGTGTCGACTAAAAACTGGACGGTGGGTTATGAGAAAGATCCATCCAATAATTACTACTGGCGCATGCCGCAAAGACGATTGGAGTCAGAGGCGGTGCGCGATTCGCTGCTGGCCGTAGCGGATTCGATAAATCTGGAAATGAGCGGGCCGCCAGTAATGTTAAAGCCTATCGCCGATGGTCGTATTGATATTGATCTGGCGGGCTTGAAGTCACCCGCGGAACAATGGAGACGGTCGATCTACATGCTCAGTCGACGTGGCTACCCGTACACACTTCTTGATGTCTTCGACCAGCCGCGAATAGAAACGACGTGTAATATGCGGCAAGTAAACGCCGTCGCGTTGCAGTCGTTGACCATGCTTAACGACAATTTTGTTTATCAACAATCAGAGAAATTGGCGAAGATCGTCAGTCAGGGATTAACGGATGTTGGCAAACAGATTGAGCAGGTTTATTTACATGCGTTAGCACGGCTGCCAAGTGATGAAGAACTCGCTGCCTGTCTTTTGCTTTATAACGACGCGGTAACTTCAGAAGGTAGAAGTGCACCCTCAGCACTCACAGAAGTGTGTCATGCTCTGTTTAACACCAGCGAGTTTTTATACCGAGAGTGATTTTGAATGAGCATGGATACTTACAACCCGCTATCTCGCCGACAACTACTTCAATCTAGTTGCCTTTCCTTTGGTTGGCTGGCGGCATCGGAAGTTATGCGTAAATCGGCATTCGCGTACCCCGGCGGGTTGGACTTGAAACCCAGGCGAGGTGACCATGAAGGACCGGTTAAATCGGTAATCTTGCTGACACAAGTGGGTGGTCCTTCACAAATGGACCTGTTTGATCCGAAACCGGAATTGGAGCGTCTGCACGGAAAGACGATTTCCGATACAACGTTTGAGACGCTTCAGCCGGGTAGTGAGTCACAGACGTTAATGAAGTCTCCATTTACCATAAAACAACATGGGGATTGCGGGGTGTACTTCAGCGAATTGATGCCGGAAATGGCGTCGATCTCTGACAAGTGGTGAATGGTGAATTCGATGTATGGGGCGCACAATAACCACCCACAGGCTCAGCGGTTCTTCCATAGTGGTAAAACTCAGGCACTATGGCCAACGATGGGTTCATGGATCTGCTATGCCCTCGGCAGTGAGAATCAGAATATGCCCGGATTCGTCGTGCTGCGAGATCCTAAAGGATATACAGATGGTGGCGCCAATCACTGGACCAGTGGCTGGCTGCCGGCAACATTTGCAGGTACTGAAATCCGAAGTGAAGGTGATGCGGTTTTGAATTTGAATTCATCACGCGACGAATCCAAGCAGTTCCGTGAACGAAAAGCCAAGCTCATCGAAACATTGAATCGCAAACGTCAACAGTTGTTTCCAGGCGAGGACCGTCTTGAAACACGGATTCAAAACTACGAGCTGGCAGCAAGAATGCAGCTAAACGCAAATCGCATTTTGGATTTATCGGGTGAAACAGAAACAACGCTTGCCAACTATGGGGTAAATGAAGAGCATACGTCAGATTTTGGAAAGAGATGTCTCATGGCACGTCGCATGGTCGAAGCGGGAGTCCGCTTCGTTGAAGTCATGGTCACCGTGGGCGTTAGTACCAGTCCCTATGATAATCACGGGAATCTTAAGGGTGGGCTGGAGGCCATATGCCCACGTGTCGACAAACCGACAGCTGCACTCATACGGGATTTGAAGCAACGAGGATTGCTGGAGTCTACTCTGGTGATTTGGTCTGGTGAATTCGGCAGATTGCCGATTTCTCAAAATGGAAACGGTCGAGATCACAACAGAAATGCGTTTACTCTTCTGGCTGCCGGCGGCGGATTCAAGGCCGGTTACTCACACGGAGCAACGGATGAGATCGGATACAAAGCAGTAGAAGAGCGAATCAGCGTCCATGATTTTCATGCCACGCTTTTGCACCAAATGGGTGTCGACCACGAATTTCTTTCTTATCCACATAATGGTCGCGATGAGCGATTAACGGATCCCGAAGTCACCGGTGCCCGCATTGCGGAAGAGTTGCTTGCGTAAAGTTGAATAGAATCAGGCAAACAGTTCGTGCTTCACATTGCCGTGAATGTCTGTAAGGCGATAGTCACGTCCTTGGTGACGATATGTTAATTGCTCATGATCTAATCCGACCGCATGGAGCATCGTGGCGTGCAGGTCGTGAACGTGATATTTGTCTGTTATAGAATCAAATCCGATGTCATCCGTTTGACCTATTGAGGCTCCGGGTTTCACGCCTCCGCCGGCAAACCACATTGTAAAGGCCTCGACATGATGGTCACGTCCAACGGGCTCACCTGGCATTTGACTCTTTTGGGCTACCGAGGATCTTCCGAATTCACTTCCCCAAATCACAAGAGTGTCATCAAGTAAACCCCGTTGTGCGAGATCGGTCACCAGTGCCGCGGATCCCTGGTCGGTTGTCTTGCATTCGTTGGGTAGGCGTTGATAAATGCTAGTGTGGTGATCCCAGTCGCCATGAAACACTTCTACGAATCTGACACCGCGTTCTATTAGTCGACGAGCTAGTAGGCAGTTCCTGGCATATGACGGTGCTTTGATATCGGTAATTCCGTACATCTGTAATGTTGCTGCACTCTCCTTGCTTAGATCTAGCAATTCGGGGGCTGCAGACTGCATGCGAAATGCCAATTCGTAACTGGCAATCCGTGCTTCGATGGACGGATCCGGATTCTCAAAAAGTCGTTTCCTGTTGAGTTTGTTGATTGCTCTTACCGTTGCCGCCTGGCTGGACTGTGGGAAGCCAGGAGGTGTATCAAGATTGAAGATAGGTGACCCGGAAAACTGCATCGGGGTGCCTTGCATGGTTGCCGGTAAGAATCCATTTCCCCAATTTGCGCCCTTGCTCCTCGGATGCATCCCGCTCCGAAGTACCATGAACCCCGGTAGGTTCGCTGATTCAGAACCGAGTCCGTATAACACCCAGCTGCCAAGGCTTGGTCGACCAAATCGTCTCCAGCCTGTATTCATATGCAATTCACCAAACATGTGGTTGGTGTCTTCGGCTTCACAGGAATGAACGTAGGAGATCATGTCCGAGATCTTTGCCGTATATGGCATAAGTTCGGAAACCCAGTGCCCGGCTTCACCGTGTTGCTTAAACTTGTAAGGCGTGCCCATTAAAGCAGGACGAGCATCCTGAATCTGCGCAAAATTAGCTCGCTCTAAATAAGACTCAGGCAGCGGTTCACCATCGCGTTTGTTTAATTCCGGCTTCGGAACGAACATGTCCAACTGGCTGGGAGCACCAATTTGATACATGAAGATGATATTTTTGGCGCTCGCGGGAATATGAGGTTGCTTAGGAGAGTAGGGAGTTGATGGGCTAGCTGCGGTAACTTCCTGGTCAAGTAATGAAGGTAGCGCAACACCGGCCAGCCCCAGCCCACTGCTGCGAAAAAACATCCGTCTTGTTGCTTGCGTATACATTCGGTTCCGTCAGCTTCTGGGCTATTCCCTTGTAATAAACTCGTCGAGGTTTAGTACAGTACGACACGTTGCCACCCAAGCGGCATGTCGAGTGGCATCCATACCCTGTACGTTGTATTCACCAATTGCGAATTCTATGTGTTCTTCATTTAGCCTGTATAGTTCAGTATGCTCCTCGAGCAGCTCCTGAATAGTTGCGGCCTCATCGATGCTTGGGTTTCTTCCAAGGCATGATTTAAACATCCACTCGATGCGTTGAGCATCCGTTTCGTGTGACGTGAGCAGTCGTCTGGCCAGTGCCTGTGCGCATTCAACAAACACAGGATCATTTAGAAGGGCTAAAGACTGAATTGCGACAGTTGATCGTGATCTACGTGTACAAGCTGTCGTCATTTCGGGACCGTCAAAGATGGTCACCATTGGATGCGGTGTGAGTCGCCAAATGTACGTATACATGCCTCGCCTCAGCCTGTCGGCGACCTCGCTTACCGTCCACGTTGCCGGCGTTGCCCGGTTTTGAAGAATACCGTCTTGTTGATGCGGGAAAACACCTGGGCCGCCAATCTTGTTCACGAGTAATCCACTTGCAGCCAGCGCGTTATCTCTTAGAAGTTCTGCTTCAAGACGCAGACGTTGTTGTCCAATGAAATGCCCGGTGGGAACACCTTTGCGGTATTTGGCGGCGGAAGATTGTTTGTATGTCGATGATGTGACGATTTCACGAATGATAGACTTGAAGCTGTCTGTTTCGAGCAATCTACTGGCTAGGTAATCAAGCAGTTTCGCATGAGTCGGTCGCGCCGTCTGTATTCCCAGATCATTTTCAGGTTCACATATCGGATCTCCGAATAATCGCATCCAGATTCGATTAGCTGTTACGCGTGCGAACAATGGGTTAGCAGGAGAGGTAATCCAATTCGATAAATCAATTCTTGATCCATGATTACCATCTGGTACTGTCCAGTCATTCAAGAAGGACGGTGCTGAAGCGATAACTTCATCACCCGGTTGCGTGTGATTGCCACGAATAAACAGATGAGTCGGCCGCTGTCCAAATCTCAGGGCTAACGAAGTCGTTGGTGTGATTCGGGTGGCTTCCAGCTGCTTCTTTTCTTCGGTCAGAGATTCGAAACGCGGACTTTCCTTTTCAAAAAAAGTCACCAACTGGTTAATTTCACTTTTGGAACGCTCTGCTGATGGGATATTGAAGATCGCTATAAGTCCTTCAGGTATGCCTTCAGGTTGCTTAATTCGGTTCGCGATAAGTGCATCAAGCGTGTTTGTTATTTCTTCTTTAAGAGTGATAAGAGATTTATCCACATCAGCAATCTTGTTGTCGACTTCTGCATTAGCTTGTCGTGTGGCTTCGTCGCTTAGATCGAAAGGTACAGCATCGCTGGTATTGAAGAACGCATATAGCTGGTAATACTCTGATTGAGTTAAGGGATCCGTCTTGTGGTCATGGCACTGTGCGCATTCAAGTGTCAGACCTAGGAGAACTGCACCGGTCGTGTTAACACGGTCAAACACGGCTTCATGTCGGACGCCGGGATCTTTCATCGCATTGCAATGGAATCCAGTTGCAATGTGCATGTCCGGTGTTGCGTTATGCAGTAAATCACCGGCTAACTGGTGAAGGATGAATTCTGAGATAGGCCGATCACTGTTGAAACTTGAAATCACCCAGTCTCGGTAATGCCAAATCTGACGCGGCCTATCCGATTCATATCCGGTACTGTCTGCGTATCTTGCCAAATCCAACCAATGACGACCCCAGCGTTCTCCGAATGCTGGGGAAGCAAGAAGTTTATCCACCAGCTGTTCATAATCTTGTTCGGTGAAGTCAGCATTAAAGGAATCGACTGCCTCGGGCGTGGGCGGAAGTCCCGTTAAATCGAAATGCAGGCGTCTGATGAGGGTGGATGCTGACGCGGACGGAGCAAGTTCGCGATTCACTTCATGTGCGACACTAGTTGTGAATGAATCAACAATGGAATGAGTTGAAGGGAAATTTTCTGACGTTGGTATGTCTGGACGCGTGATCGCTCCGAAGGCCCAGTGTTCTTCATCATCGACGTCAACAAGACCTTGGGCACCTTCTGTTATCCACTTGCGAATTAACTGCAATTCTGAATCGTTGAGCCGAGCTGCATCAAGCGGCATACGCGATGATTTGTCACTGGTGATCAATCTCTGAAACAAAGTGTTTTCTTCGATATTGCCGGAAACGATTGCGGGACCTGAGTCACCACCGGCAAGCCACGATTCGGCAAGATCAAGGCGTAGACCTCCTTCTTGTTTCTTGCTGCCATGACAGCGAAAGCACTTAGCTTTAATTATCGGTAATACCTGTTTTTCATAGCTGACGTCTAGAGGATCTTCGCCGTCTTGCCCACACGCCGATCGTTGATGTGCCACTGACACCAATAACGCGGTCAGAATGTAGGTATACAGGTTGCGATAACGCATTTGGACTCGGGCGGTTGTAAAAGTAATTAGCAAAGACAAGTAGTTATGCCGAATGCTGCCTCTGTTATAGTACGAATGGCCTGAATATCTAATCGATCGAGCTGCAATTTACATATGCAAAAAACGAAACCATCTTTACATGCAATTCTAGCATACGTGTTTGCAGTGTTCGTCTACTGTATTTGTATGTCCAAACAGTGCCATGCAGAAAAAATCTCATACTCTCGAGACATCTCACCAATTTTGACAACGCATTGCTTTAAATGTCATGGTCCGGATGAATCTTCACGAAAGTCAGAATTGAGATTAGATCGATTGGATTTATGGATCGCTGACGCTGACGGAAAGTTAGCCAATAGTGTTATTCGTCCCGGTCAGCCACGAATCAGTGAACTATATAAACGCGTTACATCGGATGATCCAGAATTAAGGATGCCTCCTGTTAGTCATGCATCATCGTTAGCACCAACTGAAATTGCTTTGATCAAGACCTGGATTCAACAAGGGGCTCTCTATGAACGGCATTGGGCATTCCAGCTTCCCGTGCGTCCGAAGATACCTGCGGTAAAACACAGTGACCGGATTCGTACACCAATCGATGCATTTATTCAGCACACTCTGGAAGGTCAGAAGTTAACCCTTTCTCATATCGCGGACGATGCTGTGTTGATCCGCCGCCTTTATTTGGATGTTACGGGATTACCGCCTGTCAATACGAAGCTGAATAGTGAATTTCGAGGTTCTGGAAACGAAAGGATATCCCGAATAATTGAGCGGCTGCTCCACTCACCGCAATTTGGTGAAAAAATGGCTCAAACTTGGTTGGACTTAGCTCGTTATGCTGATACTACGGGACATGCTGCAGACAAACCTCGCACGATGTGGTTGTATCGCGATTGGGTGATTAATGCCATCAATGCCAATATGCCGTTTGATCAGTTTACGATCGAACAGTTGGCCGGAGACATGCTCGATAATCCGGACTCCAATCAACTAATCGCGACAGGCTTTCATAGAAACTCAATTCAGGCATTGGGAAATAATCCCCGTAAAGAAGAGTTTCGAATTAAGGGCATTGTCGATCGACTAGAAACTACCGGCAAAGTTTGGCTTGGCTTGGCCATTGGATGTGCTGAGTGTCATGACCACAAATACGATCCGATTAGCCAACG
>JAKUOW010000059.1 GCA_022451045.1 Pirellulales bacterium | reverse complement strand
AGCTTTCCTCTACACCACCCTCAATGTCATCTTCCATCAGATCTTGTTCGCCGGTGTCATCATATTCATCGTCAACACTGCCAAGCTCATGTGGCGATACATTATCCTCGCCTTCAATCCCACCCATGGAATCCTCTCCCACGCCTCTCAGCGGTTCATCTTCCGTAATCAATTCATCAACCTCTACGTCATCTATGTCATGGCCCTGCAGTGACGCATGATGAATGGAATTGTCTTCCACTTCCGCATCATCTGCCATGTGACCTGCCGTCTCCTCATCCAGTTCGTCACTTGTTAGAGAATCATCAACACGGATGCTCTCTTGTGAGTCAACATCTGAGACCCCAGCAACCTCTTCACATGTTGCATCCAACAAGTCGCTCACGCGATGATTAACGACAACACCTTCATGAGCCACGAGGGTGCCGTTTATTATTTCGTCATCCAAGTCCAAGAATAGGTGCTGGTCCTCATCCACCATCTCTAATAACAAGCGTGCGACATTGTTTGAATACATCTGGCTTGCATGATTAGGAATCTCCGAAGGCAGGTTAGTGGGGCCTAGTACAACAACGCCTGACTCAATAACACGTTCGTCCGGACGACTCGGTTCACTATTCCCTCCGCGCTCCGCGGCCAAATCAACAATCACCGAACCCGGCTTCATTCCGCGCACGGCTTCCGTCGTAATCAACAACGGCGCTTCGCGTCCTGGAATCGCAGCAGTCGTAATGACCACATCTGATTCAGCAACCACTTCTGCCATCTTCTGTTGCTGCAAAGAGATAAAGTCATCTCCCATTTCTTTCGCATAGCCACCAGCATCCTCTGCGTCGCCTGTATCAAGATCCAGTTCAACAAATTTTGCACCAAGGCTCTCAACCTGCTCCTTTACCGCCGGTCGCACATCGTACGCCCGAACAACTGCACCTAAACGTCTGGCAGTCGCTATCGCTTCAAGGCCTGCTACACCTGCACCAATGATGAATACCTGTGCGGGGGTTAGTGTACCTGCTGCCGTCATATTCATTGGGAACATCTGTGGCAATTCAACCGCGGCTAATAATACAGCACGATATCCGGCAATTGTTGCCATTGATGACAACACATCCATGCTCTGAGCACGAGATATCCTCGGTACCATTTCCAATGCAAACTGTGTAACACCATGGGATGCCATTTCAGCAATCGACTCTGGTTGCCCAAGTGGATCACACATGCCAATGAGAATTTTCCCTTGGCTCAACAAGTCCAAATCCGATCTGCCTTCAACAGTATTTGCACCTAATGATCGAACCTGTAGAAACACGTCCGCATTGGCTAACTCGCTGCGATCAACAACTTGTGCACCCGCATCTACATAGAGTTGGTCGGCAAACCCTGCTGCATCCCCAGCACCGGTTTCAACAAATACATGGAATCCCGATTTTTCTAACTTGGGGATGCTAGCTGGTATTAATGCAACTCGCTGTTCACCAGGATACGTCTCTTTTAATACAGCTACTTCCATAGAAGATTGATCTCCAAACGGTGCCGGTCACCAATACTTGTTCGACGGGAGAAGAGATGCCTGCGGCTGAGCAAGTACCGAGCCTGATGTTGACATTTTCGAACATGCAAACATGTTTGTATACGGTGTTATACAGAATCAATTCGACGTTGGATACCGGTTGTTAGCTCTGTACACGTTCAGTTTTAAGCAGATTCTCCATACAACGCGGATCCGCGGAAAAAACGTGTCTAAAATAGGTTGAAGGTACCCATTTCAGGCCTTGATGCCCCAAAAATCGCGGCTTAGAATTGGTTGTTTCCCCGTAAATAAACGTCTTTAGTATACGGAAACGAGAGGACCATCCATTGGTAGCTCAAAAGACATATTCAGCCAAACCTGGTGAAGTAGACCAAAAGTGGTGGCTTGTAGATGCTGACGAAAAAATCGTTGGACGTTTGGCAAGTGAATTGGCAGTACTGCTCATGGGCAAACACCGCCCAACCTACACACCTCACGTTGACACCGGTGACTTCGTTGTTGTTGTAAACGCCGAAAAGGTGAAATTCACCGGCAAGAAGTGGGACCAAAAGAAGTACACCTGGTACACCGGCTACCCAGGACAAAAGTCGATTACCGCTGGAGACCGACTTGCAAAGAAACCTGAAATGATCCTGCGGGAAGCTGTTCGCCGAATGCTGCCTAAAAACCGCTTAGGTCGTCAGATGCTAAAGAAGCTGAAAATCTATACTGGTCCAGAGCATGAACATCAAGCTCAGCAACCAGAACCTCGCGAAGTATAAAACTACCTTCTACATACATATATAAGATTGAAACATGTCAGCAGTTAAGCAGTGCAAATTCAACAACGACTTCCTCGGCACAGGACGCCGTAAATCTTCTGTAGCACGCGTGCGCGTGCGACCAGGAAGCGGAAGCATCACGGTCAACAAGCGGCCACTCGACGGCTACTTCCACATCGAACAGGATCGCCAGCAAATCCTGCAAGTCCTAGAAGCAACAGAACAAACCGATAGCGTAGACGTTATCGTTACTGTCACTGGCGGCGGTACAACCGGCCAAGCCGGTGCAGTTCGCATGGGACTCGCACGTGCGCTTATGGGATACAACGAAGAACTATTCCCAGCACTTCGAGATGGCGGATTCCTTACACGGGACTCACGTATGAAGGAACGAAAGAAGCCAGGACTTCACGGTGCACGTCGGGGAACACAATTCTCAAAACGTTAGTTTCCAACAACGCCGGTCGAAACACTCGAAAGCCAAGCAAAACAGCTTGGCTTTCTTTTTTGCGCCATAGCGCACTCAGCGCTAACTGTTGTAACGATTGCGACAGTCATAGCAGGGTCAGAACCTGCACAACTCGTACCATATTGCCGCATTAATTGTTCTTAACAAACAGTTCGCCTGCCCGACGATATAAATGATGCAAGCCACGGGATCTGGCTTCATCATCAAGCTGCGCGCAATTGATGGAACATACCGCGCGAGAACAACCTGCTAACCCACCAAAGTACTGTGCCTACACGAGAATCTGACCATTTGCGATTATTCGCCGGACACCACGACCATCCTAGCGACGATTCTTCGGAAATCCAGTCACGACCATATCTAAGACGCGATGATTCCGTTAATGATGACCCAAATGACCTCGTATGCCGTGTTCAAGCAATCTTGAACAATGGCGTGGATGTACTACACGCATCTGCTGCTGCTTTGTACCTGATTGATGATGAAACTCGACACCTCCTACTTCAAGTTCCCTCTTCGTTAGGTGTTGTGTCCAACTGGCAATATAAACGGCAACTAAAATCTGCTCATGCAGACTTAAAAGCACTCACCGGTCATGTCGTGACAATCCAAAACCCCGAGCGCATGAAACATTGGAATGCACCTACAGATTTTCCCTCTGCTGTTTGTATTCCAGTCGTCGATGGCATGGTGCCACTAGGCACACTCTGGTTCTTTTTCGAAGAACCAGAGGCTGGAAATGACCACATCACTAAAATGGCAGAACTGATCGGATCCCATATTGAGTCTGAGTTAACCCGAGCCGAACCCGAGCCAATAGCAAATCAAACGAGTGCTCTGAAATATGGAATGCTCTGGCAACAAAACCGACTACCAAACCCCAGTATCGACTGTGACCAATGGCTGCTTCGCGGTCACGTATCTCAAAACAGTGCGTTAACATCCGGTTTCTTTGATTGGGATTTTACTGACAATCAAATCTCCGCTACCCTAGGAGCAGCACAAGGCAGTGTCATCGAAGCTGCATTTACTGCTGCATCTGTTCAAACCGCATCCCAGTGTTATACAAAGCTCGCACAAAAACCTTCTGAAGTACTCGAATCCACCAATCAATCTATCTGGACCGGTGGGGTCGGTGACCAATTTGCTTCAATGGTAAATATCCAGGCAACAAGTGACGGGCCACAACTCCAACTCTCTGCAGCCGGTGACTGCCGCGTACTGCTCATCAAACGCCAAGAGAATGTATCCGTCGCTCAATACGGTCCTGATCTCGGCACCGTTGACGCTGGGGGTTACGAAGATGTTGAATTATTGCTGGATTCAGGAGACACCCTTGGTGTATTCTCTGACTCGGCCTGGGATGCCGTATCGCATCGATTTGATCCTTCTAATGGCAATGAGCTATATGGGGGAGATCTACAGTATTTGTTTAGCGAATTGAAAAACACGCTTTCGTATTTTGAATCCCTCACAGACTGCGTATTTATTTTGCTCCAAAAGGTGTAATAAACAGACCTGTTGACGAAGCGATAAATTCACCTAGACTGAAATATCGCCGAACGCATTTCGGAGTCGCGGGTGTGGCGGAACTGGCAGACGCGCATGGTTGAGGGCCATGTTCCCTTTTGGGAGTGGAGGTTCGAATCCTCTCACCCGCACTTTCTTTCTTGGAACAGAGAAATTCAGGGGCTAACGCCACCTTTCCTCCTCTGAGTTTTTCCATGATCTCTAAAAAGCTAATAGTCAGCGCACTGACACTTACTGCACTTTACTTACCATCACATCTCATATCTGGCGAACCGCTTTCCACCATTGTCGTTAAGAACAAATTAGAACGAGCCGTTGGGTTTTACCAGCGTTTTGTTTCCATAAATGGTGGTTACTTATGGCGTTATTCCGCAGACCTAAAGCTGCGTGAAGGCGAAGGGCAAGCAGGTGAACATACCGCATGGGTGCAACCTCCCGGCACGCCTAGCGTAGGGCAGGCGTTCTTAGATGCCTTCAGATTGTGTGATGAAACTTTCTTGTTGGATGCTGCCATTAAATGTGGCGAAGCACTTGTTCATGGACAACTTGTTTCGGGTGGGTGGGACTATCGGATCGAATTCCTTCCGGAATCTCGTAAGCGATACGCATACCGAACCGATGTGAAAGATCCATCAGGTCGACGCAATGTTACAACGCTTGACGACAACACCACCCAGTCCGCGTTGAGTTTCTTAATGCGACTCGATCATGAATTGGAATTCAAACATCAGTCCATTCATGAAGCCACCACAACAGCATTAGAGAGCCTATTAAATGCACAGTATCCAAATGGCGGATGGCCACAACGCTTTAATACTCCACCAAGACCGGAAGACTTTCCTGTCAAACGTGCGGGCTATCCAAAAGAATGGTCACGCAAATATGAAGGGAAAGACTACCGTAGTTACTACACCTTCAATGACAACTCAATCGCTGACACGATAAACGTGATGCTTGATGCAGCCATCATTTATAACAATCCAAAATACAGAACCGCTGCCTTGAAGGCAGGGGACTTTATTCTCATATCGCAAATGCCAGAGCCGCAGCCCGCATGGTCTCAGCAATATAACCATGACGGACATCCAGCATGGGCAAGGAAGTTTGAGCCTCCTGCCATCACTGGTGGTGAATCTCAAGGGATCATGCGAGTGCTAATGTCACTTTATGAAAGAACTGGTGAAGAGAGATTCTTAAAACCAATTCCGCCGGCGATTAAGTATCTCCGTAAATCAATGCTTCCCAACGGGCAATTGGCTAGGTTTTATGAACTTAAAACAAACAAGCCGCTCTTTTTCACCAGAGACTACAAGCTGACTTATGATGATTCGGATATGCCGACGCACTATGCGTTCAAAGTTGGCTCTAGCCTTGATTCAATTGAACGACAATTCAATCGATTATTGAAAGACGGACCAACTCTAAGTCGTGACCTCTTTAGCCAAGCTAAACTCCAACTGACCAAAACTCTCACAAAGCAGACGACCGAGATCCTAAGCACTCTGGACGATCGGGGAGCCTGGACAGAAGACTCCACACTGAAATATCAGAATCAAGAATATAACGGACCGATTATTGATATGCGATCCTTCGCCAGAAACGTGGTAACACTTGCTACCTACCTCGGTGCAACCGTGGATGATCCAAAGTGACTAATGTGAAGTTGATGGCTTAGAAATGTGGCCATCAGGAACTGGTAAGCCGACGATAGCGATCACGGTATCACCTGTCTTCACATCATGGGGCTCATGCGCACTGTTAATGTGCAATCGGCCGTTTGAATCCAGCACAAACAGTACGGCAGCATTATCTGCACCATACTTCTCATAAAAATCCTCAATCGTATATTCATCCGTGATTAATGTTGTTTTTACTTCGGCTCCTTGCCGGTAGCCATTTCTGATGCGGACGTAAGGCAAATCCTCTGATGCAACTAAGCGACCGAGTGAATGCTCTGAGACACTTGTTCGCTTTCCTGCATTGATATCCCACGGCGCCATCTGAAAGACGTTCTTGCTTTCAAAAACACTTGTATATTCCTGAACAGCCAACGCATTGACTTCGTTACTGGGCGTGGCAGCTACTAAACGACCAATTCCACTGAGATCAGTTTCCTCAAGTAAGTGTTCTGACAAAATGCTCGCACACTCAACTGGAATACCACGCATCCGGGTTTCGCGCCAATTCGCATAACTTGAATCCACTAACAACACTTGTTGATCTAGATTCATTAGCGCTTCTGCAATGTCTCGCACCCACGCTCCAGCACCTGCAAACAAGACACCCTGTGGATTCTCGTCTGCCAGTTTCAGCAAACGTGCCAGTGGTGCTGAGAACAGACCGTAGACAGTCACCGTTCCTACGATCAAGACAAATGTCAAAGGAACAATCTGACTCCTGAGATTCTGATCAACATTTATGTTTGCCAACTCCAGCGAAAAAACCGATGCGACAGCAGCAGCAACAATCCCACGCGGTGCAAGAAACGACAAGAAGACTTTTTCTTGCATGCTAAGGCCCGTTTTAATGGTGGCAGCAAACACACTGATCGGACGTACGACGAAGATCATCGCTAACAAGAACCAAAGGCCATTCACTCCCACCACTTGAATACTCTCAAGCTTGTAGTTTGACCCAAGATCGATAAAGAGGCAAGAAATCAGGAACACCCAGAGGTGTTCCTTAAACTCTCGAACGTGGTGAATCGCTACTTGTTTTTGATTGACCAGATAAATACCCAACACGGTTACCGTCAACAATCCGGACTCGTGGAACATCAAGTTTGAAACACCAAACGCCAGCAATGTCACAGCTAAGAAAGAGACAGCTTGCAGATAGTCCGGAATCCAAAACCGTTTAATGAGCTGAACTAACAGATAACCGCTAATCACACCCACGCCCAGTCCGACGACACCCGTTGAAACCATATGCCACAGGACCGTGGTAACTCCCCCACCATCTGATTCACTAGTGACATGGATATACTCATAAACGAGTACAGCCAGAATGGCACCGACGGGGTCAATGACAATTCCTTCCCACTTTACAATTGAGCCCATCTTCTTCGACGGACGGATATGGCGGAGTAGAGGGACGACCACCGTAGGACCGGTTACCACCAAAAATGCGCCGACCAAGGCCGCAATTCTCCAGTCGTCCAATCCCGCTAAATAATAAGTGCAAAGCGCCGTGAGCCCCCATGTCACAATCGCGCCAAACGTAACGAGTTGGACGGTCGCTTTTCCTCCTTCTCGCATTTCTGACCAACGTAATGTTAATCCCCCTTCAAATAAGATGACGGCTACTGACAACGAAACGAAGGGCAATAGAAACTTGTTTGCTAAATCGTCAATCTCTTGCTCGGAATAAGCCGGTGTGCCTGATTGAGCGTTTTCAGATACTACTTCATGATGTTGTTCGCCGTTGAGCAGGCCCTCGATAATGTCTGCCGGTGATAGGTAGACACCTAGCGCAATACCAAATCCAAGCAACAGAAGAATCGATGGAAATCTAAATCGCCATGCTAGCCATTGGGCAAGAATACCCAAGGCCGGTACGCAAAAGAGATAGATAAAGAATAGATTCATGTCGTTAATTCCAGACGGCCAATTACCACACTATGAATTCCTCCTCAAACCTCAAAGACCTCTGGCTACTTCTACTAGCGTTCTCACCATCACTCCGCTAGCTCCTCCATCGATCCAACTTTTGGCAGAGTCTGCAAATGCCGGACCTGCGATATCCAAGTGTACCCACGAACGACCTTCCACAAACTCCTCAAGGAATTTACCAGCTGTTATTGCGCCACCCCAGCGTCCTTCGCCAATGTTTTTTACATCTGCTAACTTACTTTTTAGCTGCTCGGCAAATTCGGGAAACATCGGCAATTGCCAGGCTCGTTCACCGACAGTGGCCGCATTATTAAGAATGGTATCTGCCCAAGCCTGATCATTCGTCATTACCCCAACAACATCCAGACCGAGAGCTACAACACAAGCACCTGTGAGAGTTGCCAAATCCACCATGTGGTCAGGATTCAGTTCATCAGCAACATTTAATACATCAGCAAGAACCAGACGCCCTTCGGCATCCGTGTTCAACACTTCAATTGTCTTTCCACTACGTGCCGTTAACACATCGCCAAGCTTGTATGAATTTCCGCTAACCATGTTCTCAACCAGACCCACCAATCCAATCACATGACAAGATAAGCCAAGCTTGGAGATAGCTTGCATGGTCGCAAGAGTTGTTGCTGCACCGGCCATATCACACTTCATGGTCTTCATGCCATCACTTGACTTCAGTGAAAGGCCGCCGGAGTCAAATGTGACCCCTTTTCCAATCACAGCCATTTGCGGATTAGGTGCATCTGACCCTCGATACCGCATAATCAAAAGCCTTGGAGGACGCACCGATCCCTGCGCCACCGCGAGTAGCGAACCACAACCTTCGGACTTGAGTCGTTGCTCATCCCATATTTCGATTTCGAAGTTTGCATCTGCCGCAATTTCCTGTGCACGTTCAGCAAATGACTCTGGATAAATATGACCCGCTGGTCCATTTACCAAATCACGACAGGTGTTTATGGCTTCACCCAGGATCGTACCGCTTTCCACAGCCTCCATGTGTGTAGTGAGCCAAGTCTGATTTGCAAGAGAGTTCAATCTGATTTCCTTGCGAAGTAAGTCCTGACCGTGACAACCAATTTGAACACCAGTAACTGCACTTTCAACGCACTCAGCCGACAAGTGGTCGACTGCAAATACAACTGATTGATCTGCGTCGGCTGCTATCTCTTTAGATGCTGTTGCAAACGCCTTGTAGGCGTTTACTCTTTCAAATTCATCAGCTCTTCCCAAGCCAACTACAAATACCCGTTCAAAACTAACTCCACTTGGAGCTAACCATGCCGTACAACTTCCGGATTTTGTTTTTATGTGACCAGATTCAATTAATCCCGCGAGTGTATTACTCGAAGCTTCACTTACTTGAGCTGCCACACCGGACAATTCTTGGTCCTCAAATACACCTAGTACAAGTGCATCTGCCTCAAGTGTTTCAATCGAATCTGATGTTGAACAAATACTCACGGAGATTACCTATCTTGGAAAGAGTGTGATTCGTGTGTTTGCCTAGCGATGATACACAAAAAACTAGTCACGTTGTGACATGTACATCTGAAAGTTATGCAAACTGGTATCATTAACCAACAAGCGGGAATTTGACCGAGATAGACACTACAAAAACCAGATCAGGAATTCATGGGCTATAAGACGTTAGAACAATGCGTCGATGACTTACGAAAACACGGTCACCTTGTCACCATCGATGATGAAGTGGACGCGGAGCTTGAGGCTGCAGAAATCCACCGACGTGTGTTTCAATCCGGTGGGCCGGCCATTCTGTTTAACAATGTCAAGAACTGCCAGTTTCGAATGGTATCGAATCTATTCGGTACACTCGAACGTGCTCGCTTCATCTTTCGTGACACATTACCAATCGTTAAGAAACTTGTCAGTTTGAAGTTGGATCCTAGTGCAGCTCTTAAACGTCCTTGGAAACATCTCAAGACTCCGCTTCACGCCATACGAATGGTACCAAGGAAGAAGAGAACCGGAGCGGTATTAGAACACCAGTGCTCAATTACCGACTTACCGCAACTAAAGAGTTGGCCGGACGATGGCGGCGCATTTGTCACGTTGCCACAAGTCTATACACATAATCCTGAAACTCCTGGGATGAAACACTCCAATCTGGGAATGTATCGTGTTCAAATCTCCGGCGGTGAATACGAACAAGATCAGGAAATCGGACTCCACTACCAACTCCACCGCGGAATCGGTATCCATCACGAAGCGGCAAACCGATTAGGGAAACCGTTAGACGTCAATATTTTTGTGGGCGGCACGCCAGCTATGTCTGTTGCTGCCGTAATGCCCTTGCCCGAGTCCATGTCAGAGTTAACCTTTGCAGGTGCTCTGGCCGGTCATCGCATTCCGATGGTGCAATCCGCAAGTCCCATACCGATCTACGGGAACGCAGATTTTTGCATACAGGGACAAGTCGTTGATGGCACAACCAAACCCGAAGGACCTTTTGGAGATCATTTAGGGTATTACAGCCTTCAGCATGACTTTCCTGTATTAAAGGTGGCACGTGTCTATCACAGGAAAAATGCAATTTGGCCTTTTACGGTTGTAGGAAGACCGCCTCAAGAAGACACTCGATTTGGCGAACTCATCCACGAAATAACTGGCCCGGTCATTCCAAGTGTACTTCCAGGTGTGAAAGCTGTTCACGCTGTCGACATAGGTGGTGTCCATCCTTTACTTCTTGCAATCGGAAGTGAACGGTATACGCCGTATCAAACAACAGACAGGCCTCAGGAGTTGTTGACACAAGCTAACGCGATTTTAGGGCAAGGTCAGTTATCACTAGCAAAGTACCTGTGGATCATCGATGACACGTGCAATGCTATTGATATCCATGATATTCCGACATTTCTTGGGTTTGCCCTTTCCCGAGTCGACTGGACGCGGGACCTTCACTTTCAAACAAATACAACCATCGACACTCTGGATTACAGTGGTGATAACATCAACCAGGGGTCTAAACTGGTGATCGCTGCCGCGGGACCAACAATCAGAGAACTACCGACAGAAGTCCCACCCGGTTTAAGTCTTCCCTCGGGCTTCAAGAATCCGAAAGTCGGAATTCCCGGTATATTGGTTCTGCAAGGTCCTCGTTGGAAAGCGTCTTCAACCATGTCCACTCCGACGATACAGGCCTTTTGTGATGAATTCACGACACAATCACCGATCAATCAGTTTCCACTGGTCGTAGTAGTAGATAGCGTTGATTCCTGTAATTCAGTGAGTGACTTGATTTGGACGATGGTTACCAAAAGTAATCCCGCTGCTGATATCGGTGGAATTGAAGCGACGACAGAAAGAAAGCACTGGGGGTGCAAAGGCTCACTCGTGATTGATGCGCGACAAAAAGAGCATCATGCACCTCCATTGATTCCGGATGCAGACGTTTGCAAGCGGATCGATGCAATCGCTTCTCGTAGTGGTGAACTTGGTCGATTCCTATAAATTCAATGGAATTAAACTAAATCGCTATTCAAAAAAGGACCCGAAACAGCCCTAATAAGATCTGAATGCACAAGCACTCTTTTCTACAGATACCCGTTTACTGTCACGGCCGTGACCACAGAGATTTTTAACATGCAACATCTCAAGAAACACTATTCCTACCTTCTCATTATCTTATTTCTAGTGCCATTAGCACTTGGATGTGGTGGCGAGTCAGACGAAATAACTGGCAAATCCAAGTACTCCATCAAGAAATCTGACAACGATACAAGGGACACCGTTGCGCAGGTATCCACTAGTGAAGACACCACTCAACAGCAATCTTCTGCAGTTGATAATGGGACTTCCGATGTATCAAACACCGATTCTTCCAGTACGGATCCAAATGATGTCGAGAAAACAATTACTACGTTGCGCGACGCACCAGCAGAGGGTACGACACAACAAGAACAGACGAGAAATTATCTAAAGAACCAGCAGCTACTTGTGCGAGAGGCTGACAAGCTGCTGAGCATCGAATCTGCTTCGACTGAACAGAAACTGCTGGCAGCAGCAGTCAAATTTGAAGGGCTAACAGCGCTTGCAATTGGTAAGGTGCCAAATGCTGATGCCGCACGCCAGCGGTTCGTACAAGAATTGCTAACTAACAGTGATAAGGAGTTGGCAGGGGCAGGAAAACTATATGCGTTCAACATCTCTATTGATCAGCGACTAACTAGTGCTAAAGACCGTGCTGAGATAGTAAAACACTTAAGAGACATCACCCAGGAGTCAATTGATTGGATAGAAGGAAGTCAGGACAACGCGGATGTATTTCAAAACCTGCAACGTGTAGCGTTAATCCTCAATCAACTTCAGGAATCCGAGTTAGCCCAGGAATTATTCAATGAAATTGGGGAAGGATTTAAGCAAAGCTCGAATACGGATGTAGCTCGGCAAGCAAAAATGATTCTTGAGCAGGCTGTGGTGTTCAAAGTCCAACTCGGAGACAAGTTAAGTGTGTACTTTACTGAAGAATCTGATGAATCACGCGCCGAGATGCTGAAATCCGTGGAGCAACTTCTCACCTTCGACGATCGCGACGTATTTATATTTCAGGAAAGTATCCAACTAGCCACCACCCTGATTGAACAAGGACATAATTCAGAGGCAACCAAGGTGCTCGAGTTACTTGAGGACGCTTACCCATCGTATGACGATGAGGCGGTGTTCACACAAATGAAACGAGAGCTTGGCACACTTCGAAAACGAAACTCACTTCCCGGGCAAGAGTGGACTCTGGCAGCCAACACGCTCAATGGTGAGACGTTTGATTGGGCTCAGCTGAAGGGAAAAGTTGTCGTTGTCGATTTTTGGGCTACCTGGTGTGCACCGTGTCTAGCCGCTATGCCACATATGGAACAAGTGCATGAGCAGTTTAAATCCAAGGATGTAGTTTTCGTTGGGTTTAGCATGGACATTGACCGCAATCAACTTGATAACTTCCTTGCAAACCGCCAGTTGAAGTGGCCTGTTATCCTAGATCCGGTCACCGCTGAAGATCCGTGGGAAATCCCTGCAGCACTTGAATGTGGCATTAACTCGATTCCATGTATGGTCATCATTGGAAAAGATGGGAAGATCATAAAACACCTTCAAAACAGCAGTATCTTGGCACTGGAACTGCAGAAAATATTAGATGCCGAAACAGAGGCAGATGGCGCAGAAAGTCCAAGTGAAACCAATACTAACGAAACACCCGATGAATCTACTGGCGATAGTGCATTTATACCTGCTAGATTTCTACCTCTACTAAGCGTCTATACACAAGCTGAGAATGAAAAGCCTGAACAACAAAATCCATATCTAGCTCCTAAGGGATTAAGTGCGCTCGAGCTTGTGGACTACCTGTTTGATATGCAGGAAAAGCCAAAAGCGATTCGATTTCGCCCAGGATTTATGGAGGCTGTTGCAGATGCAGCAGATCGACTACTAGCAACAAAAGCCAGTGATAAATTCCACACAATCGCCGTGCGAGTAAAACTGGACATGCTTCATGAACAGGCATCCTACGGAAACGATAATGCAAATGAGCTATTGTCCAACGCCGTCAAAGCCCACTCTGATGACGATCGAGAAAGTATTATGCGAGTTTTGGAGTTTTATCAAAAGGAAGCATTTGTAATCGGTTTAGATGATGTTGAGTTGGACACGGTACCCGACGCGCTGGACCAAACATACAGTTACCTTAAAAACGCAAAGCTCTCCGACCGTCACTTGCGAATGGCGTCGGCTACTGTTCATGTCATAAACCGATTCGACGATGCAAACTACCGCGAAGAACAATTCAAACGATTTGGAGAACTCTTTGTCGAAAGCAGCAACAAGGAATTAGCTTCTTATGGTCGCAAGTTGAGTAAACCCAAAGGCACAACTGCATCTGCATTAGTTGGAAAAACAGCTGAATTCAGTGGATTGACAGCCTTTGGCGGGAACTTGAATTGGGAAGTCTACAAGGGCAAAGTCGTCGTTGTTGACTTCTGGGCCACGTGGTGCGGCCCTTGTCGCCGCGAGATGCCCAAGCTCAAGGCCATCTATGATCGATTGCCACGCGACGTGTTTGATGTGATTGGTATTAACCTAGACAAAGACCAGGAAGCACTCGCAAGATACGTGGATGCCAACGCGATTCAATGGGAAAACATTATCACGGAAGATGCACAGAATTACGCCAAGCAGTTTTCCGTTGCGGGAATTCCCACGATGATAGTGATCGGACCCGATGGAAAAATCGCCGCGGTTGCACATCAGGTGCAAAAACTTGAAGAGACGATCAAGAAGTTAGCTCGAACAGTGCTTGATGAACAGAAGTAACTCTAGTCGTTAATCGACGGCAGTGAATGCCCGAGTTTGTCTCTCTTGGTGTTGAGGTATTTAATGTTGTGCTTATTGGGAGACGCAACAATTGGTACCTGATCAACAACGGTCACATCGAAGCCACGCAAGTTAAACGCCTCGGTCTTCTTTGGATTATTCGTCAGGAGTCGTACTTCGCTAAGGCCAAGGTCCTTAAGGATTTGCAGGCCGACTCCGTAGTCACGCATATCAGCTTTATGTCCAAGAGCATGATTTGCTTCCACGGTATCCATTCCTTGTTCTTGTAATGCGTAAGCTTTAATCTTTTCAACTAATCCGATTCCACGACCTTCCTGTGGTAGATACACAAGAACACCACAACTTTCGTTACTAATCATCTCAAGCGCGATTGCAAATTGGTCACCGCAGTCACAGCGAAGAGAGGAAACGAGATCACCGGTAAAGCAACTCGAGTGCATGCGTACCAACGGCGGATTTGAAGTAGCATTTAAGTCACCCATGACAAGCGCAAGCGGTTCTTGCGGTTCGAATTCCACCCCATAGACGATGATGTCAAATTCACCGAAACGAGTTGGTATTGTTGCTTCCGCATTACGGTGAACAAGTTTCTCATTGACGCGACGATGCGCGATAAGTTGTTCGATCGAAATGATCTTGAGATCATTCTCGGCTGCGATGTCAAACAAGAGTTCCCGTGATGCGCGATTTCCTGTTTCATCTAATATCTCGCAAAGGACACCCGCCGGGGTAAGTCCTGCCATTCTTGCTAAGTCCACAGCGGCTTCCGTATGGCCAGCACGTCGAAGTACACCACCTTGTTTGGCCACCAGCAGATGTACGTGCCCAGGCTTCATGAAGTCATCTGGACGACTCTCTGGATCTGCAATTGTCTTTACAGTAAGGCACCGTTCATCGGCTGTGATCCCTGTTTTGCATTTGATGTGATCAAGTGGGGTTATGAACGCTGTACCCATTCGAGTTGTGTTGGAATCTACCAGTGGCGTTAACTCGAGGCGATCACTCGTCTCTTGCAGTACAGACATGCAAAAGTCACCACGGCCTGACAGAATAAAGTTAATGGTGTCAGGTGTTGCCTTCTCCGCAGCACAAATAAAGTCGCCTTCGTTCTCCCGATCTTCGGCATCAACAACGATTACGACTTCACCACGAGCAATGGCGTCTACGGCTTCCCGGACTGATGAAAATTGTTGCGTCATTTATTGGGTACTTTCGTATGACAACTCTTAATGGCGATGTCAAAATACAGTTTGTAACTGCACTGGGTGCCATGTAACTCTAATGGGTACCTTGTATTATAAACGTGGTAGTAGCTAGTCGCATAGATAGTGAGTTTTGGTAATACGCATACCAACAACACCATGGTTACACTCATGCCGATTGTATTAATTACAAGATCACAAGATCATTCATGCTAAACCGCGAAGAATATATTGAGCAGGCATACTTCTTCGAAGTAATCGCTAAGCGTCTGCCAGAGAATATTCCCATGCAGGAGATTCTCGAACAGTTACGTGCTGAAACTCTTGCCACGACCAAACTTCCAATGGCAATTGACTATATGCTCGCCGAGTTGAAGCATAGCGGCACAATGTACCCGGCTATGCAGCAACTCAGGCACTACTTCTCACCATTTCAGACTTATTTGATGTCAGAAGCAGAAAGCGACCGTGGCCGGTTCGACATCCGTGTTGCCATTGAAATCCTTCAGCGAGAAGCAGAATACCGTGCTAAGACACCAAGTCGGCAGGGATTATTTATGTATGAATTCGAGGCATTGTGTAGAAATCGCCTTACATATGATCAAGGACTCGCTGCAATTGCTAATGACGATCACTTTGACGAACACTGGAAAGAGTGGATCTTAATAGTGAGACGACAAATCGGAATCGTAGAAATTGCTGACTTAATCTATGCCCGTAGTTGGTTCTTCGTAAATCAACAGCGACAGCTTGGCCGTGAAGTGGACTTGAAAGATCACTCGATCCTGTTTGATGAAAAAGAAGGCAAAGTGGCCTTTGCGAATCGGCAAAAAGATCCACTATATCTGTTTGCTGCACTTCAACGTCATCTGGGCTATCCAACCGTTCCTAAGCCAAAACCGGATGATGGTTCCAAGCAGCAGATACTACAAATGACCCGATTGCTAGAGCAGTTGTCCCAACGGGTTAAGTTACTTGAAGAAGAACAACGCGGCGGATTCGACCTATCGAATTTCTACAAGAAGCAGTGATTTATCGCCGATGAGTTTTTAATGAAAAAACTCTTAAAACTGTGGTTCTAAGGATCTATGTAAGGTGGTAAATTTCTAGTTAAGGAGGGTATAACTTACGCTATTACAACTGGAGAAAACAAAACCGTTTTTCCTAATACCAAGTGATACGTTGTCAGGTTATTCCTGGAATTCAAACAACGTGAATTGGCATTAAATCATGCCGAAAGTTGTTTGAATGACCTCCCAACCCACACAGTCTTGTTGTACTGAATGGACCTGGATGGTTGATACGGTAAGCACTGAAAGGAATCAGCTCGCTGTCTTCCCGTCATTCAAATGAGATCGTGTGCCCACCTAAACCACTATCGCGTTATTCTCACTCTGCAAAACGCAATTTTCATAAAGCGCTCAATAGTGTAGTCTCACATGCGAATAATACTATGAGAGCTCAATCACCTTTGATATCGACTCAAACCTACAGCAGTTAACGGATCAACAATGTCGACTACAGCCCCAGTAAATGCTAGCGACCGCCCTGTAGAGAACATTTCCAGTGCAACCGTCCGACTGGCCGGTGACTCCGGCGACGGAATGCAACTGACAGGAAGCCAATTAACCAATACATCTGCACTAGCAGGTAACGATGTAGCAACCTTCCCGGATTTCCCTGCTGAGATTCGTGCACCTCGAGGCACGCGCGCAGGAGTCAGTGGATTTCAGGTTCAGTTTGCATCAGAAGATATCTTCACGCCAGGCGACCAACTCGACACGCTCGTGGTCATGAACCCAGCCGCTTACATCACCAATATCGGTGATCTACGTAAAGGCGGCACACTGGTTGTGAATACCGACTCATTCACAGATAAAGATTTTCGCCTTGCTGATATCGAAGAAGATCCACTGGATGATCCTGATCTCGAAAACAACTATCGAGTCATTAAGATCGGTATGACAACCCTGACACGTGCAGCTGTTGAAGAACTTGAATTAAGCACGAAGATTGCAGACCGCTGTAAGAACTTCTTTGCGATGGGATTTATTTACTGGCTGTATGGCCGCGACCTGCAACCAACTCTTACATTCATTGAACAAAAGTTTGGGAATAAACCAGAGATCTCCGGTGCGAATGAACGTGCATTAAAGGCCGGTTGGAACTTCGGCGAAACTACAGAATCTGCACTGAGTACCTACCATGTTACCCCCGCAAAACTAGAGCCGGGTACATATCGGAACATCATGGGAAACCAGGCCTTAGCACTTGGGTGCGTTACGGCTGCACGACTTAGTGGCAAGGAATTGTTCCTAGGATCATATCCTATTACACCGGCTAGTGATATTCTTCACGAGCTAAGCCGGCACAAGCATTTTGGTGTTCGAACATTTCAAGCTGAAGACGAAATCGCCGCCGTGTGCTCGACGATAGGCGCTGCATTTGGCGGCGCGATGGCCATAACTACCTCCAGCGGCCCTGGCATCGCACTAAAGGGAGAAGCCATCGGACTCGGGATGATTCTCGAATTGCCGATGATCGTGATCAACATCCAACGTGGTGGACCAAGTACGGGTCTGCCGACAAAAACAGAACAGTCGGACTTGTATCAGGCAATGTACGGCAGGAACGGTGAGTCGCCCTTGCCAATTATTGCTCCTCGAAGCCCATCAGATTGCTTCCGTACAGCGATCGAAGCATGGCAAATCGCATCAAAATATATGATTCCCGTGTTGTTGCTGTCAGACGGCTATATTGCCAACGGTGCTGAACCATGGTTGATTCCAAATGCTGCTGATTTGCCGGAAATCAATATTCAACATCCCGGACCACGAGAAGAAGACGCAGAGCCATTTTTGCCTTATCTACGAAACGAAGATTTAGCTCGTCCATGGGCCATTCCAGGGACGAAGGGCCTGGAACATCGCATTGGTGGTCTTGAAAAGCAAGAGAACACTGGGAATGTCAGTTACGACCCTGACAATCATCAGCGAATGTGCGAGCTGCGTAATGAAAAGGTACAGAAGATTGCTGAATTCATTCCAGAACAGGAAGTTTTCGGTGAACAGTCCGGTGATGTATTAGTTCTGAGTTGGGGTGGTACATACGGGGCATGTGTGACAGCCGTTACGCGGTGTGTCAGTGATGGCCTTTCAGTCGGCCATGCTCACTTAAGACACCTGTGTCCTTTCCCACGTAATCTGGAGACTATTCTTGGCAACTTCAAGAAAGTACTCATTCCCGAACTTAATCTGGGACAACTTAATACAATTATTCGCAGTGAATTCCTGTTAGAAGCTGAAACGCTTAACAAAGTAAAGGGACGCCCATTTACGGTTACAGAAATTGAAGCCAAGTTTCGCTAACTCCTTTAAAACAAAATAATCGACCTCCACCGATAAAATGGTGATGACTAATGAGCACTGAACTTCCTGTACTTAAACCTGCTGACTTTGGTAGCGACCAAGACGTGCGCTGGTGTCCTGGCTGTGGAGACTACTCCATATTGGCCCAAATGAAGAAAGCACTGGCTGAGCAGGCATTTCCGCGTGAGAAGACTGTTTTTATATCCGGAATTGGATGTTCAAGTCGTTTTCCGTACTACATGAATACCTACGGAATGCACAGTATCCACGGGCGGGCACCTGCGTTTGCCACCGGACTAAAGTCTGTGCGTCCTGACCTCCAAGTCTGGGTAATCACCGGTGATGGTGACTCTTTGAGTATCGGTGGTAATCATCTGATGCACGCTTTGCGTCGAAATGTCGATATAAATATCATACTGTTTAACAACCGCATCTATGGATTAACAAAAGGCCAGTACTCGCCAACATCGGAAACAGGGAAGGTTACCAAAAGTACCCCAATGGGCTCGATTGATAACCCACTCACACCTTTGTCCGTTGCCATGGGATGTGACGGAGCATTTGTCGCTCGCTCAATAGATGTGAACATCAAGCATCTTGGAAAAACACTGTTAGCAGCTGCCGCTCACAAAGGCGCCTCATTTGTAGAGGTTTATCAAAACTGTAATATCTTCAACGACGGCGCTTTCAAATATGCGACCGATCGGGAAACGAAGACCGACAACGTTTTGGAACTTGAGCATGGTAAACCGATGATCTTCGGTAAAGACCGAGACAAAGGAATCCGACTAAATGGTATCACACCGGAAGTCGTTGAGCTTGGTAAAGGTATTACCGAAGATGACCTGCTATTCCATGATGAGAAGGCATCGGAACCAACACTCGCTTTTCTGCTTGCACGCATGCGACAACCGGAATTTCCAGAGCCAATCGGTGTATTCCGAAGTGTAGATGCTCCGGTTTACGACGATATGCTCAACAGCCAGATCGAAGCAGCCCGTGAACAAAAGGGTACCGGTGAACTCGATGCACTCTTTAATGCCGGAGACACATGGGAAGTCAGCTAGCGGCTGATGTGATGATTAAATACAAAAAAGAGCCGGTTGCTAATTACTAGCCACCGGCTCTTTTTTTATATTGCCTGTACGATTTACATGAATTCTTGAAGCAGAGGCTTAATCGTAACTTCCGGTACATGCGCGCCCTGTGGCAGTAGTGCAATTGATAATGCCAAGTGCCCTAATGATTCCGGCTTGAGCATGCGAGCCCGATGTTCCTCGGTGACAGTCGCTGGTCGTTTCTCAAGAATCGGAGTATCAACTTCACCAGGATAGATATTTGTAATTTTCACGTTATCAGCAGCCACTTCGTTTGCTGCTGAAATGCCTAGTGCGGCAACAGCGAATTTAGATGCAGAGTATGCAATCCCGCCCAATGCAGACGCGCGAATACCAGATGTCGAAGAGATATTTATGATCAATCCATCCTTGCGCTCTCGCATTTCGCTTAGTACTTCATACATACAGTAGTACGAACCACTCGCATTAATAGCCATGACCTGATCCCATTGATCTTGTCCCATCTCAGCGATCGTTCGGTTTGGGATATTCGTACCTGCCGAATTTACAAGGATGTCCGGTATACCGGAAGTCTCTTTCACCCAATCGAAAAATTCTTTCACGCTTTCTTTACAGGATACGTCGCACGTGTGATACAAGATCTCTCCGTTGCCAGACCATGCATCTGCAGCCTCTTTGAGTGGCTCTTCGCGGCGACCACAAATAATAACTTTACAGCCTTCAGCCGCAAAGGCGTGAACAATACCCAAGCCAATGCCTGTGCCACCACCGGTAACGACAGCCAGTTTTCCATCAAGCTTCATATCTCATCATTTCCTGTAAATCTAATCGAATGTATGTTCATTTGGTTGTACACGGAAACACACACATTTCAATAACAGGGACAGGTGGATCGCAATTCTGTAGCGAACGATATTTTGATTTCAAACCGGATTTCAATCAAAATGTAATACAGTAGTTGTCACGCGAATGACGTAAGACAGTAACCCCCAGTAAATAACAGATCCCCGCCGGCTATGGCTAAACAACATCAACCATTGGATACCAGCATTTCGATCGTTACGCCGGAAAAT
>JAKUOW010000058.1 GCA_022451045.1 Pirellulales bacterium | reverse complement strand
TGATCCTGTTACTGCTGGCTATTTCACCAGCAACTGCTGCATATCTGGAATCACTTTCGATTTACCCGGACAAACGAAATCTCAACTCGAAACGAGCAAAGGCGCAGCTGGTTGTTCTCGGTGAATACTCTGATGGTGTCGTCCGCGATCTTACACGTGAAGTGAAGTACTTTACTGGCGGCGGATTTAGCGGCGGTGCTTTTGAGATATTCAGCCTGACCACAGAGGGTCTTGTAACCGCTTCTGCAGACGGTAAAGGTCTGCTAACAGCCAAGATGGGTGATCATCAAGCGACGATCAATGTAACGGTAAGTGGTACCAGAAACCCGGACCCCGTCCGATTTCGTTCTGAAGCGTTGGCCGTAATCACGAAACAAGGATGCAATGCAGGCAGTTGCCATGGTTCACCAGAAGGCAAAGGTGGATTCTCTTTGTCGTTGTTTGCATTTGATCCGGTTCTGGACAAGAAATCTCTCGTTCGCAGTGGCCTTAATCGCAGGACAAATGTGTTCGAACCGGAAGAGAGTCTGATTCTGAAAAAGCCAATGCTACGTGTACCTCATGTTGGCGGTAAGAAGTTGCGAAAAACAGATGTGGCGTATACGATTCTCCGAGATTGGATTCACGAAGGATGTAACGACGATCCCGTAACGGAACCAATTTGCGTGAATATCGAAGTCTTTCCTGGAGAGAATCGAATACTCTTTGCACCGTTTCACGAGCAACAACTGAGTGTCAGAGCATATTTTGACGACGGATCGATCCGCGATGTAACGGATATTGCAACGTATACCATTTCCCATTCGGATGTCATCGAAGTAACCGCAGACGGGCTAGTTCAAGGGAAAACACGTGGGCAGTCTGCCGTGACTGTGAGATACATGGAACATCTGCAAAGCGTGCATTTTACGATTTGCGAAGATGTGGAGGGGTTCAAATGGCCGGAGGTGGAGGAGAATAGTTTTGTTGACTCTCTGGTCAATAAGCGTCTGAAATTACTGCAATACGCTCCGTCGGCAACCTGCTCAGATGAGGTGTTTATACGACGCCTTTATCTGGATCTTACTGGGTTATTACCTTCGACAAATGTAACGCGCGAATTCCTACAGGATAAATCGGAATCCAAACGTTCGGATCTAATTAATAAGTTGCTGGAATCGCGGGCGTTTGCCCATTTCCAATCACTTCGCATCGCAGATTTGATGCGGGTGAATCCTGAAGTGCTAACAGATGGTCGTGCAGAGTTGTTCTCAGAGTGGCTAACCAATGCTGTTTTTGGAAATATGCCATTTGATGAGTTAGCGAAGAAAGTGTTGACTGCTAAAGGTGATTCACGTTTTGTACCGGAAGCAAATTACATTGCGGCTATCAATGATCCAAAAGATCTAACTGAATCAACAGCTCAGGTTTTTATGGGGTCAAGAATTCAGTGTGCCAAGTGCCATAATCATCCGTTTGAAAATTGGACGCAAAACGACTACTACAGTATCGGTAGTGTCTTCGTTGGCATAAATCATGCGGGACCTTCGATTGGCATATCAAGCTCCGGAGGAATGTCCAACCCAACGACGGGGAAGGCGATGCCACCCTGGGGTATGGAGGACGATCGAGTTGAATTGTTTAAATCCGGACAAGAGATTGACCCACGGGAAGATTTTTCAAACTGGTTAACGTCTGATACCAACCCATTCTTTGCGAGAGTGGAAGTTAACCGGATCTGGGCTCATTTACTTGGACGTGGCATTGTTGAACCTATCGATGATTTCCGAAGCTCTAATCCTGCATCCAATGTTGACTTGCTTGAGGCTCTTGCAGATGAATTTATTAAATCCGGTTATGATCGCAAGCGCATGTACAGGTTGATTTGTAACAGCCAGACATATCAACGCACGACAGCAACCACAGAGTTTAATGAAACAGATGACTCACTGTTTTCACACGCGACGGCGCGGTTACTGACGGCGGAACAATTGCAGGATGCCATCGGGTATACGACTGGGGTGTTACGGCCCATTGAGGAAATTGATCAGGTGATAGCCTCTACGCGGGATGAACTTCAACTGGTGCAAAGGGAGTTAGACAACGCGTTTAATGGATGGCAGCAGGAATATCGAAGACGCTTTGATGAAGCTGCATTTGTTCATGGACGCTGGTGGTTGATTGGTCCATTTAAAGCAGGCAGTCATGAAGAAGCGCAAATGAAGGAGCTTATCGATGAATCGGATACGGTTGATTTAACTCAGCAAATCGAAGGAAAAAAGTGGTTGTTGCAAACCGACTGGGAGAATAACCGAACAAATACGTTTACAGATAAAAACATTGGTGCAGCATATGCATATCACGAAGTAATGGTGAATCGGCCGTGCAAGATAAGGATTACATGTGCGGCAGACGATGGTCTACGGATCATTCATAACGGGAAAAGAATCTATGACAAAAATCAGATTATTGATGTGATCGAAGAGCGAATCGTGGAGTTCTCGATGGGGGTAGGGACTAATCGTTTTCTGATTAAGCCAATAAATAAAGGTGGTGCCTTTCATTTCACAGTCAATTTCACATACTTGGAAGACAATGAAGGCGATGCCAATCTCGTTTCAGATATTCCAGATTACCAAGCGCACTTAATTCGATTGGGCGGTCAACGTACCAATTCTGAAACGAACATACTAAGAGAGTATTACTACACTCGAGACGGTCGCATCCCGGTTCTCAGAAACAGGATTCGACAGGGGGGACGCAATGACTATTCAACACAACGCCCATACCCACAGCGCAGTGACTTTTTAAAAGCGTTCGGGCAACCGGAACGTATGTCAGCATGTGTTTGCGAACGTACGGATGAGCCAACCTTGGAACAGGCACTGCAGTTACTCAACGGTCGGCATGTATATGATCAGGTGAATGCAAGTGCGGAAAAACATCAAGAGTTAACGGATATCGAACTGACCGAGCATTTGTATTTGGCAGCACTTTCCAGATATCCAACTAAGCATGAACAGACGATTGTGGCTGAGTTTATCACTAAGCACGAAAATCGGGATGATGCAATTCGTGATTTGATTTGGGCGTTAGTGAATACTGCGGAATTTATGTTTCAGCATTAACCGGTCGGGCAGGTTTTTAATGACGAATCGAATAATCTATATATTGACGCTGTTCGTCGGCTCCTTGTCGATGCTGACCGGAGTTGCTCACGCACAACAGGTTAGTTTCATGAAAGATGTGGCGCCTGTTCTATTGCGACGCTGTGCAGGTTGCCACGGTGATAAGAAGGCAGAAGGAGGCTACAGGCTTCACACATTTGATTACTTGTTGACACCCGGTGATAGCGACGAACGACCAGTGGTATCCAGTCAACCTGAAGAGTCGTTGTTGCTGCATCGCATCCTTGAAAAGGATGACTCAATTCGTATGCCGCAGAAAGATGACTCGCTAGCTGTCGCCGAGATTTCACTCATCAAGACGTGGATTTCGGAGGGTGCGATATTTGATGGCACTGAATCTGGAAAACGATTCGTTACACAGTTGCCTCCCAGAGAACATCCGGTGAGCCCGGAGAGTTATCGAGTATCAGTGCCCGCGCAAACCATTGTTAGTCATCCTGAAAAGAACCAGATAGCCATAAGTGGATATCACGAGGTTTTAATTTGGGATCTTGATGAAATGAAGCTCATTAAACGTCTTCAGAATCTTCCCCAAAGAATTCAGTCCGTTATTTGGACGCAGACAGCTGAGCAACTTTTCGTTGCTGGTGGCACGCCTGGTGAATACGGTGAATTATCCTTGGTTGATGTGGATTCTGGAGAACGCACAAAGGTCTTCGGGACATTTGACGATATCGTGTTATGTTGCGCGGTGAACTCAGACGGTAATCGAGTTGCAGTGGGGACGGCTGCTAAGGAAACTCGTATGTACGCCGTGAAGACATCCGAGTTGCTATGGCAGACTCGATCACATTCGAATTGGGTTACCGGAGTGGCGTTTAGTCATGACGATCGATTTGTAGTCACTACGAGCCGCGATCAAACAGCCAAAGTACATTCAGCCCATGACGGGACTTTGTTCACGATTTACAACGGCCATCGTTTGCAACTTGGTGGCCAGTCGGGTCGGTTTACCATTAACGATATCAGATCCGATTCAAATACCAGGCTTTTGTACTCAGCAGGTGAAGGCAGTTCGATACGTGTATGGGATCCCGTCAAAGCGAAGAATGAAAATGGTACCGCAGCCGATATGGAGGGCCGATTTTTTAAGATGGGTCATACTCGGTTCATCGCGCATAACCTAGGTGATCAGGTTTTGACATTGAAGATTCATGGTGACAAGCTAGCGGTGGCCGGTGCAAATGGTCGAATCAACATTTTCAGAATTTCAGATGGTCAGGAGATGGCATCGTTTGATGGACACAGGGACTGGGTATTCAGCCTGGATTTTTCGGCAGACGGATCAAGAATCATCAGCGGCGATTTCAGTGGAGAGATCCGTGTTTGGGATATAGAGGCGCAGCAAGTGCTTAAAATCCTTCAGGCAAGACCGAATCAATAGGTCATCTTCTGTGGCATCTGCCCACTGACCTTGCGCAGATTTAAAGCGTATACTTAACGGTTTAGACGCTTGCACAGTACCTCACGTATTAGGCACATAAGTGCAACGGGGATAAGGAGATCACGGAAAGCCCAATGACACCGTGATCCACAGGCAGTTCCTTCTTTGTTCCCAACCAATCCCCAGTTGATCCTTTGAAAGGGAATTACGATGAAACGCATATTAATGAGCTTAGCATTGATTTCGATGCTGTCGACTCAGGCACTGTCGCAAGATGATGACAAAAGCGAAGACAAGAAGCCCGCCGAGACGGAGTCCATCAAGAACGATGCGAGCTATGTAATTGGAAGAAATATCGGTGAATCCATCGTTGGGCAAAAGCTCGATGTGGATGTTGATATCCTCGTTTCAGCACTCAAGGAAGCACTTGCTGGTAAAGAGAGTAGATTATCGGAAGAGGAAATGATCGCTGTCATGCAGAAGCTGCAGCAGCAAATGGCCGCTAAAGCTGCGGAAGAAGCAAAAGTTGCCGCTGCTGCTAACTTGAAAAAAGGTCAGGCATTCTTGGAAGCTAATGGTAAAAAAGAAGGTGTCATGACGACCAAGAGTGGTCTGCAGTATCGCGTAGTAAAGAAAGGTGATGGTGCATCGCCACTTGCATCGGATGAAGTCACTGTTCATTACGAAGGCCGTTTGATTAACAACAAGGTATTTGATAGCTCAATTAAACGAGGTCAACCAGCTACCTTCCCAGTGAACGGAGTTATCAAGGGTTGGACCGAAGCACTTCAGCTGATGAAGGAAGGTGCTGAATACGAGCTATATATTCCAGCAGAATTAGCTTACGGAACACGTGGTGCCGGACAAGATATTGGTCCAAATGAAGCGCTCATCTTTAAGGTCTCCCTTATCAAGGTAAAAAAGGCTAACGAATAAGCTCTAGTTTGTTTGTAAAGAGGAATCGAAGTAATGAAGTTGGTTAAAGTGCTTGCCGCGATTGCGGCCACATTATTGGTATCCAGTACGACCGTTTTGGCCGAAGCGCCAAAAGTTGAAATCGTTCAGGCGTTTCCGGAACTGCGAATCGCCCGTCCGATTGTTGTGACGCACGCAAATGATGGATCAAATCGGTTGTTTGTGGCATCGCAGATTGGAAAAATCTACTGCTTTGAAAACAAGGCCGACGTTTCCGAGCCAAATCTGTATCTGGATATCGAGGAAAGTGTTCGTTACATCGATAAAGAAAACGAAGAAGGATTGCTTGGGTTTGCCATCCATCCGGATTACAAGAAAAACGGTCAGTTTTTCCTGTTTTACACCACAACAGATGAGCCTCACGTAAGCGTTATTTCTCGCTTTAATGTAAGCAGCACAGATCCCAGCAAAGCTGATCCGGATTCTGAAGTTGAGCTGATGCGGATTCCACAACCGTTTTGGAATCACAACGGAGGAACGCTTGCATTTGGTCACGACGGCTATCTATACATCGCACTTGGTGATGGCGGTAAGGCGAACGATCCATTCAAGAATGGTCAGAATCTGGCTACTCTTAACGGTTCCATTCTTCGTATTGATGTAGATAAGAAGTCCAAAGATCATAATTACGCCATTCCCGCTGACAATCCTTTCGTTGGGCTTAAGGAAGCGCGGCCGGAAATCTACGCCTATGGATTTCGGAATGTATGGCGACTCTCATTTGACCGGAAAACTGGTGCACTTTATGCCGCCGATGTTGGTCAGAACATCTGGGAAGAAATCAATATCGTAGTAAAGGGTGGTAACTACGGTTGGAATCTTCGCGAAGCTAAGCACAAGTTTGGTGACAACGGATCAGAAGCGAGCGACAAACTTATCGATCCGATATTCGAGTATCATCACGATGTTGGAAAATCCATTACCGGTGGGCACGTTTATAGAGGCTCAGCTGTTCCATCACTAAAGGGTATGTACATGTATGCTGACTATGTCAGTGGCAAGGTATGGGCACTTGAGCACACGCCGAGCGGTAAGATTCTTGGCAATCATGAAATCAAGAGTATGAATCTGCCAATCATTACTTTTGGCGAAGATGAACAGGGCGAAGTCTATCTGACAACTCAGCTTGGTGGCGGAATCATCTACAAGTTTGCCACTGCAAAGTAATCTAGATCAGAATTGTATTAACAAACAGGCTTGGAAACCGTTTAGTTTTCAGGCCTGTTTTTATGCTCCTGCGAGAACATGTGTAATATTAATGTATGAGACGTAGACACTGGTTCTGGATGTTAAATGCCGGTCGCTGATACGGTTTGTTATCCAGAGCGATAAAGTTAGTGAAACATGACGTGTATAAGTGCTGTGGCCAGAATCCGATAAAACTGAAAAGCTATTAATTCGCGTGGGTGATGGCGATCCCGAAGCACGTAATGAGCTGCTCATACGGCACCGTGCATCGGTGGAACGCCTGATCAAACTGCGTCTGGATCATAAAATCCGCCGACGTATTGCGGTTAGTGATGTGTTGCAAAACGTCATGCTCGAAGCGAATAGGCGACTCTCAGATTTCTTATCCAAAGGTAAGATGCCGTTTCATTTATGGATAAGGCAGATTGCAAAAGATCGGATCATTGATGCACACCGGCGCCACCGCAAGTCCGCCAAGCGGAGTGTTGATAGGGAGCAGGCGATTGATGGTCGGCCAAACGACAGACGCTCCACTATTTTGTTAGCGGGAGTACTCGAGGACAAGGAACTCACACCGGCAGCCAGGGCCACTCAGAAAGAGATTGCCAAACAGGTGGAGCTCGCTATTGCAGATTTGTCTGCTACCGATCGGGATATAATCCTAATGCGTCACTACGAACAACTAGGAAATCAGGAAGTCGCGGACGTTCTTGAAATCTCGGAGCAAGCAGCTAGCATGCGGTATTTGCGGGCGCTAAAGAAACTGCGTGAACACCTGATCAACGATTCTCAAAGTGACTGAGACAATGGAAGATAATATACATCCATTTCCAGCTCACGATGCCAGTTCACATGAACGGGATATTCAACTTGCAGAGTTGCTTTCTCAGTTGCAGCTTGATGGAGCAGATTCATCAGAGCTGAATGAGGTGTGTGCTCAGTATCCTGACTTGGCAGATGAACTTCGACAGCTCTGGGCGATGGTTGCAGTCACAGACGTCGCCGCCGAATTCTCTGTAGAGATAGAAAACACCGTCGATGTGTCCACGACAGTGATGCCAGATGACTTTGGCGATTATAAGCTTATCGAAGAAATTGGTCGTGGTGGTATGGGGGTCGTTTATAAGGCCAGACAAAAAAGTCTTAATCGAACCGTTGCCGTGAAGATGCTGTTACAGGGTGACTTGGCAACCCTCGAGCAGCAAGGGCGATTTCGTCAGGAGGCGGAGTCCGCGGCAGGTTTAACACATGCGGGCATCGTACCAGTATATGAAGTGGGTGATGCAGATGGTCGGCCGTACTTTAGCATGAAGTTTATCGATGGTAAGCCGTTGAGTGACATTCTGTTATCCGGCCCGATGGATATAAGCCATGCATGTCGAATAGCAATTCAGGTGTGTGATGCAATCCACTTTGCTCATCGAAAAGGGATTTTGCATCGCGACTTGAAGCCGTCAAACATCTTGATTGATTCAGACGGCCACGCCCATGTAACAGACTTTGGACTCGCGAAACAAATCTCAACTGACAAGGATTTGACACAAACTGGCGTTGTAATTGGGACGCCGGCATACATGTCACCGGAGCAGGCAGCGGGTGAGCGAGGAGAGATCGGCACTCACTCGGACATCTATAGCTTAGGTGCATTGCTGTATCACATGATCACCGGCAGGCCCCTGTTTCAGGCTGCCACCCCTGTGGATATTGTGCTGATGGTATTACAGGAAGAGCCGGTTTCTCCCAGGTTGCTCAACTCGAAAATACCTCGCGATGTCGAAATGATTGTCCAGAAGAGTATCCAGAAACCAGTAGACCTAAGATATGGCTCTGCGGAATCACTATCTGCTGATCTATCAGCATTTCTTCATGACGAGGTTGTATCGGCGAGAAGCGGGCGACTCGGTCACGTAGTGGCTAGATTATTCAGTGAAACGCATCATTCACACATACTTCAAAACTGGGGTCGTTTGTGGATGTGGCACAGTCTGGCGTTATTTGTAGTCTGTGTCGTTACGAATCTCATGCACTTGAACCAGATTGAAAACCGTTGGTCTTATTTCGCGCTGTGGACTGCCGGGTTGGGTACATGGTCGTCTGTCTTCTGGGGTATGAGACGCAAGATGGGGCCGGTGACATTTGTGGAACGTCAGATTGCTCACGCTTGGGGCGCCAGCATGTTAGCAATTGCTCTGTTGTTTCCCGTGGAGTGGCTACTCGATCAACCACCACTAGCATTAGCGCCCGTGCTTGCGTTGGTAAGTGGCACAGTCTTCACCATGAAGGCCGGCATCCTTGGTGGACGGTTTTACATTCACGCGATCGTTCTCTTTGCCACAGCACCGGTAATGGCTGTGTTTCCACGATATGCACTGTTAGTCTTTGGCGCCGTTTCAGCTCTGTGCTTTTTTATCCCAGGACTTCAAGCAAGCCGTCGTAGTTAAGCATCGGTATTCGAAAAAATACTGTTAATCGCGGCCTCGATGAGCGGGTATAGATAACATGATTAAGCTAAGAAAACCAAGTGGTCGGGATATAGAACGCATTCTGGATTCAAGTCGTGAAGCGGAATTCAATTATCCGTTTACGGGTGTCACTCGCGAGCTACTTGTAGACGGTGACGGACCTAAAGGATTTCGGCTAAATCGCTTCACAACCAGCCTGGGTTCAGGTGACGAAGTATTCGAAGCAGCCAAGGAAGCCATAGACAGTTGGCAAATGTTCAACCATTCCATGGCATCCCTACACCCGGTGGGCATCGACACTTCACTACAAACTTGTGTCGCAGTGTTATTTAGAGGTTATGGTTTGTGGATTCTAAATCCAGCCCGCATCCTCTATCGACTGTCTGAATCCAGCCTGCGAGACGGTCGTGTAAGACAGTTTGGATTTGCGTATGGCACCCTACCTGGACACATTGCAAAAGGTGAAGAGTGCTTTAGTGTTGAGATAGATACGATTACAAATGAAGTTCAGTTTCGAATTACGGTCATCTCAAGACCGGGTCATTTCTTGAGTTGGATTGGTGGTCTGATTATGACCCGAGAGCAAAAACGTTTCCGTCGTCTCGCTGGTCGAGCAATGAAATCCTATGTAGATTTGAAGCTTGGAGTTGAACCCGGCTAAGTCGAGAGCTTAAACCTTTTAAATGCACAACATCTTTGTAAATGCGGCTATTGTCGGAGCCATTGTTTGCGTGGTACCACTGGGCTTGCGCATTCAGCTCATGCTCGGGTGCGTTGTTGGTGGTAGACGATTACAGGCTCCGCTGTTTCGCCTTTTGCCCTTTGGCATGCTAGCAGCCGCGGTTTCTTTTATTCCGGGATGGACGACGAATTTGGCTTGGGGCTGGTTTGGTGTTTCTTTGCTCATCGCGGTTAATGGACTGTTGCTTATTTGTTCGCATAAACCACGAGATCAGGTAAGCATTTCCGTCGGGGCTTCGAATATCTTCCTGCTAATCGGCGCATTGTTCTTTGCGTTAAGTAGAAACAACATGACCGTGTTGGAATTTGACGCGGAAATAGTTTTGCTGACAGCTGCTCATTTTCACTTCGCCGGATATGCACTTATGTTGTTAACCGGATTAATTTCCAATCGTGCAGAGTTTTCAGAGATTTCACGAGTAACGTCCTCGGTCGTTGTTACATTAATCGTAGTGGGTATTCCGCTTGTTGCTATTGGGATTACGTGGAGTCCGGTGATTGAAGTTATTGGGGCGTTGCTCTTAGTTGTAGGTTCATGTGGTTTAGCCATGATGCAGCTGAAATTGTCATCACACGACTCGTATGCGACTATTCGCGGGGGGTTAATTACCTCAGCAGTGAGCTTGATTATCGCCATGATTATGGCGGCGATATATGCAATCGGAGAAGTTTCTAATCAACAGTGGTTATCGATTCCAGTTATGGTGTTTACTCACGGAATCCTCAATAGTGTTGGATTTGCACTGATTGGATTGGCAAGCTGGAATCAGTGGTTCCACGAAGCTGAATTGATGGCACAGTCCACCGAAGGACTAGAGGGGGGCGGGCAAATCACGCCGAGTAACGATCCGCAATGCTATGACATAGAAGGCGCAACCGAGTAAAAGTAATAGCCCGATACCAAGGGTAAAGCCAGCCTGAGCATTTCCATCTCCGTATCGCAAAATCGGATCCCAGAATTTATCGGGATCATTTGCAAGTGTGCTCACAAACAATTCCGGTGCGTATAGCCAGAAGAAAGAGAAGCTGCCTAGAAACTCTAGCTCCGGTTTTGCTTTTGCAATGACTCCTATCATTTGCTGAAGCACCACGAACCCAACAGCAATTCCGACTGTCCGCCAACGATACTTGTCAAAGCTTGATAACATCGTGGTGAAGCCAGCGACAAAGAAACCCATTGAGAATAAAGCGATGATCGCTGGTGCAAACGTAGTGAAGTCGATGCGATCAGCTAACGGTACCTGAGTCGTTTTTGGTTCTAGTAGCCAATCAGTTGGAATATCAACTTCGGTACCAGGGACGGTAATTGCTGGAGGTCTCTCGACTTCTGTAACGTGATTCAGATGAGCGCTAAGATACAGGGCGGCGTAACACGCAATGCAGATACCAGCGATACCTATCCAAACCGTAACCATGCTGGCCAGCAAGAATTGCTTGCGGCCAACCGGTTGAGCCATGATCATTTCCATCGTACCACGTGCCAGTTCTCCGCTTATGGAATCCGAACTTCTGGAGATTACGAAAACCAGAATACAAAACAACAGCATGGGTTCTGAAAACGTTGCAGCGACTCTGCCCGTATAGGTGATGAGTTGATCAAATGGTACAGACGCGAATTTCTCAAAGTCACGAAAATTCTCTAGGATCTCCCTGAATTGACTCGCATCAATCAAGGTGATGGCCCAGGTCCGCATCGTGACAAACAGAAAGAGCGCCAGCGTACATGAAATGAATACGACCTTACCACGTTTAAGATTTCGTTTGATCAGGGCGGATGTTGTGGAGGCGCTCATGGCGATGATTCCTCCTGATCACTGTGAAATTCGTCGTACACCGACTTTAACCGTGTTGGTTCGACGTGCACCTGTTCAATATCTGCTGCGGAGAGCCAATCGAATGCATCCGCGAGGTTTCCTTGTATATCGATCGTATGTCGATTGCCATCTGAGGAACTAACCACGAATCGATCCTGAAAATCTGATGGAATCGGTGGCAAGCTTTCATTTGTTTCCAAATGGATTTGATGACGTTGGCGGATATCATCCATTCGTTGGTCGTTAACGATTTCACCGGATCGTAATATGACCACCCGATCTGCACATGCCTCTACTTCATCGAGAACATGTGATGAGAAAATTACAGTTCTGCCTTCTGACTTAATATCATGAATTAACTCGATAACCTGACCTCGAACGGTCGGATCAAGATTTGCGGTAGGTTCATCTAAAATGACCAATGGCGCGGCATTTGACAGTGCAACGCTTAATGCCAACTTCTGACGCATGCCGGTCGACATCCATCCAACCCGACGTGACAGATCTAATTCCAGCTGTTCGGCAATTTCCAATCCTCGTTCGAAAGATCCCGTTGCTCTTAGGCCAACAAAGAATCTCAGGATTTCTCTGCCACGTGATCGTCGATCCAATTGCGGATCACCTGCAAGGTATGAAATTAACTGTCTTGCTTGAAGTGACTCGGTATGGCAATCCAGTCCGCCGACAGTTGCAGTTCCAGAAGTAGGTGAAATGAATCCACAGATGATTCTCAATAGCGTAGTCTTGCCAGCGCCGTTTGGCCCCAGAAGACCAAAAACTTCACCTTCCTGCACGTTAAACGTGCACTGCTTCAGGCCAACTACGTCACGATATTCCTTGCGTAACTCATGCGTTTCAACAAGCGTCATATGTTCCCATCTTGGGGCAAGTCATCTCGGACAGCAATTTGTGTTGAGATTATCGATTGAATAGGAATGACGGAGTATTGATTAGTGCCCATGACAAATCTTGCACACCCGTCAAACGCTTGTTCTCGATCAGTTTCGCACTGAGATCGAACTGTTGCTTGAGCAGCGGATAGATCTTATCCGTTTCCATGTATTTCGCACGCAACTGAGCTGTCTGTTCATCTGTCCGTTGATCAGCAGGCGTATTGACCAGAGTAGCCAGTGCTTCATCTAGTTTGTTAAGCGTAATTGGGCGTGGCGAATCAGAAACGGCCAGACGGAACTTCCCGATTTGGTGTGAGTCATCATGATGTTGAATCATCTCGATCGTCAACTGAATACCACCTTCAAATGTAACGTCATTTTCAAATTCAAAGACTGCTGTGTGTGACTTACCAATTCCATTTGCGATGGCCCAGCCTGTGCCGTTGTTGCCATCAACAGCCGAGGTGATTACGTATCCATCCTGATTAATGTCGGCAACCGGATTCTGAAGCTTCACTTCCATCGCTTTCGTCGGGTCAGCAATCGGTGCTGCTTTCACACGAAATTCACTCAGGACGAAATTACCATTTGGTGCCCGTCCTGGTCCTTTCGCTGGCAATGCATCGTCAGCGAAGACCTCTAGTCGGATACCACGTAGTGTGGCTGACTTCGAATTTAACGTTACCGTGTAGGTATCTTTCTTAGTGGGGCCCCCTGCGGTAATGGAATTATCATCGTTTAGTGTGAGCGTGGCTTCTGTAGCAGTCTTTGTGTCGACTACCTCTACGTCCTGCCAGGCAGTTTCTTTACGCAGCGATGCAGCGTATTCTTCCACACGAGTTGGAATAGTCGCTTCATAGTCACTTAACGCTTTTGCAATTCCTTCGTGTTCATTTCCGGCATTTTCAAGCGCACCTAATCCAGCTTCGATTTCTGCATCGGATGGTAATCGGGAAAGGAATCTCAGGAATATAGCCTTGATCAATTCCCTGTCGTCTTCGATCTCATTGACCATCTTGTTAAGGGCATTTTCCGGATCCTGTAATGCATCAGCTACGGTTGGGCCGTTAATCAGCTTCATGATTGGGCCTAGCATCATACCGCTGCTGCGTTCGCATTCGCACGCACTTTCACGTACCGGGCGTCCGAAGTCATCGAGGAATGGCACTTTAATACCTACATCAGGTAATTCAGCAGCTCTAAATCCTCTTGGTACTCCGGGAATCTGTTGTACGGATCCGGTTGCGACGTGAATTGCATCGTAAAGTACTTCCGCCGGCAGCCGTCGTGGCACAGCGTGGGAGTAGTTGATCTCATCGTCTTCATTCCATTCGTTAGACACGACGGAGTGTTGATAGACACGCGACTTACAGATGGTTTTCAAAATGTGCTGCACATTGAATCCACTTTCCACGAAGTCCTCTGTTAACGCGTTGAGCAATCGTGGATTCGTCGGAGGGTTACCAGCACGGATATCATCGATTGGCTCGATAATCCCCACACCAAACATGTAACCCCAGAGTCGATTCACATAGCTGGATGCGAAGTACTGGTTCTCTGACGAAGTGATCCACTGTGCGAGCTGTTCACGTCGTGAACCGTCGGCAGCAACATCATCATGTGGGTAAGGGAACGATGCGGGTGCTGTTTCTCCTGTTCGGTTGTGAGTGACTTCACCAGCACCTGTGTCGTAGATAACTTCGACAAGCGGCTTAGCTCCTTCGACTGCGGATCCACCGATGCGTTGGCCGGTAAATAATGGATCTTCTTTACGCCCGATTTGGGCGAAGTAAGCAGCCAGATTGTAATATTGATCCTGAGTCCATCGCTCAAATGGATGATCATGGCACTTGTTGCAGTTGAATCGAACTGCGAGGAACAAGTGAGTTGTATTTTCCATTAAGTCTTCCGGCGTGCGCAAAATCTTGTAATAAGACGCCGGCGGGTTTTGCAGCGTGCTACCGGAAGCCGTAATGACGGATTTTGCAAACTCATCATAAGGTGTGTTTGTGGCGATCGCTTGCTTGATCCAGTTTCGCATTGCAATAGCGCCTTGTTCTCCGAGGAATTTACGATTCACCTGTAACAGGTCAGCCCATTTGTTTGTGAAGTGCTCGATATACTCAGGGCTGCCGACAAGCTGATCAATTAAAGCCTCGCGTTTGTTACGACTGGGCGTCTCATCCTCGAGAAATGCCAAAACCTGTTGGGTTGTTGGCGGTAGTCCAGTGATGTCGAGATATATACGACGAACAAACTCTTCATCGCTACACACATCGGATGGGAGAACGCGTACAGTTTCCAACTTGTCGTACACAAGCTGGTCGAGATAGTTGTAAGTTTCCGTTTCTTCCCAGGCGAATCCGGTACGGTCGCCCATTACGGTAAGCGTTGTGGCAGCATAGTTTCCTTCATATCGGACGAGAACAGCCGCCTCACCACGTCTTAGCGTACGCAGCAGATGGCTTCCTTCGGTCTCTACGACTTCGATGTTACCACTTTCGATAAATGCTTCTCGTGAAACATCACGTACGGTTCCATCGGCAAAGGTTGCCAGGACAGCGATTTGTTGAATCATATCTGCTCTCGGCAGAACCGGGTTTTTAGGAAATAGCTCAATGGATGTTACGCGTGATGCATCCAGGTCAAGTTTGGCACCTTTAGCAACCCATTCTCGTACGATGTTGTAATACCGCGACTGGAATTCAGTGCGTACGCCACCAACGTGTGGCGTGGAACCTGTTGCCTTCAGAAGCATAAGACTTTGGTCAGGTGCAGCGCGGTTAAATCGTCTGGCTGAAAGTTCGTCGGTTAGTGCGCGGTGGTCATATAGCGGATCGTATCCTCGCAGGCTCAATTTGAAACCGTTCTTACCATCTTTTGCACCGTGACATGTGCCGGCGTTGCAACTCATTTTTGAAAGCACTGGTTGAACGTCTTGTACAAAACTTACCTGCTGCACTTTATCCAAACCACTGACTTTGACCGGGATGCTTATGGTCAGATCACCATAGCGATAGGTTACAGTTTCTGTGCCTTCGCTTAGCGATGATACGTATCCGTCCGCTGTTATATCGACGTGAGTGGGTTTACCTTCGAGTGTTGCAATCCGCGTTAGGTCAAGGGATTCACCACCTTCGACATGTCCTGTTATCACGAGCTGTCGGTATTCGAATCCAGAGTTCAATTCGATTACTTCAGGGAATGAAGAAAGCGATGAGACTTCAACACCTGCCGGAACAACTTCCGCTGCTTCTTCCTGAGCATGGAGGGTCGAAAGCGACGCGGTGAGAATTGTTAGAATCCCAAAAGTTCTTGTGAGTAGCTTACGCATTATGTGATTATCCGTTTGGAAACAGGATTAAAGGTTGATTTGTACAGTGAGCTTATTTCTTAGCTGCAGCAACTTCGGTTGTGATTTCGACGGGAAGAAACTTCTTCGTGATTTCACCACTGTCTGAGTTAATCAGGTAGACAAATCCATCGAATCCAGCCGCAGCGACTGTTTTGTTGTCCGGGTGAATGGCGACGCTGTAAATTCCGCCACCAGGAATATCTACGGTGGATATAACCTTGGCGTCTTCATAGTTGTAAACCTGAACCTGCCCGGAACCGTTCAGACTACTACCGGCGGCGATTCGGTTTCCGTCCGGGCTATATACCACACTGAAAATTCGACCGGGCATGGAGGGAAAGGCTCGAATGAGATTGAAGTCGTCACCGATTCGACGGGCCTTCTCGCGAATCATTCGATAGATTTTTGGTGTGCCATCGGCTCCGCCACAAAGTAATTCATCACGTTCAGGATGGCAGTCCACAGCATTGAGCCCACCTTTGAGTGCTCCAGGCGTGATACTCGTAATGTTGTCGATGAAACGCTGTGTATCTACCTTGATCAACTTCATAGAGCGATCGCGACTTACCGTGATTAAGTGATCGCTCTTGGTCGAGAAAACTGTATCCAATACCCAATCGTTGTGAGCACCATTGAAAAGTATCTGCTCTCCGGATTCAGCATTGATGGCGCGGACGGTGTTATCCGGCATTCCGTATGCGATCATTTTTCCGTCAGGTGACCAATTGGCACCGTAAACCGTGTCGTAGCCAGCGGGTACGGTGAATTGCAAGGTAGTTTCGGCCACGTTCCAAACTTGAATCTCGCCCATGCGTGCTGGTGATCCACCACTTACGGCAAGGCGTGTGCCATCTGGAGAAAACCGAGCCGACTCGATACGTTCGGATAGCCCGATGAGGCGATGAGCAATGCCTGACCCGTCCGCATTGTGAAGAAGTACTTCGTGGTATCCGGAAACAGCAAGGAATTTGCCATCAGGTGAGAAATCCAGCGAGGTCAAAACGGGAGGTGCTGTATATTTGGGAGGGTTTTCGACGGAGAATGCAGGTCGCGCAGAAGCTGGGCTATCGTTTTCAGCACCCTGATTGATCCAGTTCGTAATCATCTCGATTTCTGAATCGCTCATTGGCTTCTTGCCTTTTGGCATTTCAGCCTGACCATCAGTCGGTGTAATCATTTGAATCAAATGACTACTGGCTGCGTCGCCGGGAATAATGGCCTGTTCACCAGACTCGCCACCTTTGCTGAGACGATCGAATGACGTCATCACGTACTCGCCACCCTGCTTGGCTGGCTGATGGCAACCATTGCAATGCAGTTGGAAAATCGGACGGATATCGCTGAAGAAACTGACTTTTCTTTGTGTTGCTGGATCTGCCTCATCATCGGCGTAACCGGTGCTAACGAACGCCAATGAGATCAATGTAAGTGCAATTAGTGGAAGTTGCTTCTTGGTCATTTAAGTGCCCATATTCATGCAATTAGATTCTCAGCGGTGTGCGTGCGCTGACATCAGTGCCACACGTCGCTCATACCTATAAATATAGGCTGAATTGACCTTTTCCTCAATAAACACACTTGATGGGATGTTGCCAAATATTCGATGGAATCATAAATCGATGTTAGATTTACGGACGGATAATCGAACTGGCAATCGTTTAAAGAACTTGGAAACTAAAATGAATCAACAAGATGTTCAGACCTCTTATGAAAATTATGATTCCTACACAGCTAATTTGGCAAATGAAGAAATAGAGGCCGTTTCTACCCACGTAAAAAAAGTTATCAGGCGAAGAATGCATACGTCGATGAAATCACAATTTGACTCGGTGGATTTCATGCAAATGGCCTGGGCTTCCCTTCTAAACCGTGGATGTGTATCTGGTCCGTTTCAGAATATTGAGCATCTGAAAAACTATGTTACTAGTGTTGCGAGAAACAAGGTTGGAGAAGTATATCGGCAAAAATTTCAATATCAAAAACGTAATGTTGGCTATGAAACGCAGTTAGTAAACATGGATGTGGACGAGTTGGAAGTGGATCTAACGGAGACTCCAAGTGCGATAACCGTCATGAGAGATTTTTGGTTGAACCTAGAAAAGTTGTGTAACTCACGTGAGCTGCGCATCATTACCCGGAAGGTTGAAGGATATAGCAATCAGGAAATTGCAGTCGAGTTAGGTGTGCATGCACGCACCGTGCGAAAAATATTATCGAGAATTGCTGCGACCCTTGGCGTTTGAAATTGCATCTTTAGCTATATAGGCGTCACAATTGAATAAATAGACGGTCGTTAATTTGGAATACTCGGTAGGACGATGAAGCTACATTTCCTCGGTGCAAATCGACAGGTGACAGGGTCATGTTATTGTCTGGAGTCTAACGGTAAACGCTTGCTCGTGGATTGTGGTTTGTACCAGGAACGACCATTTAAGGATCGGAATTGGTCTCCCTTACCAATCGATCCCAAGTCGATAAATGCTGTTGCTATTACTCATGTACATATCGACCATATCGGGCTACTGCCACGCCGGGTAAACGGCGGATTGTTTGCGCCTGTCTACATGACGCGCCCCTCTGCTGATATGGCTCAGATCATGCTACGCGATTCAGCTCGCATTCAGGAAGAGGACGCAAAGTACAAGCGACGTCGCCACAAGAAAGAAGGACGCGAAGGACCGCATCCGGTTGAGGCGTTGTATACCGATGAAGATGTTTCACAAACTCTGCCATTGATTCAACCAGTGGATTATGATCAACCGATTCTCATTGCTGACGAGTTTAGTGTGACATATCACGATGCCGGTCACATATTGGGATCTTCCATGCTGGAAGTTCGCACGTCTGACGGTAAGTGCATCGTTTTCTCAGGTGATATTGGTCAGCATGACAAGCCAATTGTCCGTGACCCCACCATGCTTGAACATGCAGATTTTGTGGTGATGGAGTCAACTTACGGTGATCGCAATCATCCGCCACATGGTGACCATGAACACATGTTGGCCGAGTTAATTACGGAGACCATTGCTCGCGGTGGAAACATTGTGATTCCAACGTTCGCTGTAGAGCGGGCGCAGGAGTTGATTTACTACCTAGGGAGACTTGCTAGTGCTAATCGGATTCCGAGTGTACCGATTTTTCTCGATAGCCCGATGGCTGCTAATATCACAGAAGTGTTTGTAAAACATCGAAATTGTTTTGATGAAGAAGCGATTGGGATGTTTCACGATGGGAAAAAGGTGCTTGATATACCTAATCTCAATCTGTCACGAACTCGCGAGCAATCGCGCGCGATAAATATCGACGATCGTCCATCGATCATTATGGCTACTTCCGGAATGTGTACGGCAGGTCGTATCAAATACCACTTGAGATACAATCTGCCGCGAGAAGAGTCGACGATTCTCTTCGTGGGATATCAGGCCAATGGTTCATTAGGCAGAATCATCAAAAACGGTACAAACCCGGTTCGCATCCACGGTCGCCAAATCGAAGTCAAGGCTGATATTAAGAGTCTCTCTGGATTCTCCGGCCACACAGATCAACAAGGGTTGATAAGTTGGGTAAGCCACTTTACGCCCGTGCCTAAACACATCTTTTTATCGCACGGTGATGAGGATGCAGCGCAAACGCTTAAAGAACTTATCGAATTAAATCTGGAAACATCGGTTGTTGTGCCGGAATATCAACAAGTAGTAGAGTTATAACGGCATCAATTCTTAGTAATCGGATAAGACATCAAAAGACGCTAAGTAAGGGATTGCATTTCATTCGATAATCCAAAGTAGCTTTCGTAGACAAAAAGGCTATCATTTATCAAACATGGCTGAATGGTTTTACAATAAGAACGGTAAGGATGTCGGACCACTCTCGAATCAAGAGTTCTTAGAGAAGGTGAAGTCCGGTGCTATTTCTGAATCCACATTAGTGCGCAAGGATAATGCGAAATGGGTTAAAGCGGTAACGGTAGGTGGATTGTTTGATGCTGTTGACCGCGGTAAAAGCAAGCTCGTGTGCCCATATTGTGGTGGTGCAATGGCTACCACCACTGGAACATGTAATCAGTGCTACCGTGAAGTGTCTGTTGCAATTAAGACTGATAATCAAGTAAGTCAACCGGTCACTCGCAGCAAAGAAACCGTGGCGGAGAAACTCAAAGCGTCGGAGATGTCTTCAGAAGGATACGCTGAAGAAAACGAACGAATGCGAATTGTCGCATTTCTCTACTCGATTGGTGCGGTCATGATTCTACCCATATTGGCACTAACTTTTTCACAGGGTGGTGTCGACAACATCATGGTGATCTGCCTGTTTATCTTCATGGTTCTGGTACTGGCACTTGCTGGTTTCCTACACCGGCGGGAAAATAAACGCCAGCAGCAAGGTCATCAGGGTTCAGCGGATTTCTGACCAGTGATCAGCATCGTCACTGTTACTCAGAAGTATGCCGTGTGTACTCTCGCTTGATTGTTAGCACACATGCTACGGTGAGAAAGGCTGCACACAGTACAGTTAAATCAACGAGATCAGAAAACGTTGAATTCGGACTGAACATCTCTGGCAACAGATCGGCAGCGGCGATATCTGATAGCTTTCTTTCTGAAATTGGTGTGTGTGGCGACCAGTCCATTATTCGTGTCACAATGCTGCGCAGGTAATACGTAATCGAGAGCTTGTTAATTACCGCCGGGAGCATGCTTACAATCACTTCGATTAATAATGTATAGGAAACGGTAAAGACCATAGCGCGCTTGTGAAAGATGACACCAAGGGCGGCAAACAGACAGCCGTATGCCAGGCTTGCTAAAATGACCGTAAGCGCTATCGTCGCATAGAGTCTTGTAGTTTCTGGTCGATCGGCTATTGAATTGGTCACGAGAATCACGATCAGTAATCCCAGTAGGCCAGAGACGATCGCACGACTAACCGTGGCAAGATATTTGCCGAGAACCATGCAGACCTTTCCATTTGGCCTGACACCGATAAATGTCCAGGTATTTCCTTCAAGCTCTGCGCTCAATAGT
>JAKUOW010000057.1 GCA_022451045.1 Pirellulales bacterium | reverse complement strand
GAGATTGTCGCCATCTACGATTGGGGACGAGCCAGGCCCACGCCAGTGATTACATTCTAGATCCCGACGTTCCCAAATCTTCTCACCTGTCTTGGTATTAAGGCATGCGGTGCCGTAACTACCAAAGTGAACATAGATCCTTCCATCTTCTATGACCGGTGTAGGCGAAGCAAAGCTATTGGTCGGATGGCAGAACCGCGTGACATCGTTTTCGAATACCTTGATGTTCTTCAGTTGCTTTCCGCTGGTTGCGTCATATGAAAGGACAAACATTTCATCGCCTTCGGGCGTGGCAGTTGTAAGCCAGATTTCATTACCCCAGGTAACAGGAGATGACCAACCTTTTCCCGGCACTTCGATTTTCCATGCAAGGTTTTTTTCTTCGGCGATCTCACGAGGCAGCTTGGCATCAACTGCAGTACCATCGGTGTTGGCACCACGAAATTGAGTCCAGTTTTCTGCCATGGATGAACTGGCGACCAGAAGAACAGCAATCGTAGCCACAGTAAGCGTACGTGAGGTTAGCGACATGGAGTGGAGGCTCATATTGATTTTCACAGATAGATTAGAGGTTAAAACTAGTTCTCATTTTAGCAGCCTTTGAATTCGTATTCGAAGCGGTAAGGGAAATTGATTGATTATGAATTAAAAAATCGCTCACTTAAAAGTACGTGCTGAGCAATGGAATTCATTCCGTGAACAGCTTCCAGCAATAGACAGAGCTATTTGAACTCTGAGAGCTATTACCATGATACCTCCTGAGGAAATGCTCAAATCTAATGCACCTCTTTTCATGACCGTATTCCGCATCTCTCGGAATTCCCATATTGGCACAGGTTCTCAATTTCAGTATCTTTCGGTCTCGTAATTACTAACTAACTGCTCAAATACCGCGTCAGAAATCCACCAGTACCATGCACAGCATCAGCCATTTGACTAGGCTCTCAATTTGTTTGCTCACAATCACCTTGCTCACTGGTTGTGCCAGTAGCCGTTACGTCATGAAAGACGCTGAATACGGTGTAGTTTCAATCCCAAGTAATTCCACATGGCCGCTGAATCACCGGGAAAAAGCTCATGAACTCATGCAACAACACTTCCCGAACGGGTACAGCATCGAACGTGAAGAAGAAGTTGTAGTCGGCACATCAACCTCCTCGCATGGAAATCTCAATGGACATGTGCATGGTGGAAATTCACCCATAACCTCGTACCACGGATCCAGCAGCGAATTCAGCTCAACCCGTGACGAAACAGAATGGCGCATTACTTACCGCCGTGATCCAAACGGAATCAGAGCCCCTGTTCAGCGATAATGCTCAACAAATCAGTCGCTTAGAACAGCGATGCAATTGGCTGACCATGATAAATCTGGTGCGGACGATCGAACTTATCGTACCAAGCCGCTGTCGCAGGTAAGCCTAACCCGTGATACATCGTGGCTGCCATATCTTCCGGCGTATGCGGATCTGAAATCGGATAACCACCGATACGGTCTGAGGCACCAATTACGCCACCACCGCGTACGCCGCCTCCGGCAAAGAATACCGACTGAACTGCCCCCCAATGGTCACGCCCGGGCTTGCCGCTCTTGGCACCTTTGAATGTGAACACCTTGGGTGTACGGCCAAATTCACCAGCCATCACTACCATCGTATCGTCCAGCATTCCCCGATCTTCCAGGTCATCAAGTAATGCGGCAACTGCTTTATCAGTCGGTGGTAATAAATAGTTTTTCATATTTGGAAACGCATTCTCGTGCGTATCCCAAGACTCGTCGTTTCCAAGGTTCACCTGCACCATGCGCACGCCTGCTTCTACAAGCTGGCGCGCCATTAATAGCGACCACCCGAATGAGTTTTTGCCATATCGCTCCTGCAAATCCACAGGAATTGAATGTACATCCAATGCTTTGTGTACGCCTTCGCCCGCTAGTAAATTCGATGCTTCCTGACGGAATCGATCGAACTGACGTACTGACTGCGCTTCATCCAAATCGCGACGCTGGCGGTCAAGCTGATCCAACAAACTCAAACGCGTGCGCAACTGGTCTTTCTTAAGGCCGAATTGCAGCGATAGCCTTGGCGCTTCGAATTTATAGTTCTCTGGATTCGTTGGCCCTTCCCAGCGATGAAAACCATATTCGGGAAAGGCGCCGTGAATGTACGAACTTGATCGAAACTGACTCGCTTCAATAAACCAAGGATCATGTTCACTACCCATCTGACCGGCAAACTGTCCGGGAATCGTCCGGCCAGATACATGTACCAGCTTCTCCGGTAACACAGCAGCAGCTGGCAACTTGTTTCTTCGAGGCAGGACACCATTGACCACTGACGCAATACACGGATAGTCAGTTTCTGAAGGTCGTGAGCCGCTGAATCCCCGCGGAATTTGACTGCGACCGGTCAACATGATGTGATGGCCTTGTGAATGCTCGTTCCATTGATGCGTCAACGAACGGACCACGGACCATTTGTCGCTACGGGCAGCCAGCAACGGCCAGTGTTCACAGATCTGATAGCCAGGCGTTTTGGTGGACGTCACGCCGAAGTCGCCGCGAACATCTTCCGGTGCCTCCGGCTTGGGGTCAAAGCTCTCGTGCTGAGCTAAACCACCAGAAAGAAAAATATAGATAACGGACTTCGTGGAATTGGTAGAATCAGCCGCATGTGAAACCTGCGACAAGTGATTCATTCCGAACAGCCCAATAGCACCGGCTTGCAGGGTTGTCCGTCTCGTGATTTTCGGGTGATTCTTCGGTACGCCCATATGTAACGATCTCCTAATCAGTCGATTACTAAATAGTATATCGACTATTACCGTACCCTGCGTGCGGAAATAAAGTGTTCAGACGACCGTGCTCTATTCCGATTCAAGCTGTTCCAGACGTTTTTCAAACTGTTTGATTCGCTTTTCCAGTCTTTCAAGGATTTCAGCGTGCTTGCCAAACCCAGCTTGTGGAATAGCTTCGAACCCCGGAAATCCACCGATCGTTGCATTCTGAATTTCACCTGCGGGGCGTTTTACCGGTGTCACTTCTATCGTTTTCTTTTCACCTTTACGGATAAGGGTGAATGCGATCGCCTGTTCCTTTTCACCGTTGGCGTTTACGACATCGATTAATTCAGAGAGGTTGTGAATCACCCGGTCACCGGCGGACACAATAACATCAAACATCTCGATTCCAGCTTTGGCAGCCGGCGAATCGTCACCCACGTATGAAACAACAACTCCTGTACCTTCATCAAGGCTCAGTTGCGAACGAAGTGCCGGGCTGGCATCGTTAATGCCAACACCAATCATATATTCACCAAGTTGAACGGGTACCTTCAGAACCCCTGATTCAATAACTCCGGAAAATCCCGGGCCACCAATAATGGCACCTTCACCGACGATCGCGTCAGGACCAAGCTCGATTTCTCGAACATTTCCATCGGAGTCTACGATGATCGCTTTTCCTTTTACCTGCACATCAATATCAAGATCCGCCTTCTGAGGCTTGTTACTACCTTCCACTTCAAAATCTAACTCGATGTCGCGAACTTTTAGTTCCGGCAATTCCGCTCCATCAACTACTGGCAGATCAATCTTTTGTTCCGTTCCATCAGGAAGGCGGATAATCAGTTTCCCCTTTTCAAGTCGAACATCGATACCGTCACCATCGATTTGAAATTTAGTTTCAATTCTCTTTTTGATTTTTGTCTCAAGACCAACTTCATCACCGGCATCATCTTCTTCATCAGCATCGCCTTCATCACCAACGACTATCGTTTCAACGCGTAAAGTCTGACCATCCTTGCCCTGAATAACCTTCACTTCCTTACGGATTGATTTCTGCAACTCTGCTGTGCGCTTTTGGTCTTTAGCACCAATCTCATCAGCAATTCCAATACCACCGACAACGGCAACAATCGCGACGGCCGCTAAGACCGAAAATAAATGAAGTAGCTTACCCATGACTAGTTCTCCAGGAATAAGTGAGAGGTATCAGACAATCATCACCAGCTCTCATTCGGATACGAAGTAATACGCTTATGAGTTTATCTTTCAAACCCGACTTTAGCTGTGAGGATATAGGACCGCAAGCGAGTTACCTGGATAGGTATTCCAAAGCTTTTTGTTCAGCAGCCAGCACATCCCTGCAGCGCTGCACTTCGGCTTCAGCGAGTGTAACCGCAAGCTCAATCTCACGATCTACACGTGTCTTTTCCGACGTTACATTTTGTAGCTGGGTTCGTGCATCCACGAGTTGTTGCTGGTGAGTAAATTCATCATAGATATGGATATCGCGATTTACTGCGTTTAGAGAAGTTTGATGTTCGAGTAATTGAATCTCAAATTTAGTTAGTTGATTCGAAGTGATGTAACCCTTCTTTAGCACACGCTTGCCCCAGTTACGCTGTTGCTGAGCAAACGTAAGCTTTGACTTGACTTCATTCTGCAATTCGAGAAGCTCCTCTCGATCCAGTGACTGATTACCTGCCTCAAGCTCTTTGAGCGTCAACTCGGCCATTTCCACTTCACGGACACTATCCTGTTGCTTGAGTTGACTGGTGTTCGCAGATAGTCTCAGCGTATCAGTTGCCAGCTGCAAAGATGATTCAGCCCGCTTAACGTTTAAAGATTGCTGACGTCGTTGAATCGCGGATAATTCTGACTTTTCTGCAGCTTCGGATTGTTTGAGATCTTGTTGCAATCGTGCAATCGATGATGTCAGTAAATTCAGTTCTTCCTGCTGCAATTGAATCTGGGTATCGAAATTCGCTTTAGTAACCTGTAAGAGGTTTTGGTGATCTACAAGCGTCTTTTTAGCGGCAGAAACTGCCATCTCGATTTTTAGAATTGTACGCGGTAACGTAATCTCATTGAGAACATGTAGCTTGTCTTTTGCCGCCTTCAGTTCATCCTTCAATCGTGTCATGGACTCGATATCAGCGCCAAGTGATTCCTGGCTAACGAGACCTTTGTTCGCTAGCTTTTCAGACCACTCCAGATGAATCTCTCCTTGCTCGTATTTTTTCTGAGCAAGGTCAACGCCATCACTTAGACGTTGTTGCTCTGCGGGGTAAAGACCTTTTTGGTATTTTCGCAGTTCGAATTCACGGTTAACGACGGCCTGCTTTGCAGTTTCTTCATCACGTTTCCACTGAATAACAGCCAGCGCAGATTCAATCTGTTTGTTCACTAGCTTGCGCTCGATATCTGCACGCTGGATCTGGAGATTTCGGATCTGCTGCCAAAGTGGAAGATCGTTTGCAGAATCCTGCGCCGTGGACAGCGAAGCACCCAACAGAATCATCAGGCAGACGCTAAGTAGCCGGCATATTGGTGATCGCAGTCTCAGCAATTGCAAAGTAGCGTGGCAATTCGAGGGGTAAATCATGTAGTGGGAAGATTGTTGATGCAAGGTGCTGTTTACTGATCCATCAGCAAAACGCACTGCGTTTGTCGGTGGGAGGTCTCAGTATCTAAAACGCTGCTTACTGCTTCGTACAGTCATGATTCAGCATCAATACAGGATGACCTTAAGGACTAAATCCTACGGATTGCACTACTGTTTGTAAATGTTAGTGACTGAATCGGGAGGGGGGAGTGGGAGTATCTCCCGCATTTGAGGCCATACGTCCCTACGCTCCTTCGGACCAGGCTACCATGCATCCAGCCTAGCGGCCATCTGGCCACAGGTAGCGCCGATTAACTGGCATTACCTTTCGCGAGAGTCCCACATTCAATTGCACTGGCTACCGCCAGTTGCCGTTTTCGTCGATCTCCATCAACCCCATGTCCCGATAGAGAGCCATCCGTGCCGTTTCATAATCAACCCACGACTCGATCAGCTCATTTTGGGTGTAGACGATGTTATCCAGTGCGCGCGAAATATTAACACCACGTCCACCTGGTCGGCTATCAGCGTCAGGTCGATCGCCGAATTCAATCGCCTGATCCAATTCCCTTGCGGCAACCCGAAGGGCTCGACGGTTTACTTCAAACAGCCGACGCTCAATTTCAAGGTGACGAAGATATCGACGCACGTCCAGCTTTACCTGGTCTTCGGCTGCCATGAAGTTTCGTCTTGCTCGCTGGAATCCAACTTGTGCAGCTCGGTAATTGTTTCGCTGCCTAACCCGATCCAAGGGGGTAACGATTGACACTCCCGCTCGAAAACTACTCTCTGATCGTCGTAAGTCCAGCGGATTACTATTTACAGACGGGTCCTGAGTGGAGATCTCGCCTTCGGCAACCAGATTAACATCCGATAATAGCTGTTCCGCAGCGACTTCAAGACGCCGACGTACATCAGTCACAATCCCACGGCGATTCATTAAATCAAGACGATTCTCCATGGCAATCTCAACAACATTTTCCTGATCCAGTTCGACCGGTATCAGTGTCACTTGCTCAAGTCGAATAACAACTCCCAATCCAGTTAACTCCCGCATGGTTTGCAACATAATTCGGCGTTGGTCACGCACTTTGGCCAGCAAGTTTCCAACTGCTTCTTGATCCGCGCCGTTGATATTGGCTGCAGTTAAGCGAAGCTGTTCGAGAGCCTCACTCAATTCTGCCACACGTTGCTTAACGTCACTAAGTTGCTCCCTGTCCCTATCAACAAATCCGACTAACTCTTGTTGCTCTGCTTGTGGCATGACTTTCAGGCGACCGGGCAGTACTTTCTCGAGATCGGCCAGCTCAATTTCAAATGCTGCCGTTTTATTGACTAGCTTTTCCTGTAACTCCTGTATGGAATCCAACGCAGTCTGGATCATCGCCTGATCTTCTGACAATTCGATCGTGGTGGAATCGTATTCCATCTCAAGCAACTCTGTGTCAAGAAATTCAAAAGGCTCGAGCAGCGTATCGTCTATGGTCAATTCAATATCTGGGGGTAACCCTAACTGCACCTTGAATCGATCAAGTTCATCGAAGAATACGCGGTTGCGATAGGCCAGATAGCGCTTAGCCTGCTCGTGGCTACTTTGGAGTTGAGTAATATCCAGCGACGTAGCCCTACCAGCTTCACCAAGTGCTTCAAGATCACGGATTAGACCTCGCAAACTCTGGACATTGGATTCCTGGTTTCTTAATCGTTGTAATTCATACAACAGATAGTAGAACCCCACCGTGGGACTTCGCTCACCGCGAATCAAGAATGCCAATTCGCCTCTGCCTGTACTTCCCGGTAATGGATACGCCCGACTACCGGTAACAACTGTGACGTAAAAGTCCTTACGGAATCGCGCAAAGTCGCGCATTGCATACAGGACATTTCTCTCTGACTGAGTTAACTTCTCGAGAGTCACTGCTCGCTGAATCGCTAGATAGAGTGGTTGTGTGATCGAGTACGCCAAGCTCGTTGCCGTTTGACTACCGCTGCCACCTGTTAGCATCCACAGAGTGTTGTTCGCCAACTCCGCTGCAAACTGTGCGCCCGACGGCATCAGACGACTGATACCCAAGTGAGTTGAACCAAGTTCCCATGCACTAAAATCACCGGGCTGATTCTCATAGGTCATTGCTGTACCAGGTTCACTCAGAACACCACCGAATCTCGTATCGAATTTATACCGTTCAAATGTCAGAGATAATGCCGCAAGATACATGTTCTCAATTTGTTCCTGGTAATCTCGACTATTGCGCATCCCCAATTCGATCGCATCATCAAGCGTGAGATTCTCGATTACCGGTAACGAACCACTTGAACCATCAAATGGTTCACCCCCAAGGGCAACGGTCCAGTTTGGATTCTCGACGTGTTGAAGTCGGTCTAAATTTTGCCAAACTGTCGGACCCTTTATTCCGTAAACTTCATCCATGTATTGACGCGCGATTGGATCGTCTGGTGGCAGTGGCGGATTGTCCAGATCGTGCGGGTCGTAAAATCGACTGTCTTTTGAAGGCGTGATGTCCACCTTCGGCACGGCCCATCTTGGGTCGGTATTCTTTTGATTTAGAATTTCATAAGTTCGCTGGTCAGCGCGAGTTCTGTAATGCTCCCGCGTGCATCCAATCAACGCAGCAAGCAGCGCAGAGCAAATAAGCACTCCACAAATTGATCTCGTGATTCTCACCGATGTCTTCCCACAGTCTCTTGAGCTACCTTTACATCTCAAATTTGCACATCACAAATCAAAGACGTACACGTAGCGCATACCCTACCGGTTTCTTCTTCGGAATCAGCAAGGAGGCGACTCTAACAATTCCAGCGACTATTACGCGCAGGGAAGATGGGTAAACTGGGTTAGGTCTTAGAAGGGGGGTATGCAAGCCTTGCACTTCAGTTTTGATATGATGACCGAAAACAAGACCCACATCACTTTTTCCAGTATTCGATAACCAATGACCAAATCACCTATAACCCGCATTCTGATTTGTTTGGCAATACTTACTACACAAGCCCACGCCAAACCTACTGAACTGTTCGATGGCAAGTCCACCGCTGGATGGGTCAATCCTTTTGATTGGGGTGAAGTTTCTGTCGAGAATGGAGAACTTGTGCTGACTGGAAGTCCCAAGTACTTTCTCGTCACGGAAGGTACATATCGTGACTTTGATCTCGAATTGGAAGTCAATGTGCCAGTCGGTGGAAACAGCGGCATCCAGTTCCGCAGCCACTACCGACAAAACCGTCTGTGGGGCTATCAGGCAGAAGTGGATACTTCGGAACGAAAGTGGGCGGGTGGTTTTTACGATGAAGGTCGGCGAGGCTGGCTGGTGCCACTTAAGGATCAGCCTGAAAGACAATCTGCATTCAAAAATGGTGAGTGGAACAAATATCGAATCCGTGCAGTCGGCGACCACATTCAAATCTGGGTTAACGGGATCCAAACCGTCGATGCTCATGATGCCGTTACTGCAGAGGGCCATATTGCCTTGCAACACCATGGTGAAAAAGGGATGGCTTACCGATTCCGAAATATTCGGATCAATGAAATCACCCGACCTGTCACCTTAACTCACATCGCGTTTGGTTCATGTGCGAAACAGGATCAACCGCAACCAATTTGGTTCTCGGTTGTAAAGCAACAACCGGAATTGTTCATCATGTTGGGCGATAACATCTATGGCGATACAGAAGATATGTCTGTGCTTGCAGCAAAGTATGGTCAGCTAAATGCTCAACCTGGCTTTATGGCTCTTCGAAAGAGCACTCCCATATACGGAGTCTGGGATGACCACGATTACGGTGTGAACGATGGGGGCAAGGAATATCCGATGCGAGATGAATCTCAGCAGGTGTTCAATGACTTCTTCCGAATACCGGAAGGCGCTAACACTCGTCGCCGGCCAGGCACATACGACAGCTTTATATTTGGACCAACCGGAAAACGCATCCAGTTAATCCTGTTGGACACCCGTTACTTCCGCGATGCGCTGGTACCCATACCAGACGATCAAAAGGACACGCTGACGGGTCGCTACATACCAACAGATGATCAAAACACGACCGTGCTCGGAGACGAACAGTGGGCATGGCTCGATGAGCAACTTCAAATGCAGGCTGAATTGAGAATCATTGCGTCGTCCATTCAGTTCATTCCATCCGAACATGGATGGGAGATGTGGGCCAATTTTCCACACGAGAGAAAACGCATGTTCGACCTGCTGGCAGAGCACGACCACTGTCCATCCATCTTTATTAGTGGCGACCGGCACCTCGCGGAGATATCTAAACAGACGATTCGTGCAAAGAACGGAGACTATCATGTTTACGACATTACAGCATCGAGCTTCAACCGACCCGGAAGTGAACAGAACAAGACTGAGCCAAATAAATACAGAATTGCCGGAGAAAATTACATTCAGGAAAACTACGGCTCTATCCAAATCAAATGGCGTGGGGGCACACCGAAACTAACGATGTTGGTACACGGAATCGATGGTAGCGTCGTCAGAAAGCACGTCGAGTCGTTCCGCTAAAAACGACATAACGACATCTTGAAATCAGGAGTATCGAACTTGCGTAAGTCGCCTGTTCGAAATTGCTTAGAACAACTCTTGGATGGGCGGCGTGTCTTCCAGCATTTGCATCAACTCTCGTGGGAATTGAGACTCAAGCCTCAGTTCTCCCATATCGAATAGGCTATGCATAATCGTCGCCATTAAGTGAGAAGCGTTGTACGGTGTTGTCGCTGGTTCACCACCGTCTCGCGATGACTTACCGATTATCTGCCCGGGTTGAATTCCACCGCCTGCGAAAGCAAGCGTACACAAGCGTGCCCAGTGATCGCGTCCACCTTTTTTATTCACTCTCGGAGTACGTCCAAAGTCACCAGTAATAACCAGAAGGATTTTATCCGACAGTCCACGTTGCTTAACGTCATCAAGGAATGTCGATACCGCTTTGTCCATGGTGCGACCAAGCATTTCCATGCCCACCTGCATTCCCGGATTATTACCATCAGCATGCATATCCCAGCCGGCACTATGTACGGTTACAAACCCACAACCCGCTTCGCACAATCTGCGCGCCATCAGCATTTGCTTTCCTAGCGTCGATGCCCGGAATTTTTTGAACCCAATCTGGGTATCACTCGTGTCGTAGCGTTCTATGAGCTGCGGATCTTCTGTCGACAGGTCCATTGCTTTTGCTGCGCCGCCGGCAAGTAAATTGACGGCCTGCTCATTAAACTTGTTCGTACCGGATACAGTTGTTAGACGCTCAACACGCCTTTGCCACAAATCAAGCGATGATAAGAGTGCCCGTCGATCTCCAAAACGATCAGATGGCAAGTGCAGCGTCATATTTTCGACTGCATGACCACCTGCACCCGGTTCAAATGGAGAGTACGGTAAGCCGAGCACGCCGGGGCGAGATCCTTTACGCACGCGTCCCAGTTCTTTTCTATACTGGCCGTCAATTTCCGGTTCCGTCAAAAGGGTAAAAGATGGCATGCCTGTTTCAGGATGGTTGGCACCGCGCAGACGCGAAGCCAATGCACCCATACTAAAACCCGTCTTCCCATCACCTTTGGGATCCGTTCCACCAGTCAATACATGAACATGTGCCTGTTCATGACCGCCAATTGGATGTTTGAAACTTCGCACGATGGATAGTTCATGTGCGTGATTGGCTAGTTGCGGAAATGTGCCGCCGTAATGCACACCTGGACGTGTTGTTTGAACGCTACCTGTAACACTGCGAATTTCAGCAGGTGCATCCATCTTTGGATCAAAAGTCTCAATATGACTACCGCCACCGGATAAGTAGAGCAACACAACGCTACGATCTCGCACGTACGGATGATCGCTTCCCAAAGCGCTGCGTGTCGCTAGTAGCTGTGGTAACGTCAGTGAGCCAAGTGCTAACGAACCAGCACTCAGAAAGTCACGGCGACTTACTCCGTCGCAATTCTTAGACTTGTTACCACTAAAAACCGTTAACATGCGGGATCCCTGACGATCAGCCGTTTGATCTTTCCTAAATCTGAATACAGGCCTGCTGCGGCAATACCGACTCTGTATATACCAATATTAGCTCTATCTACTCTATCGGCCGGCAAGCGGACATCTCGATAGCTGCTTGATAATAGCGTCTCTAATGAGATCCATACAATGGCACCTGCCATCGGATGCGAAATCCAACAACCGTTTTATTCCTTACGAATAATCCGAGCACGACCCGCAGCTAAATCACCACGAATACCTCGAACCATAGCACCGCAACCTCGTAAATCCAGCGAATCGAAATCAAAACTAGCATTCGACACACCGTTGGTAATCAAATATGCAGAAACCGAAGCAATAGAACCATCGGCATAGTGTCCAATTTCGCGATTGATATTTGCTAACTCCTGTTGCTGAGCCCGGTTGAATTCATTACCTGCAAATTCCGCAAGTGCATTGATCATTGATCTAACCATGATTGCCCGTCGACCAAAGCCGAATGCTTCAGAAAAACCAGCATTGCCTTTTAGAACAAGTCGACCGAGTGGCTCGTTGACCATTGAAAAATAATGCATTCGTACGCCATCCAAGAGGAGTTCCTTAAATGCCGCTTTTTCATCGTCGCCAAGAGTCTCCAGATGATATTGGTTTTCGATATCGGTAAACCCGGCCACCATTGCCCCATATTCAACGCGCGCTAGCGCCATCATCCAGGCCAGACCTTGTTTGTCATATCGCTCTTCCTGGTTTAGTGCCGTTTCAGCAATGGTGCTGGTCGGAGGAGTGATTCCACGTGATAGGTTGGTAAACACGGTTAGCGACGGATGATCTTTGATCATCTCGTCCATCTCTTGAAGCTCCTGATCGTTTGAAATACTGACCAGTTTAGTAAAGATGTTTAACGCCGTAGCATATTCGCTGAATCCAACGAGGCGATATGCATTTTCATTGCGTTGACGCGTGACAAAAACTGATGGGACACGCACGGTGCCCTCTATCCAGTTGCGACCTCAGTAAAAGTAATCGCTTTTTACAATAATCGGGACTCGATTATCTGCCAGTCGCGATTCATTCTCCCAGGCCCAAACAACTGCATGTCGTCGTTGAACGTACGGCGTCTGGTATTTGCCTTCGAGTTGCAGAAACGGGTCACTAGCAATCGGCGTTGTGTGCGGCATGTACAGCGGGAACCTTGCAGCGTGATTCTTGCTAGCCGCAAAGTTCTTAATCAATCCATTGAAGCTTGTACCCATTCCATACCGACCGCGAATCCACCAGTGAATTCCACCGAATAACAACTGGCCTTTCTCGATCACATGAGCGTGCATGGCCAGAGATTTTTCCATTATCTCTGATAGCTCTTCACGGCTTTCCAAAACCAGAATGGGATTGTCCAATTTTTTAGTGTCGACCGCTTCAAATACCTTGTTGAGTACTGTTGAATCTTCCTTGATCGCATTTGCTGCTTCCAGTCGATGTGGAAACTTTGCCTGCTCATCAGAGAGTACTTCAACCGCGGTAACAACACGACGTGATCGGAGGTCGTAATTGCGCTGTTGTAATTCATGGAATTGAGTCAGTAGGCCGTCAACGATCGGCTTGAATGGATTCTCCTGATTCGGTGAGCGGCTCTTGTCGAACATTTTATATGCGTATTCGGCGGCATTTTGCATTCCGATCAGGCGGTTTGAGTACACATGTAAATCCCATAGTTCTTTTTCCAACTCGGAAATCTCAAACGGCAACTCTGCTTCTCTTCGCAGATTCTCTGGAACATTAGCTGGATCGATTACATCTTTGAGTTCCTCTGCCCAAACCGGCAGCAGCAATTTGATCTCACTCGAATTTGACGCTGGTACTCCGGCTGTCACTCCCTGTATTGCAAGTTCAAGCCTAGCTTCTCCGAGCATATGAACGAGTGATGGCAATTGTTCCTGCTCAAGTCGTTCGTTCACAGCTTTTAGCTGCTCGTCGTTGAGTTTTTTAAGCAGTGGCGAACCAACCTTCACCAGCGTATATGCATTGTTTGTACGATATGACGGCACGATAAACCGTCCGAGCGTGGTAAGCGTCTCTTGAGACACATCCGCTGCATCGCTTACCGACACACTTACAGCTAATGAGTGAACAAGAAATAATACTAGGAGTTTTCGACCTAAACTCATGCTCTGCATCCTCAGTATTTCCGAAGTTCTTTCTGGAGTACTCTGGTAAATAATCTCTCTGCACGAGAGCGGCGTAAGGGACTTAAGGCACTGAAGCTTTGATTCCATTATAGAATCGATAAAGCAGCAGAAGTAGTGAAATGATTTACTTGTAGGCCAACCACCGTTAAATCATTTCCCAAAACTGGTAGTTTCCGTCGAAACCGTCGCTAGAAAACACAGTTAAATAAAATGTCGCTTATCTAACAACGAGGATCACATGCACGCTCGCTTTTTCTCATCGTTCATCAGTTTTGCCGTTTGTCTACTCTTAACCCAATTTGCGAGTGCAGGCGATTGGGTACGATTCCGAGGAAACAACGGAACTGGCACCAGCAGCGATAAACTCGCTACAACCGAATGGGGAGAAGAGGATAGCAATATTACCTGGAAAGCAGAGCTACCCGGTTCTGGATCATCCAGCCCAATTGTCTTGGGCGATCGTATCTACCTAACCTGTTATTCCGGATATGGAGAGTCCCCTGACCAACCTGGATCAGCAAGTAAACTGGCTAGACATCTTGTCTGTATTAACCGAGCAGATGGAAAAGTGCTGTGGAATTCAAGCGTCCAAAACGAAGCAAATGAAGATCGCTACCAGGGCTTCTTAATGGAACATGGATATGCTAGCAGCACACCCACGACGGATGGTGAGAACATCTACTGTTTCTTTGGCAAGTCAGGTGTTGTTGCGTTTAATCGTGATGGCGAGAAAGTCTGGCAGAAAAGTGTGGGCAAGGAATCCGGATCAAGGCGATGGGGATCGGCCCCAAGTCCACTGCTATATAAAGACACGGTCATCATAAACGCGTCGGATGAAAGCCAGACGATTTATGCTTTAAATAAGTCAAACGGTGAAATTGTATGGAAAGCAGAAGCCGGCGGTTTGGAAAACTCATTCAATACGCCCATCCTCGTAAAAACCGGGGATACTACCGAGCTCGTGGTTGCCGTTCCATTTGAAATCTGGGCACTCGACGCAGATACCGGCAAGCTTACTTGGTATACCGAAGCACCGCTGGACAACAACGTGTCACCAAGTGTGATTCAGCAAGATGGAGTTATCTATGCGATTGGCGGTCGTAGTGGTGGCAGTATTGCCGTGAAAGCCGGTGGTAAAGGAGACGTAACAAAGTCACATGTATTGTGGACTCAATCGCATAGCTCATATGTACCATCGCCTGTAATTCATGATGGCCATCTGTTCTGGGTCACTGACCGTGGCATCGCCTATTGTGTAAATGCGAAAACCGGCAACCTTGTTTATCAGGAACGAGTTACTGGAATTAGTGGCAGCGGCGGCAGATCATTCTATGCGTCCATCGTTAAGGCTGATGGCAATCTGCTCGCCTTAAACAGATCCGGTGCAACGATCGTCATCACACCAGGATCTGAATACAAACAAGCTCGAGTGAACCAAATCACTGGAGATGACAGTATGTTTAATGCCACACCCGCACTAAGCGACGGGCAGATCATCATTCGATCTGATCAGTACCTTTACTGCATCGGAAAACGTATCGAATAAATCGCATACCATTTGAACAATAGCGTACTGGCATTCATACTGAGAACTGAATACACCAGAAATCAAAACACGACTGCATTTATCAAACTTTAATGCAAGGACTGATCTCATGAGACTCTTTTCAACTTTCATCGCAATAATTGCTGCATTGGTATTCACCAACGAAAGCACACTTGAACTTCTCGCTCAACAGCGTCCGGGCGGACAACCTGGATTTGGTCAACCAGGACAGCCTGGTCAACCAGGGCGAGGGGGAGCTGGTGGTGGATTTGGTCGACCGGGACAAGGTGGACAGGGCGGCCAAGGCGGTGCGGGTGGCCGACCAGGACAAACAGGTCAGCCGGGGCAATCAGGTCGTGGCGGAGCCGGTGGCGCAGGTGGTGGATTTGCTCCAGGTCAAATGCGATTGCCACCAATTCCGGTACTAATGGCCCTCGATGTAGACCGTAATGGAGAGATCTCCACTAAGGAAATCGAAGCTGCTGCACAAGCCCTCCGAAAACTCGATCGCAATCGTGATGGAAAACTGACAACAGAAGAGCTGATGCCACAATTCGGACGTGGTGGTGCTGGCGGTGCCGGAGTTGGCAGACCTGGTCCAGGTGGTCAAGGCGGTGCAGGTGGTCGACCTGGACAACCTGGTCAACCTGGCTTTGGGAGACCCAGTGGCCAGGGTGGACAGCCGGGATTTGGACGACCACGGCAACCGGGCCAAGGCGAACAGCCGGGATTCGGAAAACCTGCACAAGGTGGTCAACCGGGATTTGGACGACCACAAGGTGCTGACAATCAGAATCCCGATCAACGACCCGGGCAACCTCAAGGTGACCGCACACAACAAAGTCGCCCCGGACCCGAGCAGTTTATCTCACGTATCATGCAACGCGATACGAATAACGATGGCAAACTGACACGCGATGAATTACCAGATCAAATGGTTCGTATGCTCGAACGTGGCGATGCAAACAATGATGGTGCTCTCACCAAGGATGAAATCGTGAAAATGTTTGAGCGACTCAACCAACAGCGTCAGCAAGGTGGACAACGCCCCGGTGGTGATCGACCTGACGGCGATCGCCCACAGCGACCGCAACGGCCGGAATAAGATCTCAGTAGTAGATTACTCCGGTATGATACACTTGATGGTGGGAGTGGTCGGTAAATCCGCTCCCACCATTTTTTTCGTTTAGGCGATGCTCACTATCGATTAGGATCCATCACCCTGTTGCCAACCACTCCCACTCTGGGCACCTGATTTGTCACGCCGATTCCACATAACCGAATTAGCCAAGTCACTTTTGACCGCGATGCTCGTGATCACTCTTACCTTCGGCGTGGAAGCACTACGCGCTGACGAAGAAGTAGACGAGTCCGTAGTCGCATACGAAGCTCTCACAAAAAAATTCGAGGCAAATCGACAACAACGTAAGTTTGTATCGCAGTTCATCGAAGTTGCGGACAAGTTTCCCGGGCAAGCAGGTGCTCTCAGTTCGTTGGAGTGGGTGTTGCGATACTTCCGAGCCGGCAAGGAATGTGATCTGGCGCTCACACGTCTAACGAAACAACATGCTTTAAGTGCAGACCTACCTTCTGTATTCTCGCGAATTGGCCACAACCCATCACTCGAAGTTGGTCGGTTTTATGAGGCCGTGATCAAAGCAAATCCACATCCGCATGTACAGGGTGAAGCACGATACCGACTTGCACTTTACCTATCGCGGCAAAATCAGATTGCCAGAGAAATTCGAGCTCAACCAGAAAAACGTGATCGCTACGATCTCTTCTACGGAAAAGAACTGACAGAACATCTGGTAACCAATGATCTGACGAAGTCACGCTTGCGAGCGATCAAGATGCTAAACGAAATCAATGATCGTTACGGCGAGATCAAGGTGTTTAAAGGAACGTTAAGTGACCTGGCGACTAAAGAACTGTTTCATATTGAGCACTTATCGGTGGGAGGCACCGTACCGGAGATCATTGGTGAAGACATCGATGGCGAACAATTCAAGCTCTCCGATTTCCGCGGGAAGATCGTCATGATCGATTTTTGGGCTGATTGGTGTGTTGCGTGCCGAGCCATGTACTCATTTAATCGCCAGCTGGTACAGGACATGCAAGGACGACCCTTTGTTCTGGTCGGAATTAACAGTGACCGAAACCGACAGCAGACCAAGAAAGTCGTGGCCACGCAGCGGCTGACATGGCGCAGCTGGTGGAATGGCGGCTCGACTCGCGGACCGATTTCCACTCGATGGGGCGTGGAGACCTGGCCGGTAATCTACGTTGTCGATGAAAACGGCCTGATTCACCACAAGAACATCAAAGGTACTTCCCTAAGACAAGCCATCGAAGAACTTGTTAGTAATCTGGAAGCCTCTCAGTCTGCAAAGTCAGACTGATCTGAGTGTGTTGTTAGGACAAAATGTCGTGGATCACTTGACCATGTACATCTGTCAGTCTGAATCGGCGGCCCTGGTAACGGTAAGTCAGTTGCTCATGATCGATACCAAGCAATCGCAAAATCGTCGCATGAAAATCATGAACATGAACACCTTTGTCAGCGACGTTGTATCCAAACTCATCGGTTTCCCCATAAGTAACGCCGGGCTTTATTCCACCACCTGCCATCCACAAGCTGAAACAGCGAGGGTGATGATCACGACCAAAGTTGTCGCCGTTTAGCTTACCCTGACAGTAATTGGTGCGACCGAACTCACCGCCCCAAATTACAAGCGTATCTTCCAGCAGTCCACGCTGTTTTAGATCCTGCACCAATGCAGCCGACGCCTGGTCCGTCTCTTTACACTGGTTGGATAAGCCACCCTTCAGGCCACCGTGTTGATCCCAACCGGGATGATAAAGCTGGATAAATCTTACTCCACGTTCTGCAAGCCGGCGTGCCAACAAGCAATTCGCTGGATAAGATCCCGGATTCTTCGCACCTTCTCCATACAATTCGAAAGTATGCTCCGGCTCATCTGAAAAATCTGTGGCCTCGGGAATTGACGACTGCATTTTGAATGCCATTTCGTACTGCGCAATCCTGTTCTCAATCACCGGATCGGCGTTTTTCTCTAACTGCAGTTCATGCAATTGTCTCAGACGATTGAGCATCATGCGTCGACTATCAATATCCACGCCTGATGGATTGCTGAGATACAGCACAGGGTCTGCTCCACTGCGGAATCGTACACCCTGGAATTTTGATGGAAGGAATCCACTTCCCCATAACCGTGTCAGCAGAGGTTGCCCTCCCTTTCCTTTTGTCACTAGGACTACAAACGCCGGGAGATTCTCATTTTCAGTGCCAAGACCGTAGTCAAGCCATGCTCCCATGCTTGGACGCCCCGGAAATTGTGATCCGGTTTGAAGGTATGTGACTGCCGGTCCGTGATTGATCGCTTCGGTGTACATGCTGCGCACGATGCACAGTTCATCCGCAATCTTAGAAGTGTGGGGCAATACGCTGCTCATTACATTTCCGCTGTCCCCGTGCGGTGTGAATTCAAATGGACTTCCGGCTAACGGCAGACTTGCCTGGTTTCCACTCATCGCTGTCAGGCGTTGTCCCTTACGAACCTCCTCCGGAAGTTCCTCACCATGTCGCTGATTCAATGTGGGTTTATGGTCAAACAAATCCAGTTGTGACGGGCCACCGCTTTGAAACATATAGATGATGCGTTTGGCCTTTACCGGATGATGGAGGTTCTTCAATACTCCACCGCGGGCAGCTTGCGATTCGTTGCCTGTTATTGAAGCGAGCGCCAGGCTACCAAGTCCCATTCCGAACCGCTGAAGCGTCTCACGTCTGCTGAGTCCGACCGTATTCTCAAATTGTCCACAATCGTGGTTGTTCATTTTGAATCTTCGTCCCTTAACGTTTCATTACCGATTCATCAAAGCTAAGTAGAGTGCTAACCACAATAGTCAATGCAGCACGTTCCTTTGAAGTTGCATCAACAGCAGGTTTATCACCCGTCTTCATTAGCTCCTGTATGCGATCCGGATGTGTCTCGAAGTATTTCAGCTGCTCCTCATAGCCAAGCTTAATTACTTCCAGCTCGGCACCCGATGGTGACCGACTTGTCAGCATGCGAAACACAAGTGCCAACACGTCTTTCGTCACCTCGGGGTGTTTTTCAAACACCCGATCAGCAAACACACGTGCTGCTTCCACCATCTGTGGATCATTGAGCATGACGATTGCTTGCAACGGAGATGCGGTGCGTTCCCGCTTTACAACACAAACTTCACGTTTAGATGCATCAAGCGTCATCATGACAGGTGCCGGTGCTGTGCGCTTCCAATACGTATACACACTCCGTCGGTAGAGTCCTTCCCCATTATCCTTTCCGACTGGCTTGAACGATGCTGTTAGCTCGTACGGCTTGGCAGGTGGACCACCACGCTTATCCACTAGCAATCCACTTGTGAACAAGACATTATCCCGCAGCATCTCTGCTGGGAGTTGATTCAACGGGCCACGGGCAAGCAGCTTATTCTCCGGATCACGTTGCTGCTTTTCATCCGTCGCTACCGAGTCCTGTTGGTATGTGGCCGACATCGCAATCTGCTTAATAAGCCGTTTAACATCCCAGCCGTTATCGATGAAGTCTCTGGTTAGCCAGTCCAGCAAACGAGGGTGGGTTGGGCTAAGCCCCTGACTACCAAAATCTTCCGGAGTATGAACAAATCCTGCACCGAACATCATTTGCCAGACCCTGTTGACGACGACACGGCCAGCAAGTGGATTTGCACTATCTGTTAGCCACTTTGCCAGACCAAGTCTGTCCGGGGAAAACTCCTTATCAGGAATCGCCAGAGCAGCTGGTACCCCTGGTTCAACTGGCTCCTGAGGCGCATCGTATGCGCCGCGCTCCAGACGATAGGTCTGACGCCTTTGTTCCATATCTTGCATAACCATGATTTCCGTAACTCCATCCACAAGCTGGCTACGTTGGTCGCGTGCTGCCCGCAGTGCAGAGAGCTGCGCCTTCGTTGCCTCGTTATGATTAGCCAGATAGAAATCAAATAGTAATTGCCGGTTTGAATCTTTTACCTCATCTACCGGTAATGCCAGAAGATGCTCTAGTGACTTGCCGTCGTATACTTGTTTAACTTCCAGAGCTTGGATCTCGCGTTGAAATACAAACAACTCATCAACGCTACCACCGGCAAAGCCCTTATCCCTAAATCGCTGTCCCAACGCAATATTATCACCACCGCTCCCAGTGATATTCTTATACAGGTTGTCCCGCACCACATGTGATGGTGCCTGCTCACCGTTCACGTAAATCGTGACTCCATCGGCTCGACTTGAACCGTCGTAAGTGACGGTAAGGTGAAACCACTGATCGACAGGTAACACGTCATCTGTCATGACACGTATCGCATTGCCCGGCCAAAAATGTATCAACGAGAAACTGAGCTTGCCTTCTTCAAAAAGAAGCTGGTAACCACGGCTCGCCGAATCTGTCCATGCTCTTGATCGATGTAATACAACAGCACGTTCCATCACCTCCGGAGTGCTCATCCAAAGGGAAAACGAGAATGGTTGATTGCGACTGAAATTCCCAACACTCGTACCAACCGCATCATCGCCGGATAACTGCACACCCGTGTTGCTTACGCCTTCAATTGCCTTATTCGCACCACTTTTAAAATCATCGAAGCTCATATGCAAAACCTGGTCGGCGATGACTATATCATTCGGCCTCTGTGTTAACCACTCTTCAAATGCTTGCCTCTGTTCAGAAATTGTCTTTGCCAATTTTGATTCCAGACTGGAAATACTCTCAGCATTCTCTGCTTGTTGTTGTTTTTGCTGGCCATTGCTCAACAACAATGTTGGAGTTGGTGTGCTATTGGTGAAATACGAATAGAGCCCTGCTTCATCAATGTTGTTGAAATACGCAAACAACTGGTAATACTCCGATTGAGTAATTGGATCATATTTATGGTCGTGAC
>JAKUOW010000056.1:14879-21220 GCA_022451045.1 Pirellulales bacterium | reverse complement strand
AGGTTTTAACTGACTGCGTGTCCAACGTGACAATCAGCGATCCGGATTTGGTGACCAGCGTTCAGGGCTAACCGGCTAAGCCCATCGGCCGGGGTTGCCTTTAATTAGGCAGCCAGAGAGAGGTTTTCCTCTGCAATTAAATAGTGTGGTCAGCTTTTTACGTGGCCAACTGACCAACCACGACACGCCACATACACTTCAAGCTATCCGGTCGAATCCAATTTCGCCCCCGGTGTCACAGCATGCTGTGTATATGTCTGTCACCGCAATGACTCAACCGTTCTCGTGTTGAATCTTCACAGCAACAACTCTATCGCTAGTTTAACACGATCAAGAGCACCCCCAAAGGGATACACCAATACGAGAAGATTGATAGTCTTCCTCGTTCAATCCATCTAACTAGCCATCGCAATGCAAAAAATCCAACAAATCCAGACACTGCAATGCTTATCAATAATAGATGCATATTTATCAGAGCACTGGGCGGTGTTTCTCCATTTTGACGACCAAAAACGTCTATTCCTTCGAGAATTCCAGCGCCAATTATCACCGGAATTGCCATCAAGAAACTGAATCTTGCAGCATCCGTCTTTCCCAATCCAACCCTGGTTCCACCAATGATAGTCATCCCACTTCGTGAAATACCCGGCAGAATCGCCATTGCCTGACAGAACCCGATAACCAGCGACTGTTTAATCGATACTTGGCTGGCTAACTTATCCACAGCTTGGAATTCGCTAGTTCCTATCTCTCTATGCTTGTCTCCAAACCACAACACCAATCCTGTTACGATCAACATACTGCCAACCAATATTGGATTCATCAAATCATCAGCCACTTCTAGTTGCTTGACCAACAGGCCAATGACGACTGCTGGAATCGTCGCAACAAATAAAGGACCAATCAATCGTCGGTCAGCGCCGAATAATGAAAACACTTCGCGACGATATACAGCCAATACCGCCAAAAGCGTTCCAATATGCGTCGCGATGACAAAAGTAACTATCATGTCGCCCGACAGATCCTTGCCGCTAAGCAGTTCGTTATAAGCAACAAGGTGACCCGACGAACTCACCGGTAAGAATTCAGTAACACCTTGTATCACCGCAAGCACGATAATCAACGGTAACGTCATGACGCCTGATACTCCTCAAGCTCACTGCGTTTCCATCTAATCGCTGTCCTGCCGGCGATAAAACTCAGAATACTCAACAGCAAAATGAACGTGAGTAACAGCAGCACCTGCTGCATGCCACTATTCACCTTGATATTGAGCTGTAGGTAATTAACGATCGTATTTTGTTCTTGTCCTAAAACACGTACCGAAACAACAATAGCCAGCAGTGCGGCGTTCATTAACGAAACCATGGCGACCACCCAAATGCTGCTCCAATCCGGAAATAGCAACAAGTACATCGAGAATCCAAACTCAACTGTTGCAAGAAAGAGCATCCAGTAAACCCATCGGTGCACCACTCCAGTTTCACTATCAGCACCTAGTAAGGACACGATTGCCGGAATGGCTTGCAGTATCGCAATAACTAGCAGTGCAGATGCAAGGCCGCGAGTTTTCTTTAAGCGCTCTTCGGAATGATTATGGTACATCGGCTTGATTCAGAGAAACGATACCCGCTATCTGCATTGCGGATTGAAACACCTAATGCTTATTACCTGTACCATAAGTCAATAAGCCACAAATAGGTAGCCATTACCGATCAGAGTAGACTCTTGTACTCTCTTGCTTAGCAACTGGCACCCTCACATCGTCACTAACCATTTGCACGCTTACCACGTGATCACCTTCAAGAATCGCTCGTGCCTTTACTCTAAAGACAGCTTCTGCGCCGGGGGAGAGGCGATCCAATGGTAAGAAGCCAGCACTCTGTCCTTCAATTCTCAAGTCTGTCGGACCACCACCTTGAACAGGTCGTAGTGATTCTGGCAAGCCCATGTAAATCTGGATACCAGTCGCTGTACGGGTACCTTTATTCACGACTTTTATCTCATACGTCGTATCGCTGCCTACTTCAATTGGATCCGCAACGTCTCTGACGGAAAATTCCAGTTCCGGTACCGATTCCACGCTGACCACGTGCTCAAACGTATCTTTGACATTCAAATCCGCTGTACCTTCAAGGCGGATTTTCTGTTCTCCCGCTTCGATTGCGACCGTCGTCAACTCTACTGCGTCTTGAATATTTGGAGGTAGCTCTTCAAGCCTCCAAAAAACAGCATGTTCAGTAGCATCGTATTCACCCTGATGGTCTGTAGATACAAATTTCAAGCCACGGGCAAGATACGCAACAAGCCCGACATTCTGGCTTGATGCTGTACCGGGGTTTGCCACCTGAATTGCATAGGTTGCCTCGCGATCCAGATAACGAACACGCGGTCCAGAGATCCCAACTTGCAGGTCCGGGGCGACCACTTCGATCTCCGCGACACTGCGATCCATCAACCTGCCCTCACCACGAATCGTCAGTGAGTTCATGGCCAAACCGGCCAATCTCGCTTTCAGTCTCAGCTTCAACTGTTTCGTCTGACCTGGCCGTAGCGTGCCTACCTTGTACTCAAGTTCATTGCCCGCCACGTGGCTAAGTTCGGGTGGGATATCCGCTTCGATTACGACACCAGTAGCATCACCACTACCTGGGTTTGTAACGGAGATATTTACCACTGCATCTTTGCCAATCAGAATGCGGTCCGGCAATATCTGGGTCAGCTGCACTTGTGGTCGCGTGCTAATGGTTCTGGCTGACGCTTGAGTCTCAAAACTCACTCGTGCAACACTGCCAATTTCGCCTTCGGTAACGGGAATAAGCTTCATGGAAACCGATGCTTCTTCACCTGGATGAATGGTTCCAAGATTCCATACCAAACTACCATCCGCGGCTCTGACAAACTCAGGGTGTGCGGCCGCCAACTGGGTGCCACGTGGCACATAGTCGATGACTTTAACACCATGGGCGACGACTTTTCCAGTGTTACGAACCGTCGTCGTAAATGTAGCCGGTCGGCTTACCTGTACTTCTTCCGGTGCCGTCTTTTCGATCGCCAAAACGGGAGTCTGAACACCGTCCCATTGTAATTTTCCCGGTAAACTTGCTTCCGAATTACCCAACTGTGTCGTTAGTAATTCGGAATCTGGTCCAATTGGGTCAAGCGATGGTGTGTCCTGAAGCGGTTGTAACTGCCCGGTCTCTTCTGGACTAGCAAGAATAGTATCACCGTCAGTAACTTCTGAATCATCCAATACAAAACCACTGCCATCAAAGTCAGTTGACGCATCAGTTTCTTCTGCAGTCACCGTAGAAGAACCATCTAACACAAATCCACCGTCTGTCTCATCGTCTGAGATTGTAAACGTCGAATCGCCGTCAAACGAACCTTCATCTGCCGTATCCGATGACAACTCCGAATCGGACAATACGAATTCACCTGAAGTGTCACCTTCTGGTGATGGTGCCTCATCAGTAAGCGTAAACGAGTCGGCATCTGCGCCAGATACAGAAGTTGACGTATCATCCAGAACTAACGCTGTCTCGTTGGATGTAGAGTCTGACGTCAGCTCCGAATCACTAGCCATACGATCAAAGTCATCTTCAGTCGGTGCTGCAATTTCTTCACTTTCTGTCGACGCATTATCACTGTCTTCTAAACCTGTTCGGGCAATCTCCTCAGCAGATGATCCACCGCTCATCATACCGTTGAAAATCCACCAACCGCTGCCGCCGATTCCGGCCGCAACAATACATAGAACTACGGATCGCTTTATTAATTGCGCATTCATGGCATCCTTACCTATTCCTAAGTCTTCCCTGACATTTAGGTATTTGGGCAATTTAGAGAATGCAGTAAATAACAAATCTGCGAAAACAGGTAAATACTGGATTCAGCTGGCAGTCGTGCATTATGATGCGGACGGTAGCCTATGCACCAACCGCAGACTTAAAGCAATCATCAAAGAGTAATTGCCATTCAACACGCGTGATCTCCTGACACAAGTCCAGTCGGTTACTCCGTCCTTGTGCAACTTGCTGACAGAGGTCGACGAATGCAAAAGGATCATATGCTGCACTGGGCACCAATTCCAAATCATCAATACCACCCTGAATGGCAATGATCTCCTTAGAGAGTGCCTCATAAACTTCATGATAGCTGACACTTCTAAACCAATACTTGGCATTTGAATAATCTTGCTCACGGCGATGCATGATCGCATGCCAGTAACTGCCTGCAGTAGTATGAATCTCCTGACTGATTTCATGAGATTCCCAAATGAAGTTATGCCAGAGCCAGACGCCTGAAATACAACACAGTGCTGCATCACGATCAACTATGTTGAATTCTGAGAAAGCAGACTCGACAGTCAATGCTTCTAACTGAGATTGGACCGCTGTGTTCTTAGGACCTTCGTCAATTGCAATTGGTCTTCCGGAGTCAATTAGGTTTGCAAAAACTGAACCATATTGCATTGAGTTGTTTCCCGTTAGTTATCTTTCAGAATCTCTATTGCCGCGTTTCGTCCGCATGTACCCATGACGCCACCGCCAGGATGACTCGCAGCACCGCACAAGTACAGTCCCTTAATAGGACTTCGGTGATCAGCCCAACCAGGCACGGGCCTCATAAAGAACAGTTGATTCGGAGTCATCGCACCTTGCATAATGTTCCCACCAGTCAGACCAAATGTACGCTCCAGATCTAATGGCGTTAGCATCTGCCGGTGCTCAACTGCATCTGGGACATTAGGTGCATATCTGCCTATCAACTCGATACATCGATCTGCAAAGTCATCTTTGATTTCATCCCAGGTGTTTGTCCCTTCAAGAGAATAAGGGGCATATTGGATAAACACGTTCATGAGATGCTTACCATCAGGACAAATAGAGTCATCAAGCACAGATGGAAGCGTGATCTCCAATACTGGTTCACTACTCGGCCAGCCAACAAGTGCATCAGCGTAAGCCTTTTCGATGTAGCCAAGTGTTGGAGAAATATGAATCGTCCCTTGCAGATGGTCGTTTGAGTCCTTGCGACAACTAAACTGTGGTAACTCTGACAACGCGACATTGAGCTTTGCCGACGCGGAACTGTAATCGATTCGGCGAACAGCGTTTTCAAAGTTCTCGGGCAACTCACCTTCGTCGAGCAACTTTAGGAAAGTGGTATTGGCATCAATACTCGACGCCACCACGGTGGATTCGACAAAGCTTCCATCACTAAGCCAAACACCTTTGACGCGACCGTTCTCAACAGCCACCTTTTTCACTGCCGTCTCGCGAATGATATCGACTCTCAAATCATGGCAAGCGTGCGCAATAGATTCTGAAAGCGCACCCATGCCACCGCGTACATATCCCCATACACCGCGACTGCCGCCTGCCTTGCCCATCACATGATGTAGCAATACATACGCGGTACCTGCCGCTGAAAGGGATTGAAAACCACCGATAATGGCATCGGTTCCAAGTGTTGCACGAAGTACTTCCGACTCAAACCATCGTTCAAGAAGCGGTCTGGCCGCGCCATTTATGAGTTCCATTGCGTCAGGCAAGTCTTCACCAAGCTGCCCTAGCAAACTGTACATGTCCCACAAGCGACTCTTGTCCTTGAGCTTCTGGGGAAAGCTCTTCTTTCGCCACTCCTGCGGAAGCGGGAGCGGGTTTGGAGATGTGCGCTGCATCAACGGCTCAATTTGTGCTGCAACACGCTCAAGCATGTCGCAATACTTGGGATACGCCTCGGCATCTGCTTTTGAAAACTCGGCTATTTCACTTTGAGTTGCTTTTCGATCGGGCCCCATTACCAAAGAGCGGCCGTCCAGCAGTGGAGTGAACGAGGATGGATTGCGCTTGAGTATATCAAGGCCGTAGTCCTTTAGCCTCAAGTCCGTCATGATTTGAGGTTCAAGCAGGCTAACCACATATGCACCGGTCGAAACCCGATAGCCAGGCCACAATTCTTCAGTGGTAGCACATCCACCAAGTACGTTGCGGCGCTCAACCACAAGTACTTTCTTACCACTTTTGGCCAAGTAGGCTGCACTTATTAGCCCGTTATGGCCACCACCAATGATGATACAGTCGTAACGATTCCGCAGATTCATTTATTATTCCGTGTGTTGCCTATAGCTTATGTATCCGAACCGTCTTTGTTGTCGGCCAAACACCAGGTCGAGCTGAAATCGAGTTAAAAAAGGACATAGGCACATGTGCCGACATTATCCGTTAATCCTTCATTGAACCATGCCAACTGAAAAACAACTAGGCTTCCGGTGGAGCTTCATGCGTCTGCTGAACCTCTATAGGTTTTGGCTGACGGATTTCACCCCAATATCG
>JAKUOW010000056.1:0-14869 GCA_022451045.1 Pirellulales bacterium | reverse complement strand
AGTCCCGATAGTATCAGGGTTGCACCGACAAGTGTTGTGGAATCCGGAGATTGATAGTCATCCAGATGACTCCACGCAACGAACACCCAAACCGGTACGAGTACCGGTTCAAGTAGCAAAATACCTGTCGCCTCATGGCCTGGAATATGCTTTAGCCCGATGGCAAACAAGCAATAAGGGATCCCCATCTGAAACATTCCAAAGCATGCAATAGCTATCCAACCTCCAACTGAATCAGGATAAATCCCTTCGCTAATCACTTTGGGCAAGAACACCAGCGAAGTTACGATATGGTTTATCGCAATGACCCATGCAGCTTGCATATCCTTCACCCATCGCAAACTAAGAACAACAAGCGCATAAGTGAAGCCGACCATCATCCACTGAAAGTACTGACCTGCCGTGCCGCCTGACAGGCTCATCGACAAGATAACGGCCACTCCGGTCATCTGTAGGCCCACCATAACCCAATCTAGTTTTGTCACACGTTCGTTAAGCCATAAGATTCCAATGATCACTATCCAAACAGGTGCCACGTATTGAAGCCAGATCGCTATGCTCGACTCTTCTTCGGCCATGGTTGAGAGATACGTGTAATTCATAGCTGCGAAGATAAGCGTGGTAGGTACTAATCGCCAATTCCACTCAAATTTCTTCACCATAGGCAACAATACAATGCTGGCAAAAACTGCACGCCAGAATGCGAGTGCATAACCTGGCCAATCTTGAAACCATGGAGACTTCACGAAGAAGCCACTTGTACTCCACATGAGGGCAGCAATGAGAACAAGTATTCGGCCGTGGGCTGGATTGGTGTCCAACTCCTGAGACGTGGACAACCTGTTCTGAGAAGAGTTCATTCGCGAGTTTTCATATTCACATGGAATGACGTGTCATTAAATTGTCATCACAGCAACTCAACGACTTTATGGTCGTGCTACATTGTTGATGGTATCGAGCAGCTCCGTGTTAATTACGACGATCTCCGGTGGAAAGCAAAGTATCGGAATTACCAGTGAAATCAGCCCGAGAATTGTACGTGTTTTTCCAAGTCGGACACTGTCATCTCGAGTTGGCGGATGATCGGGTCCCATGAACATAACAAGAACGACCATGATCATCAGGTTGTAACTTTCAAAATACGTCATGGTTGCGATAACAGCCACCATAAAGCCACGTGCAATCCAATGTGCTGCCCTACCAAAAATCGTATAGGTGACATGGCCACCGTCTAGTTGGCTAACAGGCATCATGTTCAAGCCAGTAACAAATAATCCAACCCAACCGGCGAGAAACATTGGATTTACTTGCTCCAGTGGAATAAGCCAAGGCACATCACCGCTGTTGGATGAAATGGGCGCTAGCAATTTGACAATCCACGGCACCTGAATACTAAGAAAGGAAGGAGCACTCGCGTCTATATCTAGTCTTGAAATCCCAATCATGAGCACTGGGATGCAAATAACGAGACCTGCCAGTGGGCCTGCGATGCCAATATCGAATATCTCCTTGCGATCCGCCTTGCGACCGTCCATTGCAATCACCGCACCAAAAGTCCCAATCATCAGGGGAGACGGTAGAAATATCGGATAGGTTGAAGGAATACGATATTTCAGCGTTGCAACAAAATGACCCAACTCATGGCTTAACAAAATGGCAATCACACATGCCATATAAAGCACGCCCTCAAGCCATCCCAGAATAACTGATTCACGAATCAGCATCCCGTCACCCGCAATTAACATCATGGGCTGGAATCGGCCAAACAAGCCTGCGCCAAATAAGAAAGTGGTCAACAGCGTTAGGCAAAAGAATAGCGCAGGCATTTTCCACTTGCGAGTAAACTGCGAGTGCTTAATCTCTGTCGTCGTTTCAATCGTAGCGGAATCGGTTGCCATATCCGTTTAAGATACCTGCGAGTAACGACTATATAAACACCGGGTAAACCTTGTGTAGCTTGTTACAAAAGTTCATTACTTGGTGTTCTGTTGCAATCAATTAGTCAGTGTTACACTACCGAAATAGGAGCCTTGTTCACTTCTTCATTGATTTGGACATAGATTAAGTCAACCGGCTTCGTTTTTCGACGAAGTATTTTCGAAAACCGCATATAGATAACGCATTGCGTAATGACAAATGAGTGAAAACACTCCAGAACAAGATCAACAAATCGATGCAAGCGATAAACAAACAGATGATGCAGCTGGTACAGAGCCGGTAGATACCGAAGCTGTGAAACAGATTGCTGGCCGAATCAAAATCGGTTCACGTAAGGACATCAATAAAGATAAAGTGCGTCCGGTTGATATGAGTCAGAGTGTACCTGCACCTGAAGTAGTAGGGCCGGTACCCACCCCATCAGTTGGGGATGAACTATCTGACGATCTGGAACAGGAAATAGCTGCTGCTCTCGGCAACGCGAGCCTAGATGATTTAATTAGTGACGACGCTACTAAACTCGCCTCTACGGATATCGAAAGTGAACAACGTCGACGCGCAACAGTCATAAGGCTCGACGGCGAAAACGTATTCTTTGCTCTTGGTGGCCCAAATGAGGGCGTTGTTTCCATTCGACAATTTGTCGAGCCGCCGGAAGTCGGCACGGATATGGATGTTATTGTCCGGGAAATGAACACTGAAGATGGACTATATGAAGTTGCCATTCCAGGTGCAGCCGTAGACGTTGGTGATTGGAGTGATCTACAGGAAGGTGCTGTGATCGAGGTACGCGTCACTGGGCATAACGTTGGTGGCTTGGAATGTGAAGTAAACAGCATTCGCGGTTTCATACCCATCAGCCAGGTTGCCCTATACCGAGTTGAAAACCTGGAAGAGTACCAGAACAAAAAGCTGATGTGTGTCGTAACAGAAGCCGACCCGCAAAAACGCAACCTCGTGCTTAGCCATCGAGCTATTCTCGAACGAGAAAAAGTCGAGCAACGTGCTGAGCGGATGAATCAAATTCAGGTTGGCGAGATTTGCGAAGGTACAGTACGCAGCGTGAAAGACTTTGGTGCCTTTGTTGATATTGGCGGTCTCGATGGACTAATTCACATCAGCCAGATGAGCTGGGATCGAGTGAATCATCCAAGTGAGGTAGTAAGTGAAGGCGACAAGGTTAAAGTGCGGATCGAGAAAATCAATCCACAGGATGGTCGCATCGGATTGTCGCTTCGGGCCCTACAGGATCACCCATGGACCGGCATCGACTCACAATTCCGTGTAAGTGATGTCGTAAAAGGTACGGTTTCAAGAATTGCCCAGTTTGGCGCTTTCGTAAAACTGGCACCTGGAGTCGAAGGACTTGTTCATGTAAGTGAACTTGCCCATCACCGAGTAAGTCTGGTGAGCTCTGTTGTTTCCGAGGGCGAGGAAGTAGATGTCAAGATTTTGAGTGTGGATACAGAAGCACAACGTATTTCACTTTCAATCAAACAAACGGTTACTGCGCCGGAAGTAGATGCATCTTCCAAGGATGAGGATGTAGACGAACCTGCACGCGAAGTATCCATAAAACCATCCGGCAAACCACTTGAAGGTGGAATCAGCCGCCCAAGCGGTGGTGAGCAATTCGGACTGAAGTGGTAAACCAGTCGATCAGACATAAAATATAAGTGAGGCAATTCTATCAAGTACTTCCGCATTTTTGCGGATTCGCTAGAATGCTTCCTTAAACAGAAAACATAGTTTTCGCAAACTATCCAGATTTGGAGTCACATTAAATGAGCAATGCGGTAGAACTCACCGTTGATAACTTCCAGACAGAAGTTCTGGATTCTGATGTACCTGTACTCGTCGATTTCTGGGCACCTTGGTGTGGTCCTTGCAGAATGATCATGCCAGCTGTTGAGGAGCTTTCAGATGAAAACGCCGGTTCCGCAAAGGTTGGAAAAATTAACATTGATGAGCATGGCCAACTTGCTCAAGATTACGGTGTTCAGAGTATTCCAACTTTGATCGTCTTCAAAGGTGGTGATATCAGCAGTCGCTTCCTTGGGGTTCAGGACAAAGCAACCCTACAACAGGCCTTAGATGAAGCAAAAGGTTAATAGCTTCTGCCGGGCTTGAGCTCAGCGATTCTAAAATACGTAAAAGTGAAATGCGGTCAGTTCGAGTGATTCCAGCTGACCGTTTTTCGTGCTTTTTTTGCCCGTTGTGGCCTATTTTGGGCAACACTATACTTAGGTGGTTCACCGAGTGTACACCCATAATTAATTGTTTTCTCACGCCTCGGATACATTTTGCAGTAGTTAGATACCGGATTTACGATTATGTCGTTTGACTTTATCGATCGAATTACCGACCTGCGAACCGGTGAGAGCATTAAAGCCGTTAAGACACTTACGCTTGCTGAAGAGTATCTAAAGGATCACTTTCCTCGCTTCCCAGTCATGCCTGGTGTATTGATGCTTGAAGCAATGTTTCAGGCAAGTGCATGGTTAATACGGCAAAGTGAGGGGTTTCAACATTCAGTTGTCGTCCTAAAAGAAGCCAGAAATACAAAGTACGCGGGATTTGTTGAGCCTGGCCAAACACTGGTTGTGTCAGCGGAAATAATGAAACAAGATGAGTCTACTACCACCCTAAAAGCACAGGGTGAAATCGATGGAAGCGTCGCTGTTTCGTCACGCCTCTTGGTTCATCGCTATAACTTACGTGAGAATGACCCGGCTGCAGCTGGTAAAGATGCTTATATGGTTGAACACTTGCGTCGCAAATTCGATCTTTTGTATTTTCCAAATGCGGCTGATGAAGAGTTCGAAAAAAACGCTGCGGACGCGTCCGAATCCGCATAATAAGACAAGACAATTAAAAAAGAGGCTAGGCCTCAAACAGGTAATACGAAACGGCTTGGCCAAATCCCAAAAGATATGACCCAAAGTCGGCCTTTTACGATTCCAGCGTTCTGGTTAGTTTAAAGGGCTTAGAGGAACACATACGACACATTCACCAATTGGTTTTTGGAGTTTCACTGATATGCCGAGCAAAGAAGACGTCTTTGATGCAGTAAAGAACATTCTGATTGAAGCACTTGCTTGTGATGATGACGAAGTAACGATGGCAGCTACGATGGTTGGCGACCTCGGCGCCGAGTCCATTGATTTCCTGGATATCGTATTCAATCTGGAACAAGAGTTCAGCATTTCGATTGATCGAGGCGAACTATTTCCGGAAGACATTCTCAATAATGAAGAATACGTAGTTGACGGTTCCGTTAATGAAGCTGGAATTGCAGCCTTGCAAGCACGCATGCCATTTATCGATCTCTCTGGTTTTGCGGATAATCCGCGCATTCAGGATTTCGGAAATCTGCTGACAGTTGGCGACATTTGTTCTTTTGTTGCAAGCAAAAGCGAATAACGTCTGGCACAGTTTGAGTTGCCTGAAAGTTGTGGATCCAATCTGCGTTTAATTGGACGAAGCAACTAATCACAAACATTCCTTAGGATCGAAGTATGCGCTGGTACTGGATCGATAGATTCGTTGAATTCGTTAGCGGCCAACGGGCCGTCACGGTGAAAAATGTGTCGATGGGTGAATCGCATTTGCACGAGTACTGGCCAGGTTATCCAATCATGCCGTCGTCACTGATGGTCGAAGGAATGGCTCAAACCGGTGGATTACTGGTAGGTGAAACTCAAGCCTGGCAGCACAGTGTTGTTTTGGCTAAGGTCAGCAAAGCAAGTTTTGAATGCGTGGCCCGACCCGGTGACGTCTTGCAATACACGGCTATCCTGCAAGACGTGCGGCCCGATGGTGGACTCGTACAGGGAACGGTTCACTGTAATGGTAAAGAACTAGGGGTCGTGAATTTGGTTTTCGCGTGCCTGACTGGCGAAATGGCTGATGTAAATCAGTTTTACGATGCCGACTTTATTAACTTGCTGCGATCGCTTGGCTTATATGATGTCGGCGTGACAGCTGACGGAGAAAAGCTACTGCCCCCCGCTCACCTGGCAGCAGCTGAAGAATCGCTCGCTGCAAATCTCGGTCTCTGAAGTCCGAAAGTGCTCATGTCCGCGCTTCACAGATTCGGCTAAGCGCTATTAAAATCTAGGTATGTGCTAAGTTAAAAAGCGCTATCGCGTCGAACAACAATTGTTCTGTAAGCTATGCGCCTTGGCAGTAATAAGCTCACAACACATGTCATGGCGTTTCGGGAACATTCCGGAAACACCGGTGACGAGAGCTGTATCACAAATAAGAGGTAATGAACATGACGCGACGCGTCGTTGTAACAGGTCTTGGTTGTATTACTCCGTTGGGAACGGATGTGGATACGCTGTGGAATAACGTCAAAGAAGGCAATTCAGCTGTCGGAAATATAAGTATCTTTGACGCAACAAAGTTCCCGACAAAGATTGCAGCTGAAGTTCGCAATTGGGACGTGACGCAGATCGGTGAAGATGCCGAGGTATGGAAGAACCGTAGCCGCCATAGTGGATTTGCGGTAGGCGCTGCTAAGCAAGCCATCGATTCCTCCGGTATTCAGGATTGCGATATTGATCGTACACGATTTGGACTCTACCTTGGTTGCGGTGAAGGCTTTCAGGATTTCAACGACTTCAATAGCATGGTCGCCGGGGCCATTACGGAAGAAGGGCTGGATATTGCAGAATTCATGAACGTTGGGTTCCAACGATTGAATTTTGAATATGAATGGGAACAAGAGCCCAACATGCCCATAGCTCACGTTGCGGGCATGTTCAATATACAAGGCCCCGTCGCAAATACGCTGACAGCATGTGCAGCAAGTAATCAGGCTGTTGGTGAAGCAACTGAGATGATTCGCCGCAATGCGGCAGATGTTATGCTGGCTGGCGGTGCACACAGTATGATTCACCCGTTTGGGTTGACTGGTTTTAATCTGCTAACCGCTCTGTCAACAAACAATGAGAATGCTACAGGTGCGAGCCGTCCATTTGACCGACTTCGCGACGGGTTTGTTCTTGGCGAAGGATCTTCCATGATGGTGCTTGAAGAGCTTGAGCACGCCAAAGCACGTGGCGCACAGATCTACGGAGAAATCCTGGGATACGGCTCAACAGCTGATGCATATCGAGTTACGGATCAGCATCCGGACGGTCGTGGAGCAGTCGGTTGCATGACACGCGCTATCAAAAATGCCGGTATCGATCCATCCGATATCGACTATGTAAACGCACACGGTACAAGTACTCCAGTTAACGACAAGGTCGAAACGAAGTCATGTAAAAACGTCTTTGGTGAGGATGCTCCACCAATATCGAGCACTAAGAGCATGATGGGACATCTGATTACCGCTGCCGGTGCAACCGAATTGATGGTGTGCTTGTTAGCCATCAACGAAAACGTCTTACCACCAACGATCAACTACGAGAATCCGGATCCGGAATGCGATCTTGACTACGTACCAAATGAAGCACGGGAAGCTGAGTGTAACATGGTTCTTAATAACAGCTTCGGATTTGGTGGCCAAAACGTTTCAATGGTTGTTGGTCAATTCACCGGCTAGCTGACGCTCGATAGCTTTCGCAAGAGAATATCTCAGCTACTAATACCCAATCTTTGGTGGGTTTGGAGCCAGGAAGTCCCGTGGTGCGCGAGTTGTGTAGTACGGATATGCCGTAGCTGCTGTCTGAGGACCACCGTGCATTCCTTGCATAGGCATCTGACCCTGAGCTGCGTGCCAGCCTGGGTTCAGCGGTGGTATATAGTCACTGGAAACTGGTCCCAATCGTTGCCCGGCGCCTGGACCTTGCATCGCCGCAGACTTTCTATGTTGCATTTGATTGCAACCAGTTGCAGTAACAATTAATCCGATTAACAGCAGTCCCAATACCCTCTTCATTTGCCGCTTTTCCTTCTTCTTGCGTGGCAGCTGTCTCAAGTCACAAAACGCTTACTTGAGATTCATTCAGGCCCTGTTCCGGCCCCGTGTGCATAATTGCAGCACTGCATAGACCTATACGGCCTGAAATAGTTATCGGTTGATACAAACCGCAGAATTGAACAAATCGTTATAAGTCCACCTTTTGAACAGGTCATTTTTGCACCTATAAGAATGACAAAAACACCACAAATACCGGTCGATATTGGTTCTTTAGGTCGTTTTTGCTACAAGTACTGCTTGGAACTCACTATCATTTCGGCGCCAACGTATCGTTTATGGTAAATAAGCCCCGCTGGATTAATTCTCTCTGAGCTGATGAAGAACTTCTTTCGAGCAGTAAAACTAGGACTTCCGCTGCGCATGACGCTCGTGGGAATCGTTGTTTGTTCGTTGCTCGTTGCGGTTTTCTGGAGCATTAATATCGGTACCGTTTACCCACTTGTTGAAGTCGTTTTCCAGGGCAAGTCAGCACCTGAATGGGTAGATGAGCAGATTGACGCATACCAGTCTCAAGTCGATACGCTTGAAGATGAAATCTCACAATTAAGTCAATCTGGAACAGCTAGTGGGCAAATCCAAACGCTTGAATCCAAATTGGAAGCTACTTCTAACTCGCTAGCATGGAGGCAGAAGGTACAGCCTGTCATTCATGATTTCATGCCCACCGATCCGTTCCAAACGATGATTGCCGTTGTGGTATTTATGCTTTGCGGCACTGTGATCAAGGGGACTCTATTAATGGCCAACATGATTCTGGTTGAGCGGTTTACTCAACAAAGTATGTTTAGCCTAAGAAATCAGTTCTACCGAAACACCCTGCAAATGGAATTGGCATCATTTGGGAATGATCGTACTTCCGGATTGATGAGTCGATTCACGAACGACATGAATCAATTGCGCATGGGGGTAAACAGCCTACTCGGTAAGACCGTTCGCGAACCATTGAAGATGGCTGCCTGCTTGGTGGGTGCCGCGTTGATTTCCTGGCAACTGTTACTGTTCTGTTTAGTGATAACGCCAATCGCAGGCATTGCTATCTCTGCACTGGCCAAGGCGATTAAACGAGCAAGTAAGCGAGCCATGGAAGAGATGTCCAACCTTTACAAGGTATTAAGTGAGTCGTTCGGAAATATCGAGGTAGTGAAGGGATATACCATGGAAGAGCATGAACAAAAGCGATTCCATGAAACGGCTGAGGAGTACTATCACAAAAGCATGCGAATTGCTTTTTTTAATTCGCTGAGTCGACCAACCACTGAAATCCTTGGTATGACAATTGTCGGCTTGGGCATGCTGAGCGGAGGCTATTTAGTTTTACGTCAGCAAACACATTTGTTCGGAATCGAAATGACACCATCCCCGTTAGGGTTTGGAGAGATTATGACATTCTTTGCGATGCTTGTTGGCGCAAGTGATCCATTACGCAAGCTGGCGGACGTCTTTAATAGCATTCAAAGAAGTACAGCTGCGGCAGATAGAATCTTTGAGCTTGCAGACCGCCAACCGGCTGTAAAGGATCCGGAAGATCCAATTGAAGTGCCTGAGAGTCTCGAGCATATCGAATTTAGAAACGTGTCGTTTCACTACCACGAAGACAACCTCGTGCTGCAGGATATCAACCTGAGGCTTAATGCCGGTGAGACGGTGGCTTTAGTTGGGCCAAATGGCTGTGGTAAGAGTACACTTGCCAGAATGATCACGCGGTTTCAAGATCCCACGGTTGGTAGTGTGTTGGTAAATGGAATCGACGTACGAGAATTCAAGCAACAAGACCTCCGCTCAGGTATGGGGCTGGTTACACAAAAAGCTTTGTTGTTTGATCAAACCGTTTGTGACAACATCCTTTACGGCAGTAAGCAGGTCGGAGCTGCTGCAGCAGTTGCAGCAGCGAAACAAGCCAAGGCTCATCAATTTATTTCTGAAAAGCTACCTGAAGGTTACGACACGGTGGTTGGAGAAGGGGGCAATAAACTCTCTGGTGGCCAACGACAGAGGATTGCCTTGGCACGAGCAATTTTGAGAGATCCCAAAGTGATGATTCTCGATGAAGCCACCAGCCAGGTTGATTTAGAGAGCGAACAGGTAATTCATCAGGTATTGCGGGAGTTTCTCGTTGGACGCACAGCAGTAATGATTACGCACCGCTTGTCGACGCTTGATTTGGCAGACCGTGTCATCGTGATGGACAAAGGCCGAATCGTAGACGACGGCACCCATGACGAATTAATGTCACGCTGTGCCATCTACCAGCGCATGACCTCAGCCGGCCGCGCCGCCGGCTAATCCAACGCCAATTCAAGACAGGCATATATTTAGTTGCCGGTGGCCAATCGCCAATCATGGACACCCATTTTTTGTCGTCATCTGATTTATCAAACATAGATTGTTTATGAATTCTCAATTTCTCCGATTTCATCTGAAAATCTAAGGCAGGCATAGTTTGCAAAGAATAAAGTCAGATTTGGATTATTTTGTGCCAATATCGTAGTTTTGGCACACGGCGTGCATAAGTAATTTGTAGAACCGTTGGTTTTCAAAGCTGCACTGTATGTGAAGCATGGAAACCTGGTTGGATGCCGGCCGTAATTAGAGAATTTACTGCTGTCATCTCAGCGGGGCTGGAACAGAGACAAAGAGCACAATTGACCGAAACACTACCTTTTTTCCCGACGAAGACGAGAAGTTAGCGCTCTCATCCGTTATTTTTCGGGATGTTAAGGCAGGGCAGTGGCAGGCCCGTTGTGATCGATTGCATCTTCCCTTTTAGGCAGTCGATGTGCAGGTAAGGTTGGCTGACAAAATCGGCCGGCCTTGCCTGTTTTTATGCTGTATCAAAACGATACAATTGTTCGTTTTTGATACTGAAATATTGCCTTAACAAATACGTATTGTGGAGGCACTCCTTGATAAATTGGAGTATATTCAATTGAAGGTTATTTCTCGGTTTTTGAGGCAAAAATCAGGAATAACTGGGTACATTCCCGTACCACCAATCGTTTTGCTTCTAGGTGTGTCAAAAAGTGATAAGTGGATCTTAATTCCAGGAAGATTTAGACCATGAAACGGTATTCGAAAATGCTATGTGGCAAATTCGCTCTAACTGCAGCGGTGCTCATCATAACTGTAATTGGAGTCGCTGTTGACGCATTCGCACAAGCCGCATCGACGTCAGATTCTGGCATACCGGAAGTCAAATTCATTAACCAACAGATTCGCCAGCAGTGGGCTGATTATCAAATCAAGCCCTCGATGAAGGCAACTGACGGTGAATGGGTACGTCGCGTTTATTTAGATATTATCGGGCGAGTACCGACGGTAGAAGAACTGCAAGCATACACCAGTGACCGTGATCGAGAAAAGAAAGTGAAGCTTGTTCAATCACTGCTTCACGACGACAAATACACAGAAGAATACGCCAAAAACTGGACAACGATTTGGACCAATGTACTCATTGGTCGCAGTGGTGGCACAGAGCGGAATAGCCTCACCAACAGGGAAGGACTGCAGAAGTTCCTTCGGGATTCCTTTGCTCGTAACAAGTACTACAACGAAATGGTGTACGAGTTGGTAACTGCTACCGGCAGTAACTCACCTGGACAAGAGAATTTCAATGGTGCCGTCAATTTCCTGACTATGAAGCTCGAGGAGAATGCGACCCTTGCTACAGCCCAAACGTCACGCATCTTTCTAGGGCTTCAGGTTCAGTGCACCCAGTGCCACAACCACCCATTTAACGAGTGGAAGCAACAGAAGTTCTGGGAGATGAACGCTTTCTTCCGACAGACACGAGCACTACGCCGTTTCACCCCAGGCACACGAGACGTCTCATTCGTGGAACTGATCAATCAGGATTTTGCTGGCGAGGGGCTGACCCAGACTCCTGAGAAGGCTGACATTTACTACGAGTTGCGAAACGGCGTTACACGTGTTGCATACCCAGTGTTTGTAGACGGTACGAAGATCGATCCGAGTGGATATGTGGAAGACGTCATACGGCGAACTGAATTAGGCAAACTGATTACCGAATCAGAATACATGGACAAAATGATTGTGAATCGTATATGGTCACACTTCATGGGCTATGGATTCACCAAGCCCATTGATGATATGGGGCCACACAATCCAGCAACACACCCAGAGCTTGTGTCTTACCTTGGCGCTCAGTTTCGCCAAAAGAACTACGACCTAAAGGAACTAATCAGCTGGATTGCCTTGAGCGAAGCCTATTCGCTATCCAGTCGCACAAACTCGACAAATGAGACAATTGATGATCCTGTGCTTGGCGAAACCCCCAAATTCAGCCGATTCTATCTACGACAGATGCGAGCTGAAGAATTATACGAATCACTCGTTACGGCTACACAAGCCGCCAATGGCAAAGGTAGCTATGAAGAGCAAGAGCGTAGAAAAGGTCAGTGGCTAAGTCAGTTTATTACTGCTTTCGGTAATGACGAAGGTGAAGAAGGCACAACATTTAATGGCACAATTCCTCAAGCGCTCATGATGTTCAATGGTGATTTGATTAAGACTGCGAGTAGTAAAGGCAACGGTAGTTTCCTGTCCAATCTCGCAAATGATGCGGAATTGAATAACACTGAGAAGATCAATCACCTGTTTCTCGCTGCCTTGTCGAGAAAACCATCAACTAACGAGATAAAAGTTGCAAATCAGCTGCTGCTAGCCCGCAAGGGAGAGTTGGTGGCAGCATTACAAGATATTTGGTGGGCTGTATTGAATTCCAATGAATTCATACTTAACCACTAATCATCATTTCGTTCAGCCGGTAACAGGCTGACATCCAGGAGAATTATCATGTCAAACCTAGCAAGAAATGGAATGTCACGTCGACATTTCATGTCTCACATGGCTGGTGCATCATCGATGGTTATACCATCACTGACGATGGGTCAGACTTTGCAGGACAACGCTGAAGATCTTAAGCGTCGTCGTAAAAGCGCTATCCTGTTATGGATGGGTGGCGGACCTTCAACGATGGATATCTGGGATCTTAAGCCTGGCGCACCAACCGGTGGACCATTTAAGCCAATTGCTACGAGTGGAAATGCTCAGATTTCAGAGCACATGCCACTGATGGCAAAACAAATGCATAACATGGCAATCGTAAGATCCATGAGTACGCGTGAAGCGGATCATGGCCGTGGGCGTTACTACATGCACACAGGTTATGTACCAAATCCAAATATCGAACACCCAAGCTATGGCGCTGTTCTTTCCAATCAACTGATTGACCAGCGACCAGAACTTGAGATTCCACCATTTGTAGCTGTTGGTGGTGGAAGTGTGGGTCCTGGATTCCTCGGAATGTCCTGGGCTCCGTTTACCGTAAGTAGCACCGGCCAAGTTCGCAACTTGCAAATGGGATTGGAAGACACACGTCTGTACCAACGCATGTATGCACTCGACTTGATCGAAAAAGGATTTATCAACCAACGACGTGGTTCAGCTGCCACAGATCATCAGAAGATTCTAAAGAAGACTCTAAACCTGATGACAAGTGAGCAAATGGAAGCGTTTAAGGTTGCTAGCGAACCAGACGACGTAAAAGAACGATATGGAAATACTAACTTTGGGCGAGGATGTCTCATGGCACGCCGCCTGGTTGAAATAGGCGTTCCATTTATCGAAGTTGGTCTTGGTGGATGGGACAACCATTCTAATATCCATACCACATTGCGAGATCAGAAGTTACCAGAACTTGATCAGGCGATGAGCGCCTTGGTTGAAGATCTGGAACAACGTGGACTTCTTGAGGACACAGCAATCGTTTGGATGGGTGAATTCAGCCGCACACCACGTATCAACGGAAATGCCGGTCGCGATCACTGGGCACGAAGTTGGAGTGTTGTCGTAGGTGGAGCCGGTATGAATGGTGTTATCGCAGTTGGAGAGACCAACTCCGATGGCACACGAGTAGAAACAGACCCATACACATCTCAAGATGTCATGGCTTCGGTCTGTAAAGCACTCGGGATTTCACTCCAAACAACCTTTACCAGCAATAACGGGCGACCAATGAAAATCGCCAACAGCGGTAAAGTGATTAAGGAGTTGTTCTCCTAAACCAAGTAGTTCTTGGTGATTGAAATGATGAATAGAAAGCCGGGATCCCGCCTATGGGTTCCCGGCTTTTCTTTTGAATTACAATATGCCAGAGGCTCGAAAACAACCAAACCATACAAAACACGCTTGTTGTCGTGAGTTAATCTCTCAATACAGGCTACTTTTCTGAGTACTTCAACTGCCTGTGAGACGTTTCATATATAGGGAAAGTCTTCGGCTCGTTTAAGCGTATGAAGCAACAACCTGATAGCCAGAGATTGGACATTGTTCAATTGATCGCGCAACACCAAAGTGGTGTATGGCGCTATCTTCGCGTTATTGGTTGTGAAGCAACACTCGCAGATGATATCACCCAGGAGACTTTCCTGAAATTATATAACTCTGAGTTTGAACAACTCAGTGATGCTGCCACTGCATCATATTTGCGAAGAATCGCATTCAATCTCTACATTTCCTATCAGCGACGTGCTGGCAGAACAGTCTTGGTTGACGATATTTCCGCACTTGATACTACTTGGCAGCGATGGGCCGGATCAGATAACGGAGATGGTGTCATCGAGAAACTAAATGAATGCATGGAGTTCCTCGCTGACCGCGCACGTGAAGCTTTACACCTTCGATTTAGTGAACAACGAAGCCGAAAGGAAATCGCGCAATCATTAGATATCACCGAGCATGGTGCGAGAAATTTAATGCAACGTGCAAAAGCACAATTGAAAGATTGCGTTGAAGGAAAAATTAACTCTGAAAACAATATTGCTGATTCAGAATAACTGAGCATATTTACAGTGGTACAAAGAAACAACAATTCGAAAGACAACGGCATCTGGGAACGGATGCTCGACGCGTTGTTGGATGAGTCACTTGGTTCCGCTACGCCCCCAGATGTAACGAACGATGTAGTACGTCGCATTC
>JAKUOW010000055.1 GCA_022451045.1 Pirellulales bacterium | reverse complement strand
TTGCCAGCAATTTCTCGGCGGACTTGATTCCCATGCGTTCCAGTTCGAGCAGTTGCTCAGCATTTAGCCGATAAAGGTCTGCATAGGTACTGACGAGCTCACTGTCGACAAGTTGTTCGGCCAGCTTATCACCCACGCCTTCGATATCCATCGCGTTACGGCTAGCAAAGTACTTGATACGCTCTCGCAGTTGGGCAGGGCAGTGGAAGTTAGGGCAACGAATATAGACCCCGCCTTCATCTTTTACGACAGCTGTGCCACATTCGGGACACTCCGTCGGAAAATTGTATTTTGGTAAACGGTTGGGGCGTTCATGCTTCTCAACTCTCACAACACGTGGAATGATCTTGCCAGCTTTCTCGACCACCACAACATCGCCGGGTCGTACATCTTTCCGCTCGATTTCTTCGGCATTATGAAGACTGGCACGACTCACGGTGGTTCCAGCGAGTTCAACAGGCTCAAGTTCGGCAACGGGTGTAATAGCCCCGGTCTTACCAACCTGTACAGAGATTTCGTTTAGTCTGGTAACCGCTTCATATCGTTCCCATTTATATGCGACGACCCATCGCGGGCTTTTTGAAGTGGCGCCAAGTGAATCTCGCAGGTTTAACTGATTCACTTTTAGCACGATTCCGTCTACTTCAAAGTCGATTTCCTGAATCTGCTCTGTAAGTGCTTCACAGTGAGCCATAGCAGATTCAAAGTTTGGCAAGCAACTCACAAACGGAGATGGCGGTAATCCAAAACCACGAATCTCATCGAGAAATTCCATATGGGTGTTAGCCGCCATTCCCTCACAGAATCCGATACCGTGACAAAACAGTCGCAACCCACGTTCACTACAAACACGAGGGTCAAGCTGCCGGATACTTCCAGCTGTAGCGTTACGCGTATTCTTAAATGGAGGGTCATCTCGTGTAGCTTGTAACTGATTGAGCTTCACCAAATCCGAATTACTCATGTAAACCTCAGCGCGTACTTCCAGTACCGGAGGGAAATCTGAGCCGGATAATTTAAGAGGTACATCAGCAATCGTCCGGATGTTGTGCGTAATGTTGTCTCCGACCTGACCATTACCACGTGTAACGGCATAGGCCAGACGGCCTTGCTCATAGACAACTGAGGCCGCTACGCCATCAATCTTCAATTCCACAACCCATTCGGCATCTGCACCGTCGAGTAATTGCTCGGTGCGGCGACCGTATTGCTCTAGCTCTTCGAGATTGTAAGTGTTTTCGATCGATAACATGGGTATCCGATGTTCGATCTGCTCAAGGTGACTTACCGGTTCTTCACCAACTCGCTGAGTGGGACTATCATTCGTGACCAGTTCAGGGTTCTCTGCTTCGAGCTGTTCAAGATGTTTCATCAGCTTGTCGTATTCGAGGTCCGAGATTTCGGGTGTGGCCTCGATGTAGTAAAGCCGATCATGACGCCGGATTTCATTCCGCAGCAGCTCTATTTGGTTGTCAACTGACTCACTCACACTGCGTCTCCTGCTCAGTCATGATGTGATCGTCAGCAGGCTTGATTTCCTCGGAGTTAGCTATGTGCCGTTTATCACGCGATGCATCCAAGCCAATAGCAGCCACTGTAAAAATGGCCAACACCACCAACTCAATTAACATGATCGTCACGCCGTGATTGTCCAACGTACTGTATAGAGGGTGTTGCTCAAATTCAGCGAGAATCGTTTCGGCATCGGGATCCTCTGATGCTTTAGAGTACGCAGATGCCATCACGCCGTATGCAATTGCCGTTAATCCGAAACACGTTCCTGCAATAACAAGCAGCACGTAAAACGGATTAACTTTTCGGTCGCTTTTCTTTTGTTTAGGTGTCAACAGATTCTGGCTATATGGGGGAAGCTGAGATTCGCGGGTTCAGAGACAATTATACGCTTTCGAGGCCCTACGTCGCTGCGCTCCTTCGGACCACGCTACCACGAATCCGGTCTGGCTGCCGTCGTTGGAATAGAAGGTAATGTATTCAACCGCGGGCTGCATCTAGCGCCCGTATCCTCCGTATTGCTCGGTTACGCTTGGTCAGTCGGGAGTTGAGGTTAGGAGTGTACGCACCGAGGCTGCCCAGACTTTAGCCACGACCCGGCGACGAATGAATTACCTCAACTACAGTTCATCAAGTTCTTTTTGAAAACCACCGGAGAGAATCGGAAAACGGCACCATGTCTTTGGATCCAGATTCTCATCGTCCACATGAAACGATGGGGCAAAGCGTTCACGTTTCCATTGATTGCGTGACCAGAGTGTAAAGAACCGTTTGATCCAGTCAGCGTGTTGTGAGGGATCAGCACTGTGTCGATTGACATCGGGATCAAGGCTCATGCGAGTTAGAATCTCAGCTGGCATGAGCTTGTCACGAATAGCGAGCCGTTCAATGGCATCGAGCACTTCATAAGGCATCAGATCACTTTCATCAGTCTGGCCTTCAGATTGTGGACGTAATTCAGCGGTCGGCTGTTGTGTATTTACTTTTGCGAGTCCTGGTAATGCTCCAAATCCCTCAGGACCGGTTATCTGCATCCAGTGCAGCCAGTTGCGCAGGAATGCTTTATCTATTCCGGCAATCGGTGCAATGCCACCGCATGTGTCGCCGTCCATCGTCGTGTATCCAACCGCTGCTTCACTGCGATTACTTGTTGCAAGTAATAGCGCTCCCTTTACGTTTGCAACCATCCATACACTTGGTGCACGAACTCTGGCCTGAATATTTTGCAGCGCCAAATCATCGGACTCCCAATTAAGTTCTCGACCTATCACCTTACCGGCGGTCGAAGTGTAGTCTTCAACCAATTGATCTACATCTATACTGTGAAATGACGCGTGGCAGTCATCGGCGACGGCTTCCGCGGCAAGCCTTGTTGTGTCGGAACTATTACGAGTGCCTTGGTAGACGCAAGTGATAAGCTCATTACAGATCTGTTCATGTGATTTAGCTGCTATATGTGGGGAGATATAGGACAGTTTCCCGACGGCGCCTTCAGCGTTCTCACTTTGCAGTGCAAAATGAAACGCGAGAGATGCCAAACACGTGACAGCTGCAGAATCAGCACCGCCGCTTAATGAGATAACGAAGCCGCGTGATCTGCTCTTGCGCATATAATCGAACAGCGACAACGCGACGGCCCTGGCAAATTCCTCTTCCTTGATGAATTCCGAGGATTCCCAACCTTCAGCCATCTCGTATGCAGTTGCACTTTGTTCTGATGATCGGTTCAAGGAAAAGCTACTCTCTACAACTGCCTCGTCGTTAGCCGATTGCGGTGAATCATTGACTTCAATTTGAGCCGTCGTAACCAGTACATTTTCGTATGAAAATCGTGAACCAATTGCGTTAAAACCATCGCCCGATGCAATCATGGAATCGCCGTCATATACCGCCCTGCCAGCTTCATTTCCTAGCAGATTTGCATATAGGTATGCGACCTGATGCTGCCGCACCGCGTCGAGCACAAGATTCTGGCGAACGAGGTGTTTGCCAAATGCAAAGTGGCTAGCACTTGGATTCAAAATGATTTGCACACCACGTTCGGCTAAACGCGTACAGGGCCTGTCTTCGACCCACGCATCCTCACAGATTTCGAAACCGATACGGACACCGTCAATTTCGAATACTAAGTCGCCGAATGGCACGGTTTTGCCAGCGATGTTGACTTCACTACGCTGACCAGCTGGCCAGGCTGTAAACCAGCGAGGCTCATAGTGTAATCCGTCGTTGGCGAGATGTTGCTTAGCAACGATGCCAAGTAATTCACCGTTGGCAATCATTGCGGCACCATTGTAGAGCCTGCCCTCATGTTCAATTGGTAATCCCACGGTTGTTGCAATACCGTAGGAATGCTCAATGATCTGCTTGAGAATGTCAGCAGCTGTTGCTCGGACACCAGATGCCAAAAAGGCATCTTCGCAACCATATCCAGTAATACATAATTCCGGAAGACAGAGGAGTGTTGCGCTGTGAGTGCGTGCTTCGTCTATTGCATTTAGGATATTTTCAAGATTGCGATGCCAGTCTAGCGGCGTTTGATTTAGCACCGCTGCTGCAACCTTGATGACACTCATCGATTCAGCCCTTTCCATTTGAGTCCGGCTTGTGGGGATCTTATTCCCCTAGTAGTTTCTTGAGCATCTCGATAGCGGATGGTAACTTCTCATCGACAAAACCGCGTGCGCCACGGCCCTCTTCATCAATGCGGAAATCAACATCTTCCTGAACTAAGCTAATATCAGCTTTCCAGTACTTTTCTCGATCTGCAGTAGGTGCCGGATTGAGTGGTCGAATGATTCTCATACCTACGCCGAGAGACTCACCGCTGGTGAACCACCATGGGCTTAAGGGGAAGTTAGGGTCTTCGCTGCGCCAGTTGTCATCGTGTGATGGCAGTCTTGACGCACTTCTGCAATCCTCAGGATCCAGATCCCAGTTTCCGCCCTTGACCACACGGGGAAATAGCTTGTCCGTGGTAACCAAAGCATCTGCCGTTGAGAGTTTCTTTCCTGCAAACTTCGTGTATCCGTCGTCTAGCATGCCATCGAGTACCCACTCGGCGACATTACCGTGCATATCGTACAGTCCCCAAGGATTCGGTTTGAGTTGCCCAATTTTTCTGGAGCGACCATCGCTGTTGTCGTAGAACCAACCATAATTCTTGAGTTCCTTAGGATCATCGCCGAAATGATATGCCGTTGTTGTTCCGGCTCGGCATGCATGCTCCCACTCAGCTTCGGTCGGTAGTCGGTAAAACGATTTGGTAAGTAACGACAGCCACTTCGTGTATTGCTTTGCCGCGTACTGGCTCATGGTGACAGCAGGCAATTCCGGTTTGTCTCCACTGACGTATGTAAACGAAGTGTCGTAGAGGTTTGAGGGAGCGGTAATGACAAGCGATTTTGTGCCATCACCGATATTTCTGATTTTCTTACTTTCAAACTGCTTAAAGATGTCGTGCATTTTCATGTACGACTTGTATTCAGCCCAGGATACCTCGAACTTACCCATCCAGAATGGTTGGACTTCAACTTCAAATTGTGGCCCTTCTGAATCGTCGCGATTTGCTTCTGAATCAGGACTACCGACCTTAATGGTGCCGCCTCGAATAGGGACCATGATGAAGCTAACTTCTGTGCCGGGAATAGTAACTTTATGTTCAACCATGAAACCCGCGGGAGTTTCAACAAAGCGTCCACTTTCGGGCTTCTGTTTTACGATTCCAGCGGGCAGGCCATCTGCTGCGTGCAGTTCCAGCGTTGTGAATAAACAGGTCAATAATACTAATGACCGAGCCATGAAACGTATCATGGTAAGCGACCTCGATATAACAGGAATTCAAATTGATGATGTTGAGTATGATTCGCCCGTTACAATTCATACTAGCACGCGATTGTTAATATCATAAGACCCATGCTTAGCGTAACGGATACGAGATTAGGACGCATGCAGGACTACGCGAAGTCCGATTTCAAAGCTCTATCAGCATCGCCTTCATAAGTATTATCTCAACCACTTGACTGACCTGCTTCGTCAAAAGTCGCCTCAATATCAGCTTCCGTTTGACTCTTAGGCATCATTAATATCGCGACAATACCTGCTAAGTACATGAATCCGCACACACGTCCCACCGTTACGTAACTGCTGTTATAGTCATCGATACTTGTGATTTCATCATTGGTTGCAAAGTACTCTTTGAGCCAAAAGGATGTGACGATGATAAGAATGGCCACGATAATTCGACCAAAGTTGAAACTAACACCACTCCAAGTTGCGCGGACTCGTGTTGGGAACATTTCTGGTAAGCAAAGCGGTAGCCAGCCGAAGAAGAATCCACTGAAGAATCCGAGACAACCAACCCACAACTGAAAATGATCATGGTTTGGATGAGGCAATGCGTACAGGAATTGTGTACAGGTAAAAGCGATAATACACAAAGCCGCATAAGTAAATTTTCTACCTAGGAAAATTGCGAGAGCGCCACCTAATAGGCTACTTATGGAGCCAGGCCAAGCGCGATTAAATGAGGTTTCGGCCTTTTTGTTTGATGCCGTCTTCGTAGCAGTTTGCTTAGATTCACCAGTTTCCGCGTTTTCTACATCTACCGTTTGGTCAACTGTATTTTCTTCCGATGCACCGTCTTCAATGATGGCTGGAAGATCTGCTACAACTTCATCATATTCGGCTGCCCAATAATTTGCCCAGTTGGCTACGCCCCAACCTCCAAAAAGGGGAACAAATGCGAGAACAATTCCGATCATGGTGAGACGGCGATGCGGAGACGTAAACACTTCACCAAGGCCGACTTTCTCTGCTGAAATGTTCAGGCCAGACTGCTGCTCTGCAAGCCACTTTGGAGATTCTGGCACACATATCCATGAAATAATTGCCAGAATGAGCGGACTGCCACCAAGTAGATAAGCCCATTGCCAGTCATCGGGATTCACGTCTTTATTCATTGCAACGACAGAGAACAGTGTGATGCCGATATTCGCTGCGGTACCGAGAATTCCCGCAAGAATTGGCTTTGCTGTATTGGGCCAAGCTTCTTGTAGTAAAGCCATGCCATTGGGCCACATCCCACCGATCCCCATACATGTAATGAATCGTAGAATCCAGAATAATTCGATAGAGGTGGTACCTGCAGAAATCAGTGAAAAAATGCTGTAGCATGCCACGCTCATCGCCATGGCTTTGGATCTTCCGAACCGGTCTCCAATCCAACCGAAGACATATCCACCGGCGGCTGCTCCAAGTAGGAATGCTACTACCAGAAATCCAATCCACTCGCCAACTTGCGCAGGGTCATCGAGTAGAGACGTAGCTACGGAGTGATAGGTAATGCTGTTTATGCCCATGTGGGCACCTGCAAATAACCACCCAAGAAAGGCAGCAACAAGAACTGTTATACACTGAGATTTGCTTAGACGAGACGCAGTATCAGAGTGGTCAGAAATACTTGTTGTGTTCATTCGTTACTCGCTTAAGAAACTGATATTTCGTTTTTGCAGCAATTGAAGCAGCAGGTAGATCGGTGTTATTCATCAAAGAAACGCACGCAGCGCCACTCATCTCTCGACGCAGATACGTCGATGACGTTGCCATCAGGATCGAGCACTTTGAATGAGCGTTCGGGTAGCTCGCTAACAGACTCAATTACGGTGCGGTCTTTTACATCGCCCTTTGAAATCTCCGCTCCCCATTCCAGGCACTTGTTGAACGTCGCTTCCAGATCATCGACGATGACACCCAAGTGAATAAACTCATGGCCTTCTTCCATCACACTACGTGTACCATCATCTTCGTATGGTAGTAGCGTGACGTTGATGAATCCGTCGGTCAGATCCATGCTCTCGCTGTTCGGGCGGTAATCAAAGAATCGCCACCCAAGTGCATTTGTATAGAAGTCCCTTGATCGATTTATGTCGCTACAGCGAAAAGCGATATGAGCAAAACGTGGTTCTGACATGATGATTATGTGAACTAAAGAATTTGACTTAGTGCTAAACCAGAGCGTATGCCCCGTTTCAAAACGGCACAACCCGCGAGCTAATTAGCTTAGCATATTGGGCGCTGGGAATCACAATTGTGTCATGCGCTGAAAAAATTGTGCACAATCTGACGCATATCGACTCAGGTCACCAGCGGTCTCGATTCCTTGTGCCTGATGGATTGTGAAAAACCCGTCATAATTAACTTGAGTGAGCCCGGCAAAGACACCTGCAAAATCAACTCCCCCATCTTCCCATAGCTCCATGTGATGAAATCGTACGTCACCTCGACAATAGGTTGGCAGACTCTCTGGACCGACTGGATCGAGACGATGGTTTTGCACATATACATTCATGAGATGTGGTCGGAGTCGTTCAAGCGTATCAGCTAAATAGCTTTCACCGTTGAGCATTAGGTTGGCAGGTTCGTAAATAATGCCAAATGCCGGATGGTCGATTTGTGAAACCACCTCGAGCATTGGGTTCACCTGTTCGAATAACGACGATGTGTGGCATTGATGCGCCAGCCGAATGCCTTGCTCGTGAGCAATTCGGACGGCACTTGCAGCATGAGTCACATCCGACTCATTTTTCATGCAGATGCGAATGAGGCTGCAACCGAACGTCTGGGCTACATCAAGTGATGGCCGAATGTCGAGCAAGCTGTTAGGACCATCTTGATTGTTTAGTGGCACATCGAAGTCGGCCGTAACCATGGAGACTTTTAGACCGGCATCTTGAATTAAATTCGCTTGGCGTTGAAGCTCGGTTTCTGGTGTTTGCACACCACCGCAGCTGGCACGCATGCAGAGTGCATCGTAGCCATTTGCGACTGCGACATCGATTAGTGCTTCTAGCGGAAGATGTAAACGAGTCTTACAAGCCGCTTCTGCAACGCGTACTGACAGTGCAAGTTTCATGTGTTGCCTCATAGATTACGGCAAAAAGAAACGTGCATCGAAATGAATTTCGATGCACGTTCCTAAAACTATGAGGACGCTGGGACTTGAACCCAGGACCTACGGATTAAAAGTCCGTTGCTCTACCGACTGAGCTACGTCCTCACATTTACTCCAACAGGGTGCATCTCCCGAAGGGTATGCAAATCGATTGGAACAACGGTAGTTAAAACCGGATTGGAACTTTTGTCAATCCGCCCTTTCAGAGGAATTGGGGCAATTGCTTCCAAAAACTACAAATGAGAATAGCTAAATAGTTAAGTGTATGTGCAAAAAAGTAGACGATGCAGAATTTAGGACATCTGTAAATCAGATAGATCTGTAGAAATACCACAACACCTCAAGGCGGACGAGATGACCTCTTCGATTCCAGTCATCACACTTACGGCACATACCATGGCCGGTGACCGGGACCGAGCGCTTGATTCCGGCGTTGGTGAAATAGTGGTCAGCAAATCTGATTTTGATCGTAATAAGTTTGAAGACTTGATTACCGACTTGGTTAATCAATCGCTGGTATAGGATTGCCAGCGTCTCTATTCGATCGTGCAGGTTTTAGTAATCGTTAGCTGATTACCGACGTCGTTATAACGAATGTCGTCCATGAAAGCTCGCATGAGCATTAGCCCACGACCACTGGGCTTATCAAGATTCTCTGGCAAGGTGCAGTCAGGAACATCATTTGGATCAAAGCCCTCACCTTCATCCTGGATGACGATCGAAAAAAAGCCGGCCTCGGATAGTTCGCACTCTACGTGAACCTGTTTGCTCGAATCGAGCTTGTTTCCATGTTTAACGGCGTTAGCCAGTCCTTCCTCAAGTGCCAAATGTAAATCGGCTAAATCACCCATGGACACACCGCGCTGTTCAAGTTCTGCGACGATCTCGTTCTGAACCCTTGCGGATTCATCCAGATCACTTGTAAAGCTAGTGTTAAATATGGATGTTTCTGGCATATTTCGTTGAGAAGCAGTGAATAGTTGATTCGGTGAAATAGTTTTCACGAAATCAGGTGTTTGACGAACTTTCGGATTCCACAAATTGAAGTGTCGAAAAGCGTTTGTGACTTAGAATCCTTTGAGTGCCTTGGCTTGGTTTTTTTGGATGTCAAATAACTTGCTGAGTTTTGTTACATCAAAGATTTTCTTCAATTCCGGCCGAATGCTGCACATACGGAGCTTACCGCCCGCCGCGTCAACTTTCTTCTTCATATTGATTAGCTTGCCAAGAGCTGCACTTGATAAGTGTTCGACGTTTGAAAAATCCAAAATGATCTTTAACAGGCCGGAGTCGACGAGTCGGTACATTTGATCGCCCACGACCTGAATCGTGGCTTCGTCGAGAATTCGACTGTCTAAAAAGCAGGCAACGGTGCAGTCTTCCACCGTCTGAATATCAAATCGTGTAGCTTGGGATGCCATTTTTCACCTGAGTCCGTATTAGTGAATAATGTTTAGCGGATAATACGTGAATAATAATAGATAAGTGTAAATAGTTGGAGGTGCCCATAGAGTCATATCTACTCGCTCGTCCTATGTAATGATGACCTGTAGCTTGTCTAAATTCAAGCTATCGACACTCCAAAAATGCGTGATACTCCAGAGTTTTAGAATTTACCGACTAGCGAATATTTGCAGATTAGTAGTTGCTCTATGACGCCCGGCGCCGGGTTTCACTAGAGTAAAGACAAAGCACTGCAAAATAAATTTGAAATCCCTTTTGTGAATTGTGACGTCGATGACCAACCTGCTTGGTGGATTTGTCTTTGTCAAAAGCGAGTTAGGTGCCGGATCTGCTTTTTCAGTCGAATTGCCCTTACGGCTGCATTTAGAGAATCTCGGATATTAGACGACGCACGCGTTGGTTAGTCATCAATCGGAACGAATCGATAACCGATTCCACGCACGGTTTGGATTGCCGTGTGCGATTCCCCGAGTTTGCTTCGAAGGCTCTTGATGTGAACGTCGATTGTACGCTCCGTACTGCAAGCGTCTTCTCCGCGGCCTGCCTCTAACAACTCAAGTCGTGAGAATACGCGATTCGGGGAATTCATGATAAACCAGAGCAGCCGCAGTTCTGTCACAGTTAGCACAATTGGCTCTCCATGCATCGTCGCAGTAAACGTATTCCGGTCGATGACGATTCCTGATGACTCAACAACATCTCTCTCCGGTACCTGCCCGACGGAGCGACGAAGTATCGCTTTGATGCGCTGAATAAGTGGTTGTAGCTTGAACGGCTTCACTACATATTGATCAGCACCCATTTTGTATCCGACGATTTCATCGAGCTCGTCTCCGCGTGCCGTTAGCATCATAATTAAAACGTGCTCAGTTTCGGGGGATGTTCTCAATTCCCGGCAGATTTCGAATCCGTCGATCGGTGCAATCATAACATCGAGAATGATTAAATCCGGGATAATCTCTTTCGCCAGAGCCAACCCATTTGCGCCGTCCGTGGCGGCGAAGACTGTATATCCTTCACGCGTCAGATTGTATTTCAAGACGTCGATGAGAGCTTGCTCATCTTCAATAATTAGAATTGTTTCTGTTGACACAATTAGACTCCGGATCCAAACGCATGCAGAAAACACCTGCAATCTACCCGGCTAAGAGTACTGCCGAATTATTAAGAAACCTAATAAGACTTTGTTAAGTATCTGTTAATCGCCGAATAACACGCTTCCTGATGCGAATTACAGGGAGGTGTGTACTTAAGCGATCGAGTTAGACACATAACGTATGACAAACACCTTCGGTTATAATGAGAGACGTGTTAATTCAGGTTCTCAGCACAGGTTTCACCTAAATGAAGTCACACTTTCCAAACCCTTTCTCAAAGTACGTCAGCTTACTTTGTGTCCTGTTTTTTACAGGTTCAGCGGTGCACGCTGCGGATGATGGTGAAGCGATTGAGTTCTTTGAGAAGAGAATCCGTCCTGTTTTGGCGAATAACTGCTACCGCTGCCATGGGCCGGAAAAACAGGAGTCAGATCTGAGGTTGGATTCTTATGCAGCCATGTTACGGGGCGGCGCCACCTCGCCTGCTGTCGTACCGGAGAGCCCGGGCGAAAGCCTGCTGATTCATGTTATTGAATACGAAGACGAAGAACTCCAGATGCCGCCGGATAAGAGACTGGATGATGAAGTTGTTCAGGACTTCCGTGATTGGATCGCCGATGGGGCAGCACATCCTGAAGCAAAACCATCTGAACCGGGAAAGCCTGCCACTGACGCTGCACAGCCGACAACCGAACACTGGTCGTTTCAACCGGTGACACGTCCAAAACTTCCTAAGGTTGAGCGAGTAAATTGGCCGCAATCGACGATCGATTACTTTATCCTAGCGCAGCTCGAAGAAAAGCAACTTGGAGTCACACCGCCTGCTGACCAACGTAGCCTGATGGTGCGAGCAACCATCGATTTAACAGGCTTACCTCCCACCCGCGAGCAGATTGAAGAGTACTTAAGCGATCGAGCACCTGGGAGTTATGAACGGTTACTTGATCGATTGCTCGCATCTCCGGCATACGGAGAGCGTTGGGGGCGTCACTGGTTGGATGTCGCGCGTTACGCGGATTCCAATGGATTAGATGAAAATATTGCACATGGAAATGCATGGCGGTATCGCGATTACGTGATTCGGGCACTTAACCATGACAAGCCATTTGATCGGTTCGTGCGTGAGCAGGTTGCAGGTGATTTACTTACCGCTGAGCACGCAGATTTAGCACTCGAGTCACAAGTGGCCACGGGATTCCTGACGCTCGGGCCTAAGGTACTGGCAGAGGGTGATGAAACCAAAATGCAAATGGACATCATCGACGAACAAATCGACACCGTAGGTCGCGGCTTGCTCGGGCTAACGCTTGGATGTGCTCGCTGTCATGATCACAAGTTTGATCCGATTTCGACAAGGGACTATTACAGCCTGGCTGGGATCTTCAAGAGTACCAAGACGATGGCGTCATTCAAACGCATCGCACAATGGAACGAGGTCGAAGTCTGGTCCAAGGCTGAACAGGAGGCATACAACTCGGCGCATGAACGGGTTGTCGCGGCCGAAAAATCCCTTACTGAATTCATCGCCAAAGCAAATGAAGGTGTCAAAACGCGCGTCAAACTCGAGGGTGAGCCGAAACAGGAAGAATTCGCCAAACACTACGATGAACAAACCACCAGGCAAGTAGAACAGCTGACAACAACGGTTGGCGAACTGAAGGCGGCACGTGGGGAAATCCCTATGGCAATGGGGGTAACCGATGGTGAGGTTAGTGATGTAAAGGTTCACATCCGTGGCTCTCACCTGTCGCTTGGTGCTGTGGCTGAGCGAACTACGCCAGCGGTGTTTACCAGCGTTGAAACCCCTGCGTTCTCAGAGAATCAGAGTGGTAGGCTGCAGTTGGCAAACTGGCTCACGGATCCTTCACATCCCCTTACAAGTCGCGTTATCGTCAACCGGATTTGGCGATGGCACTTTGGCCGCGGACTGGTGGATTCGACTGATAACTTTGGGTTGCTAGGTGATTATCCGAGTCATCCGGATTTGCTTGATCATCTAGCCAGTGGCCTGATGCAGCGAGATTGGTCGATCAAGGAGCTACATAAGTGGATTATGCTTTCATCCACATACCAAATGGGGAGTAATCATAATCTTCATGCTGCCCAACAGGATCCGGAGAATATCTTCCTTTGGCGTTACCCAATTCGGCGAGTCGAAGCAGAAGTGATTCGCGATCGACTGCTCTTTGTGAGTGGGCTACTGGACCGAAGCATGGGTGGCTCGATGCTGCACGTGAAGAATCGGGAGTTTTTCTTTGATCACACATCTAAGGACTTAACAAATTATGACAGTCCGAGACGCTCAATCTACTTACCGGTCGTGCGCAATAACCTGTATGACTTTTTTCAATTATTCGACTATACCGACGCAAGCGTCGCATCGGGTGATCGCAGTAGTTCCACTGTCGCACCGCAAGCCTTGTACATGATGAATAGCCCGTTAGTCGAAGAAGCAGCCTGCAAGTTAGTAGAACGATTACCGGATGCTTCAGTTAAAGTTCGACTGGAAGCACTTTATTGGTATGCATTGAGTAGACCACCTGTGAATGAAGAACTTCAACGTGCTAAGAAGTACATCAAGCAACTCAAGACTCAATTAACACTTGATGGTGTAGAAGCAGAAGAACTTGAATACAAGACGTGGCAGGCACTTTGTCAAAGTGTCCTGGCAACGAGTGAATTCATGTACCTTTACTAGGTCAACTAATACTAGGTCAATCAGAGAATCAAATTGCGTGAATACTCCAGCTAAAAACCAATCGGCAATCCTGCCGGTGCCCAGGCTATCGCGTCGATCAGCACTAAAAGGTGCAGCGATGGGTTTTGGTCAAATGGCGATGGCAACCTTGCTTGCCAATGAAAACTCTGCTGTTGCAAGTGACAAGAGCAGGCCGTTAGCTCCTAAGTTGCCAATGTTCCCGGCACGTGCCAAACGGGTGATCTTTCTGTTCATGAAGGGCGGACCGTCACAGGTTGATACGTTCGAGTACAAAGAAAAGCTGCAGCAAGATGACGGCAAGGACTTACCATTTGACAAGCCACGCGTGCAGTTTGCCGCTACCGGAAAGCTGCTGAAATCCCCGTGGAAATTCAGGCGATATGGCGAGTCCGGAAAGCTTGTGAGCGACTTGTTTCCAAATGTAGCTCAGCACGTGGACGATATGTGCTTTTTACACGGTGTTCACGGTACCAACGCAGCCCACGGCGGTGCCTGCCTTAAACTTCATACCGGAAGCGATAATTTCGTGCGTCCCAGTATGGGGGCATGGGTCGCATATGGACTCGGTAGTGAGAATCAAAATCTGCCTGGTTTTGTAACGATCTGTCCAACGTTAGCCCACGGTGGCGTAAAAAACTGGGGATCTGCCTTTCTGCCAGCGCCCTATCAGGGGACGCCACTTGGTGTCGCAAGCAAACCGTCGACGGAAGCCCGGGTAGCGTACACTCGACGCCGTTGGGGTAGTCGATCCATGCAACGGATACAACTTGATTTGATGCAGGAAGCAAACCAGCAATTCCTGAAATGGACAGGCCCGAATCAGGAGCTCGAAGGTCGAATAAATGCTTCGGAACTTGCGTTTAGAATGCAGGATGCTGTGCCACAAGTCCTCGATGTATCAGGCGAATCGAAAGAGACATTAAGCCTCTATGGAATCGATGAAAAAATGACATCTGACTTTGGCTTGCAGTGCCTGCTGGCTCGGCGATTTGCTGAACAAGATGTCAGGTTTATTCAGATCACCCATAGTGACTCCAAGGTTCAATGGGACCAGCACGGTGACCTGCTAAACGGCCATACGGAGAAAGCCGGTGAGGTCGACAAGCCCATTGCAGGTTTATTGACTGACTTGAAACGGCGAGGGTTACTCGATGATACTCTAGTGATGTGGAGTGGCGAGTTTGGACGTACGCCGGTGGCTCAGGGTACAAATGGCCGCGATCATAATCCTGAAGGCTTCACAGTTTGGATGGCCGGCGGCGGAGTTAAACGTGGATTTTCCTATGGTGCGACCGATGAGTACGGTTACTTTGCACAGGAGAAGAAGATGCATGTACATGACCTTCATGCAACGTTGCTGCATCTACTCGGGGTCGATCATGAACAGCTTACTTATCACTATGCCGGCCGCGACTTCCGTCTTACAGATGTCGAAGGCATTGTTCAGCATGAGATCTTTAGCTAGTCATCGATCTGTTGGTCTGACGTAACTAGTGCCCATTCATCCACAAAGCAAACGGGCTACACCATCGCTTGGTAGACCATCCCTTTAACACGTTTGTTTAGCTCGCAGTGGAAATTGGGATAGAGTTGGTTCATCATCACCGCGTAGAACTCATTCACCGGATCCAGGAAGTACTGCGTGTTATACGCACCTCCCCAGAAGTAATTTCCTTCCTGGCACAAATACGGTTGACGGCCGGCATCAACGACAATTCCAAATCCGAGGCCAAATCGATCATGCCCCACTCCGCCGATATCGATGGGCAGGTCGCCAATTTGATTGGTCCGCATGACGCGAAGTGTCTCTGGACTGATCAGTCGCGTTCCGTTTAGCTCGCCACCTCGAGTGAGCATCTGTAGAAACTTTGAATAGTCAATTAAGGTGCTATGCAATCCAGCGCCACCACTAAAAAATGTCCCGTTTATTTCATGTGGCCGTGCCACTGCATCGAAGTCGAGATTTACAAAGGTTGTAATCGCTTTTTCGGGTAATAATCGCAATCCACAGCCTGTGCTCGGATCATATGTTGCCTTCGCATTGATGTAGTCCATGCCGTCGTAAACCGACTCGTCAATATTTGGCGAATATACAGGTGCCAAACGTGTTGCCATCTCTGCCGTGGGGTAAAAAGCCGTATCGGCCATTCCCAAGGGCTCCAAAATCTCAGATGTTACAAAGGCTTCAAACGACTGCCCGGAAATGACTTCAATCAGGCGGCCTACGACGTCGGTGTTCACTCCATATAGAAATCGCTTGCCAGGGTCAAATGCCAGTGGACACGTGCTTAACCTATCGGTCCATTCCGCGAGCGTTGTACCGTCACTGTAGCCCCAATCATGATCGCCGGGCTCTTTGTAATACTCGCCAAGTTTGCGGTGAGTATGGAAGTAGCCGAATCCGGAGGTGTGTGACAGCAATTGTTGAATCGTGATATCAGATGTTGCTGCTCGCAGAGTAGATTGTCCTTGTTCATCTCTCTGTCCGGCAAGCACCTGCATATTACTGAATTGAGGCAAGAACCGTTTGATCGGAGATGTGAGTAAGAATTCACCTCGCTCATACAGCATCATGGCACCAACACTCGCGATGGCTTTGGTCATCGATGCAATGCGTACAACGGTGTCGAATTGCATTGGTGATTGAGTTTCAATTTCGCGATGACCGACAGCAGATTGAAAGTAGATATCTTCTCTACCGCCGATTTGGATATTCCAGCCGGAGATGATTTCTTGATCGACATACCGTTGGGCAAGATCGGTAATTCGCTGTAATCGTGATTCACAAAACATGGAGTTCGCCAATTTCAATGGTTGTCTGTATTTGTTGTTTAAGCACGCCTGGGAGGATTCGAACCTCCGACCTACGGTTTAGGAAACCGACGCTCTATCCCCTGAGCTACAGGCGCGGGTTGTCGTTTGTTCTAGTCTGTGGAGTTTGGTTTCAATGACCTTAGGAATGCGACCAGATCGCGAATGTCACGCGCTGAAAGATGCTTTAAAAGGTCTTCCGGCATCGGAGACTTAGCTTTTTGCATGACTTCAATATCATCGCGTGCAATCGTAATTCGTTTACCTTCTGCAGTCACTAATTCTATGGTGTCGTCATTTTGTTTCCTTATAACACCGGCGTGTACCAAGCCGTCAGCGTCAATGATTTGTACACTGTCAAATCCTTTAGCCGTCGCTGAATTAGGTGTTACGATCGCTTCCATGAGATACTTTGGATCTTTGTCATTAGCAATTTTGCTCAGATCCGGACCCACATCGCCACCTCTTCCATCGATTTTATGGCATCGCACGCAGGAGACTTGTGTACGTTCAAAGAAGATCGATCTTCCTCGGGACACATTTCCACCAGTGAGGGTATCCATGTATTGGGCTGCTATTTTATCTTCCGGAATACGACTTCGCAGCCGTGCAATCTGCTCATTGACGATTTTCGATGGATGACTCGCTGCTGCAAGACGTACATCTAGTAGCGTGTCATCTGGAATCCCCTTTTGCTGGAGTCGGTTTAGTGCGTCGAGCATTACAGCTTCGGAGACCGTATTGTCGATTTTAGCCAGAGAGCTGTAGGCTAATTGCCGTTCGATCGTGTCGTCAGACCTGACGGCTCTGGCTAGTTGTTTGGTTGCGGCGGTGACATCGATTGAGATTAGTTGATCACGAGCCGTTGCTCGGACAACTGGATGCCGACTTTCAAGTGAAGCATTTACCATTTCTGAATGCCTGACATCTTTGATGAGCCCAAGTGACGCGAGCGCACTTGATTGCTGAACGGCGGTTGCTGCATCATCGGTTAATACCGCATAGAGTACAGGTCCAATTTCCTTGATGCCGAGACTGGCCGCTATCTTAATTGCATGGTCTCGTACGGCATTGGATCCTTCAAGGATGCCTGCGAGATGACCAATGAAGGCGGATCGTCCGATTTCCACATCTCTGGCATCAAGTGGTCGCCATGCTCCAAGTACTCGGTCACGAGAAGCTGGTTCTGTCCAATCACCTAACATGCTCAATGCTTCGATTCGTAAAGAATCTGAGATATCATCTCGTGATGCAAATAACGCAATCTGATCTGCATGTTCACTGGTGCCAAGCTGGAAATTGGCGTTGAGTACTCGCCTCATCAACGCGTCATCGGGGGTGGGGCTTGAGATCAAGGCTGCCAATTGCGGTAGTGCGTTTGTGATAGGTAAGTCGTGTATCGCGCGTGCTGCTTCGCGTACCACAGTCGGGGCTGGGTCGAGCAGTAACGATGCCAGTTGATCGCTCTTTTGGCGTCTGAGTGCAACGACAATGGCGAGCCGTTGTGCAGGTGACGCCGTGGCAGCCAGTTCGACAAGGTGCGTGTCAGATGCATTTGCCGCAAGAGCCAGAATCAGTCCATGCCGTAATACCGGGTCGACATTGTTGTTTTCGTCGATAGCGTTCATCAGGGGCATGATGGATTCTTCAGCTCGTAAGTATGAGAGCGCGGTGGCAGCTAGGTGCCGCACGCGTAGAGATTCATCTTGCAGCCTCGAGATAAGCTGATCACTTGCTGAATCTGCATTCAGCTCGCCCAGGAGTCGTGCGGACAAGGCTCTGATTTCAGAATCACCATCGTCGGTGAGCTCGGTGAGTTGGCTGATCACGGCAGGGTGTAGTTCGATGTTTTTACGGGCGATCACGAGTAATCCCCACATACTGTGAATACGCGCAAGCTGGTGATCCGATTCAGCGGCAACATGAGTGAGATGTCTAAGGGAATTGCGGCCTGCCAATTCCAAGTGTGATTCCTGCCGGACGCGCTGGTCTTTGTGGCTGAGAAATTTCACCAAGTTTTCATCGCTCATCTCGCTTAAATCCGAGGTGAGGAAGCGTTTGGTGTCTTCGCCTTCTGTGAGTGCTTGTTCATTTGTCGTGGTAAAAGAGTAAATGCGTCCCTTGCCGAGTCCGTTCCAGCCATTTACCCAATCAGATACGTACAAGGTGCCATCGGCGCCGAAGGCCAGATCGGTTGCAAGGATCTTCCAAAACGGCTGTTGGTCATCGACCATTTTGTAGCTGGCACCATGAGGCTCGAGCTTGAATGATCGAATTCCGCTGTTTCCTGGTCCACCACGGAAGTCACAAAGCAAGAACCTGTTATCAAATTCCGCTCCGAGTCCGGTTCCTGGATAGAACACAAGTCCGGAAGGACCATCGGCAAAGTTGCGGATGGGGGGGATAATGTAGGCAGGTGTATCTTCGTTGTATGGGTGCCAGATCTTTTCTCTGTTGAACGGGCCACGATCTGACAGGTATTGGTATTCCATTCGCCAGCCTGTGTCACCGCCTTCTACAACATAGACCCATCTGGCGCGATCGCCGCTGTCAGAGTTGTTATCGCCGGTGAAAAGATTGCCAAACTGATCGAACGCTAGTTCTTGTGGGTTTCTCAATCCGGTTGCAAAAACTTCCAGGTTGGAACCATCGAGATCACATCGAAATACGGCGCCACTTTGTGGGTTCTTGAAGTGTTTACCATCGGTTTTAATGTTGTAGCCGCGATCGCCGATACTGAAGTAGAGCCGATTATCAGGCCCAAGAATCAGGCCGTGTGAATCATGACCTCGAAAGGCAACCCGTACACCGTAGCCGTTGTGAAGCGATTCTCTTTGTTCGGCCTGATTATTTCCGTCATTATCCCGCAAGAGCCACAGGTGCGGGATGCAGGTCAGGTAGACGTTTCCATTTCTTGCAAGAATGCCGGCCGCGGTACCATCTTCGATTTGATTGAATTGGTTGGCGAACACTTTTGCGGAATCTGCCTGACCATCACCGTTGCTGTCCCTGATGAGCCGAATTTGATCGTCGTAGCGTGTGTATTCTGAGATTTTGTCACCAAGATGTTTCTTGTGATAACGAATACGATCGTCAACGGATTGGGCGGCGAGATCGTCGTCGACCCAGGCCCTGTTGTGTTGGCGGTTATCGGTGACGCCACGATTTTGCCGGAATGACTCACACACGTAGAAGTTACCGTGGTAATCGACGAAGAATGCGACGGGGTTTGCCACCAATGGTTCAGCGGCAAACACGTCAACGGTGAAGTTGTCTGGGATTTTAAACGTCTGGATTTGGTTCTTGGCTTCGTCGGAGGCTTCAGCAATCATCGGTGCTTCAGGTGCGGGTGCATCGCCAGGGGGGAAGGCCGATGACTGATTGCTATAGGTTAGTAGAACCGCAAGTGCTGAGAAGAGCAGACGAGTGAGGGTAGCCAGGTCAGTGCGGCAGATGCTAGCCCGGGTGTGATTTGAAGATTTTTGTTTTGTGAAATGCAACACGCTTTTTTCCTGTGGCTTGGCGACTGATGGAGGCATTGAGTGTTATCTACCCATGATTTTTCTGCACCGACGAGTTTTGAAACGCGCTCGGTGGTGAGAACTGCGAGAGTCAGGATCGATTGAGTTGTTGGTTAATCCATTCTTCCAGTTCATCAAGATCGACCGGTGGTAGTTCCGAGAGGTCGGGTCTGAGCTTCGTGGCACCTTTTATATAGACGTGTTGGATATCATTTTGCGGCTTCGTTGTATTCCAGTGGAGCAGGATACGGATACAGCAGGGGAGTGAGCCAGGCACATTAACTTCGTGAGTGCAGATAAGTGGTACATCGAGCCATCCAAGTTGTCGGGCGGCGAGTGCAGGGAATTCAGCGTTTAGATCGTGTGTGCAGCTAAAGATTGCGCTTGCCACATCGGTGGCTTGAATCTCGTTTAGGCGGATCATCATTGCTAGCAGTTGTCGCGTGGCGGTGAGTATTTCATCACGATCGTTGGATTCTACGGTAGTAGCTCCACGGACTCCGCGGCACATCAAGGACATATGCTGCATCCTCTATATAAAAAGTGTCAGGTTGAGTAGCTATTTTAGATGCGCTGGGAGCGGATAAACACCGTCAGGACGGGTAATTTAGATGAATGAGTTGAATGAAAAGGGGTGAAATGGTGAATGAATTGAAGGTGGATGGTTAATAGTAATTTTTAGTGAAAAATACTCTGGTAGGCTGTTGACGGTGTTTGAGGGTGTTATAAGATGGGTGTTTCCCCTTTGGGGGAAATAAACGATTGATCTTTTACAATTTGGTTGTGAATACTAGAACGTCACTTTATGTGACGTACCTTATGTCAATTTTCTGATATATAGTTTTCTTTGAGACTATACGAATAACATTTCCAACCGGGCCCTTTCCGAGCATCGGTTGGAGAATTGGGATTCAAACCAAAAAACAACTGGCTAACCAGACTGGGTTAGTGGCTTTCGAGCCGCTATCTTCAGTACCGATAACCAATTGAAGGGTTTGAGCCTGGCGCAGAATGATCGTTGGCGGCGTGGATTAGGCATGCAAGTCGAGCGAGAAGCTACTGATTGAAACTTCGGTTGATTTCTTTAGTGGACAGCGGCGCAAGGGAGAGTAACGCGTGGAGACCTACCCCAGGGTCGGGCATAATTGAGGGAAACCTCTTGTAATACCCGATAATGTCCCCGGACCAAAGTTTTTCGC
>JAKUOW010000054.1:13796-21519 GCA_022451045.1 Pirellulales bacterium | reverse complement strand
TATTCCGCGTGGCTTTGAGAATCGCCGCGAGATGCCATGTCAAAAATGATTCCCCGCCGCCCTTCTCCAGTCATCCCAGCCTGGTTGTACTGGATCCCCAGTTGTGTTTTTCCGATCCCTGTACTGCCGGCAACTAGCGTAAGTGTCCCCGGGATAAGACCACCTCCGAGCATATCATCCAGTTCAGGGATTCCCGTACTATGTCTTGTTTGCGACATGATAATTTCACGTAAATAATTTACTCGTCGATCATGTGATTACTGCAGCGACGCCCATGCTTTAGCTAATAGCGTTGCAGCCTGTTCGATCTCACCGGGTGTTGTCGGGGTACCGACGCTTAGTCGCACAGTCCCCTTCGCAATCTCCGGATGCAGGCCAATTGCCGCGAGGGTTGCCGATAACTTCGTTTCACCGCTGTGGCATGCAGCACCTGTAGATGCACATACACCTGGTGACGCAGCGAGTAACTCTGAACCAATCACATTTGGGAAATTGACACTCAGTGTGTTTGGCAAGCGATTTACGTCGGCACCGTTTACCGTCAATGGAGAGTCAATTAGCTCGCTGAGGCGACTCAGTAAAATATCTCTCATTTGCGACAAGTGAGCTAACCGCTGGTCAATGGAATTGGTAATCAGTTCAGCCGCTTTGCCCAGTCCTACCCAGTACGGAGTGTTTTCGGTACCAGCACGTCGGCCTTGTTCGTGACCGGCTCCGTGAACCAGTTTTTCCAATTCAACGCCGCTTCGAATATAAAGTGCTCCTACCCCTTTTGGTGCATAGAGCTTGTGGCCTGCAATGGACAGTAAATCTACGCCTAGTTCGTTTACATCCACCCGTACTTTACCAATACTCTGAGCTGCATCGGTGTGAAGCAGCACTCCTCGTTGCCGGCAGATGGTGCTGATTTCGGCGACTGGCTGAATGGTGCCAATTTCATTATTGGCGTGCATAATGCTGACTAGGCGCGTATTGGGTTGAATCGCGTTTTCGATTTCCTCGACATCGATCACGCCGCTTGTATTACAACCAACGACAGTGACTTCAATCCCCCAGCGTTGAAGATAATTCGCCGGCTCCACCGTGGCTGGATGCTCAATTGCTGAGATGATCAAATGTCCTGGTTCGCTGGATTTTTGATGCAACAGGCCCTTGATGGCCATGTTGTTACTTTCACTACCACCGGATGTAAATAGGATTTCGCTGTCGTCGGCGCCAATCATCGCAGCTACTTGAATACGGGCTCGATCGATCGACTCTTTGGCCGCCTGTCCAAGTGAATGGCTACTCGACGGATTACCAAAGTGGTGCTGCAGGCTCTCAGAGATTGCCTGGCAGACTTCCGGTGCCACGGGAGTGGTCGCATTGTAGTCCAGATAAATTGGCATGAGGTTCAGGTTCCAAGCTCAAATGATCGCCAGACAAAGCACTTGTATTGATAGTCTACGTGCTTTGCGCGCAGCGTCGCCGCACACAGTTTACCAGCTTATTCGCATGCTAATGGGTTGTTAGCTGTTTAATGCAGCTTGTGCAGCAGCTAGACGTGCAATCGGTACTCTAAACGGTGAGCAGCTAACATAGTTAAGCCCGACCTGATGGCAGAAAGCGATCGATGCCGGGTCGCCACCATGTTCACCACAAATACCAACCTTTAGATCACCGCGTGTACTACGACCTTTTTCGACACCCATGGCGACTAGTTGACCGACGCCAGTTGTGTCGAGTGATTGGAATGGGTCTACCGGTAAGATTTCCTGTGATAGGTAATCCGGTAGGAAACCATTTACATCATCGCGGCTGTAGCCAAAGGTCATTTGGGTGAGATCGTTTGTACCGAAGCTGAAGAAATCTGCATGTTGAGCCACTGCATCAGCGGTTAATGCAGCACGTGGAATCTCAATCATGGTACCAATTGAAATATCCAGATCGCCGGTGCCTTTTTCTTCTTTTACGGTCGCGATGGTTTCTTCCGTCTTTCCTCGTAGCAGATTCAATTCTGCATCTGTTCCAACGAGGGGAATCATGATTTCAGGATGAGCATCAACGCCGTTTGCAGCACATTCGATTGCTGCTTCCACAATGGCCCGCACCTGCATTTCTAGGATTTCCGGATAAGTTACACTCAATCGGCATCCACGATGACCGAGCATCGGGTTTGCTTCGTGAAGTTGTGAAACACGTGCTTTTACATCGTCAATAGAGATACCGATATGGTCGGCCATCTGCTGTTGATTCTCTTCATCGTGTGGCAGGAATTCATGTAGTGGGGGATCCAACAGTCGTACGGTAACCGGCAGGCCGTTCATGGCGGTGAAGATTCCAACGAAGTCTTCACGCTGGTATGGCAGCAACTTGGCAAGTGCTTCACGACGAGCGGCTTCGTCGGTAGCCAAAATCATTTCACGCATGGCAACAATTCGATCACCCTCAAAGAACATGTGTTCCGTTCGGCATAAACCGATGCCCTCGGCACCAAAATCCCGAGCTCGTTGAGCGTCGGCAGGTGCATCAGCGTTGGTACGGATTGCTAATGTGCGGTATTTGTCGGACCATTCCATTACAGTTGCAAAGTCCCCCGACAATTCAGGGTCGGTTGTGGCGATCTCGCCAGCCATTACTTCACCCGTTGAGCCATCAAGCGATATCACGCTGTCATGATCGAAGGTCTTTCCGTTGACCGTGATCGTGCGAGCTGATTCATCAATCAGTACGTCGCCTGCACCTGCAACACAGCATCGTCCCCAACCACGAGCGACGACAGCAGCATGACTCGTCATACCACCTGTACGCGTTAGGATTCCTGCAGCAGAGTGCATTCCATCCACAGCTTCCGGGCTTGTTTCTTTACGTACTAACAAAACCTTTTCGCCTGCAGCAGTACGTTCCACGGCTTCATCGGCTGTGAAGGCCAGTTTACCGAAGCTCGCCCCCGGGGATGCCGGAAGGCCAACCGTGAGTACTTCTGAATTCTGTTTAGCGGCAGGATCGAAACTTGGTAGTAGCAGTTGAGTCAGATCATTCGCAGGGATTCGTTTGACAGCTGTTTGTTCGTCGATGAGTCCTTCGCTAACCATTTCACATGCCATCTTCACAGCAGCAGCACCGGTTCGTTTACCGGTTCGCGTTTGTAGCATGAATAGATCACCATTTTCGATCGTGAACTCGATGTCCTGCATGTCTCGATAGTGGTTTTCAAGTGTCCCTTTGATCTCAAGCAATTGAGCGTGGACGTCGGCGCCAAGCGTTGGCTTTTCATCGGTGCTCCATTCAGGCATTTCTGCAACGTGTTGCGGAGTTCGGATACCAGCAACAACGTCTTCGCCCTGTGCGTTGATCAGAAACTCGCCATAAAACGTGTTGTCACCTGTGGATGGATTGCGAGTAAACGCGACGCCAGTTCCACTCGACTCGCCCATGTTTCCGTATGCCATAGACTGAACATTTACAGCAGTACCTCGCAGTCCGCGAATGTTCTCTACTTCGCGGTAGCGAATTGCACGCGGCGTGTTCCAGCTGCGGAATACAGCATCGATTGCAAGTTCAAGTTGGTCGTATGGATCCTGTGGGAATTCATTGCCGGTGTGTTCCTTGTATACCGCTTTATATGCTTCGCACAACTCGACAAGACCTTCAGCGGGAACCTCAGTGTCTTCGGATGTGTTGTATTTTTCCTTGATGGCATCAAAGGCGGCTTCGAAGTGTTCATGATGCACTTCCATCACCACATCGCCGAACATATTGATCAATCGGCGATATGCATCGTATGCGAAACGCGTGTTACCGGTGTTTTCTGCTAAACCAGCTACTGAAACATCGGTAAGACCGAGGTTAAGAATTGTATCCATCATCCCCGGCATCGATACCGCTGCTCCAGATCGAACGGAAACGAGTAGTGGATTGGTGTCATCACCAAATTTCTTGCCAAGCTCTTCTTCGAGCGTTGCAACGTTCGCCTTTACAGATTCATCCAGACCGCTAGGAAGTTGTTCGCCTTCCTCATAGTAAAGTCCACAGACTTCAGTCGTGATTGTAAATCCAGGAGGTACCGGCAATCCGATACTTGTCATTTCAGCAAGATTTGCCCCTTTACCGCCAAGTAGCTCTTTCTGTGAGCTTTCACCTTCAGTTTTTGCCTTACCGAAGTAATAAATCATCTTTGTATCAGACATTTTGCCTCAATCTATTTCTCTGTCGTAATGCTTATTAAATGTCGGCCAGATTGCGTTCTGGCGGTAACGGATGACCATTTTCATCACCGTTTTACCCAGTTTCAGGGGTCTGTTTTAGTCAGAATCTATTGGCCAACGCGTGCTATAAAACCAGTTCTGGCTGATTCTGTACGGTGCTAACTCTTTATGAGAAAGCGACTTAAGGCCAGCTTGACATGCAATTGTCAAAGAGAAGACCTTGTTTACCGTTAATTAAGACTTCCTTTATCAGAAATTGAGTCTACCAAGGGGCATTTGGAAGTGTCAATTGACACCGGAATGAAAAAATTGTCTAAATTCACATCTACAAATATGGTTACAAAACCTCAATAATGTTCGCGTAATGAGCATGGAAAATGAATATACAGGTCGCAGATTTTTCAAAACTGCATTGATATTTGAATCTGCGATGATTCCGATCGCTATCGGACTGGGTGTACTGTGTGGTATCTGGAGCTGGGCGGGGAGTTTTAATGAAATTCTAGGTGAGACGTCTGCGACTTCCGCATCCATATATGGACTGTTTGCTCTGATACCTATGTTGTTACTACTGGTATTCAGTGCAATGAGTAGGCTGCCTAGCGTTGCACGCTTGCGTGAATTGATTCGAACATCGTTCGTGCCAATCCTGAAAGAGCTTTCGACCTGGCAGTTGGTTGTTGTTGGACTATTGGCAGGTATAGGTGAGGAGTGGTTGTTTCGTGGCTATCTACAGACTTGGGTTAGCACTCTATTACCAGATACGCCCATGCAAATTGGCTCTGTGATCATAGTCTCAATTGTATTTGCAGCGCTCCATGCAATCACACTGATGTATGCTGCAATCGTATTCGTGGTAAGCATCTATCTGGGAATCGTTTATGAGAGCAGTGAGCAACTCTTAACGCCGATGGTTGCGCACGGAGTATACGATGTAATCGCGTTGATCTTCATCGTTAATTGGGACGATGATACGTTGGCCTTGGACAGCCAGAGCGAACCGTCTCAGGATCTAGCTGCAGCAGTCGAGCAGAATTCGTCTGCGAAGTAATCCACACGGGTTGGGTACACAGATGGTAACCGGAACCTGTTCACAGATGACACGAGGTACACAACGTGTCACCGTGTAAGGAATCTGTTTTGGAACACAACGTCGTGTGACAACCGTGCGCGTGTAGTGTACAGGCTTGCAAACGGTGTAAGGGACCTGTTTGACCTTCTTTTCCGTTTGGTACCGGCATGCAGTGTAGGGTACTTGCTTGGATTTTGTTTCCTTCACCATTCGGCAGACGCGATAAGTACATGTTTTAGTTTTGGTCTCAGGAACGATTCGGCAAACACGGTACTGAATGTTCTTAACTTTTTGTTCTCGGACCATTTTACAGACACGGTAGTTAACCGTTCTCGATTTTGTTTCTGGAACGATGCGGCAAACCGTGTATGGGGTCTGCCGGGTCTTCGTTTCTGAGACAACACGGCATACGTTGTAACTGATCGTTTTCTGCTTAGTTTCAGGAACCATGCGGCAGACTCGATAACTACAAGTACGTTGTTTTTGTTCGTTGACCCATCGACATACAGTGTATGGAACTTGTTTCTGCACAACCTCGCGCTGATATCGCACGCATGGAATTTCGCAAGTTTGGATTTCAGGAACCCAAACACGTTTACAGATTTGGCGAGGCGGGCATTGATACTGCACTACTCGGCAACTGCCAGGGATGAAGATTCTTCGGCCGGTACACGGGTCACACGTCCAACAACCTGGGTCACGTACGACGCGTGTACGAATTGGCCCAGGACATTCGATGATCTCGGTTTCGAAATGGCCGGTACGTCTTTGGATGGTCTTCGTGTAATGAACCGGCTTTAGAACAGTGTTGCTCACCGTGCGGGTTTTTGTTTCGTATACCGGTTTGCGAATCGTGTAATTGATCGTACGTGTCTTGGTTTCCCAGACAGGCTTATTAACGGTGTAATTGACGGTGCGTGACTTCGTTTCCCAAACAGGTCGGCGGACAGTGTACTGCGTTGTACGAATCTTGGTTTCATACACCGGTTTGCGAATGGTGTAATTCAACGTTCGGGATTTGGTTTCCCATACGGGCTTAATAGTCGAATAGGGGACGCTCCGAGTTTTGGTTTCCCAAACGGGCTTGCGCACGGTGTAATTAATGTTTCGCGTTTTTGTTTCCCAGACCGGCTTAGTGATCGTGTAATTACACGTGCGATACTTCGTTTCATAGATGGGGCGTGTCACGGTGTACTGGACATCCCGCAGCTTCGTTTCGTTTACATACTTAATACAGTCAATTTCCTTGGTGTCCATAACTGTTTCATAAACAGTTTTGTAACAAGTAACTTGCTGCTGGTCGAAAACGACACGCCGGCGGGTACGCATGACCGTGTGATACTCAGCACGAGCCTGACAAAACGGCTCCGGCTGCACAATGCCACAATTCCGGTAGCTTGCAACTCCCAGGTAGGATGCAGTAACTGTATCGAGTGCAAGGAGCACTGACACAACTGCTAATAGCAGTGATTTCCTACTAGGTTTCATACTTGATTCTCCCAAGGACTCTCATTTTGACAGGTAATTCGGGCACACTTGGCTCCGAAATCAACCTGTGAAACTCTAAACCCTAACGATCCAGAGAGCCGGAAAATTCTGACTTTTTCAGTTAAATGTGGTCTGTTTTTTACGCAAAACAGGCCAGTTAAACTTTAGTTCCACATGACCTCTGCATCATGAAAACACTTATATAAAGGTATCTATACGCGCAGCATGTACGTAGAGGCATACAATTGGTATCGACGTTTAAGAATTCAGGCCTTGAGAGAATGTCATAGCAGACCGGCCCTTAGGTAAATTACTCGGCAAAAATTGCCCAAAACCCTACCTTCTCATGAGTCTAGACCTCGATGTTCGCAAATTTGCCGCGTTTATGGACGAGTCCTGCCGATCAGGTAAGATTTACGGGCACAATTTGCAGTAATTTTTGCTAGTACCGTATTTGATAGGCGCAGTGAAGAGAAATGCCTGCTGTCATGGTCGTGATGCTCAAGGAGTATGCTGAGTGCATAAAAAAGCTACCCGGCAAGGACTCGAACCTTGAATGAGTGGACCAAAACCACTAGTGTTACCATTACACCACCGGGTAGTCTCCTAAGAGAATGTGTAGTTTTAATCATTTTTTCTGTTGTTAACAACCGTGAATGCGAGTTGTTCGAGCTCCATGGCCAAGTCGACTCCGACTGCTTGGATCGTGTCAGGAAGTGACAACATGACAGGTGCAAAATTGAGGATTCCTTCAACCCCGGAATCGATCAGCATGTCGGCAACTTGTTGAGAAGCTTCGGCCGGAACAGCGATTGCAGCAAGCCGAATATTTTGCTGTCTGCCTGTGTCAGTAAGTGTATGCATTGGATCCAGATCTACTGCATTGTGGGCATAGAACATCAACCTCATTAAATCTTGATCTGCTGGCTGCAATTCCTCGTCATCGTCCACAACTAGATTTCTCGAGTCCATTCCT
>JAKUOW010000054.1:0-13786 GCA_022451045.1 Pirellulales bacterium | reverse complement strand
TGGATACACATCAACCCCTTCCACGGTTTGACCCACTAAATTCGGATCCGCGTCAAAAGCGGCAACAATTCGAAATCCCTGGCGGTTGAATCCTTTGTATCTCAGTAACGCACGGCCCAGATTTCCAATGCCAATTAGCGCCACTGACCACACGGCATCGGTACCCATGATTTGCTTGATGGCTCCGATCAGTTCACTGCAACGGTAACCAATCCCTGGATACCCAAACTGACCGAAGTAGGCGAGGTCTTTGCGGACCTGACTGGGCGTAACGCCGAGCAGAATACCAAGGTGTTTACTATTGGTGGTCTCAATGCCGTCACGCGTCAAATGCTGTAGCTCACGTAGATACAGGCTTAGCCGACCCACGACTGCCTTGGGAACAGACTGGAAGTCAGTAGGTTGAGAGTTTGCGGGATCGGGTTTCATGATGGCTAGCTGTGCTGTTTACAGTACTCATACATTGCCATGATCGCTGCAGTACTCGCATTGTAACTATCCGGGAATCCAAACACCGGAATCTCCACCATTGCATCACAGAGCGTTAACTGCAACTCGGGAATTCCTGTGCGTTCATGCCCGATAAGCAATATACACTTTTTTGGAAAATCAAATGTAAACAGGTTGTGAGAACCAGTTGTCTGTTCCAGTCCAATGACCGGATAGTTGTCGTCAGCTAGCTTCTTAATGACCGGTTCAAGAGTGCGACATCGACGAACCGATAGGTGTTCTTCAGCACCTCGCGAAATCTTCGGATCTGCCTTGCGATTTCCCTCAACGATTAATTGCGTGATTCCAAGACACCCAGCAGCACGCATGATTCGAGAAAGATTCACGCCCGAACGCATTTCCGGTACGGCCAGAATAACCTCACGCGGCGCTGAAAGCTGCGTGGGCTCTTGATGACGTTGGTGAATAAACTCCGTCACGCTATATGGCCGTTCGGAAAAACTGGGTCTGGTATCCGCACATGTGTAAACAGATGCGATATCGTTTTCCCCGCTGCGGTTTTTAGCTGCTAGCTGGAAACACTTTGGCTATCGCTCTGCTGCCCTTCATTTACACCCTGAGCAAGTGTTGCTTTACGCGGGTGATACTCCACTCGGAAGGCTTCAAACTCGATGAAGGCATCACGGCCTGGAACCGTCTGAAACAGAGCAGTCAGTACGTCTTCAATTTTGCCGTGGCAGACGTGATAGAAGTTGTGCTTACCTTCACGTCGTTTATCAACAAAGCCTGCAACACGAAGCAGTGCCAAGTGATGGCTGACCGCCGGCTGACTCTGGCCTAATGCATCGCATAATGAACGTACGTTCATTTCCTGGTTTTTTAGCAGCAGGATGATCAATCGCAGACGCGTTTCGTCAGCAAGTAGTTTGAATGTATCAATGAGGCTGTGAGCTAGATCTTGTTTGGTCTGTTGACGAGGACTTTGAAAAGTAGTGCTTTGTTCAGCAGCTACAGCATCCGCGACTTCAGTAATCTGCTCAGGTGCCAGAAGATTATTCATTGATTCAGTGACAGGATTCAGATCGTTTGCATCCAACTCGTTCGGGAGTTGGTTATCTGTAGGATTTGAGTTTTGGCTCTGAGAAGAGTCGTGCATTGAAATCTCCAAATCAGATATCAAAAGACGTCATTATCTGTTGATGTGTTTAATTACTAGTTTCATTTGTGACAAATACGGATTGGCACCGGCTTGTAACAAACGGTTAGGGATATGAGATTCCGGAAGAGGGGGGTGTTCGTAAATACTGACGGGATCCAAATTGGCACAAGGATTATTCAGCAGAACACCTGCTCCGTTGGCTCTCATTGTATGAGTGGAAATTGATGTGTTCAAGAAAAAAGTATCCCTTTAGGCATATGCGTACTGTTTGAATGGGTTTTTGTTTATCGGTGAGTAAGCCAAGTATCTGTTTTATATAAGCGGCTAACGATGTACTATTTAAATAACTGAAATCACCGACATACATGATTATCCGGTTCGCTCATCTCCCGATTGCTCCATAATGATCCCACGCTGGCTTCGCAATTCATTTCCGTATTTAGCGATCGGCATTTTACTTGCCGGACTGGGATACGCTATCAGTTTCGGTCAACTTGAGCCGGCCGACTTCACGTATAACAATGGCGCCGAGATTAAGACAGTCGACCCGGCACTTGCAACAGGAAGCCCTGAAGGCCGAATTATTAACGGGTTGTTTGAAGGCCTGCTGCGAAATATGCCAACGGGTACGGAGCCTGATGAGACGAGCAGTATTCCGTTGCGCCCTGTGACAATGGGCATGGCAGACACTTTTGAAATCAGTGAAGACGGTAAGACATATACCTTTCATATTCGCGAATCAGCCAAATGGTCCAACGGCGATTCGGTTACCGCCGAAGATTTTCGGTGGTCATGGCAACGCATGCTACATCCGGAGACCGGATCTGAGTACGTTTATCAACTGTACAGCATCGAGGGTGCATTGCAGTACAACACCGGCGCGATCGAGTTGGGTGGAATCGTAGAAGTCGAACACGGCCAGCGTCAAACCAGGACAGAGTTGTTTCCGCGAGCAAACATTAGCCGTGGAAAATTAGTTGCACATGGTACTTGGTCGGCCGCCGATGGCGTAGTCTGGGCTAAAGCATCTGCCACCGATTCTGGCAGTGGCAGTCACGGTCACGGTGATTCGGAGCAAGAGGGTGACACACCGATTGAAGTGTACAAGGTAACAGTCTATTCATCGGATCACATTTTGGATGAGTTGGATCTCAGTGGAGACTCCCATGAAATGTTGTTCATCAAATATACCGATGACCAGAAGGTTCCAGAGAGTATTGCCGGTGAATACACCCGGTGTTTTCATGTTCTCCCGGATTTTCAATCGACGGTTGGGCTGAAAGTAAGCGGAAGTGATCAGCGAATCCTAAGCGTGCAATTGGTAGAACCTACGCCATACTTCTCAGATCTGGTTGCCTTTTATCCGTTGTATCCTGTTCACCGCAAGACAGTTGAAACCCATGGAGCTATGGGTTGGACGAAGCAGGAGAATATCGTCACCAACGGCCCGTTCTTACTAGATGACCGCCGAATACGTGATCGGATACGGCTTGTCAAAAATCCCAGGTATTGGAATGCGGATGGCGTGAGTCTTGAGATCATTGATGCACTGAGCGTGGAGTCGGATACGACAGCGCTAAACATGTATATGAATGGACAAGTTGATTGGCTTACGTCATTGCCCACGATGATCATGAAGGATTTAATGCCGCGTGAGGATTTTGTTTCCGCGCCCATGCTTGCATCGTACTTCTACCGATTAAATGTAGACCAAAAACCGCTCGATGATGTGCGTGTCAGGCGTGCATTGAACATGGCATTGGATAAGGTAAAGATTACCGAGCGTGTTTCTAAGGCCGGTGAGATTCCCGCGAGATCTTACGTACCTCCCGGACTTGCCGGCTACGACGGTTACCAATGTGGTGAATTTAATGTGAAAGAAGCTAAGAGACTACTCGCAGAAGCGGGATTCCCTGGCGGTGAAGGATTCCCGACCATGAGGATCCTCTACAACACGAATGACAATCACCAGGCTATTGCTCAGGTGATTCAGCAGGATTGGAAGAACAATCTGGGAATTGAAGTTCGTTTGGAGAATATGGAGTGGCGTACGTTTTTATCAAACGTGTCTGAAACCCAGTTTGACATTGCCAGGGCTGGTTGGATTGGCGACTATCCGGATCCCAATACGTTTCTTGACATGTTCGTAACTGACGGACCCAATAATCAAACAAACTGGTCCAATCAGCAATATGATGCACTTATTGAATCCGCCAAGACGCTACGCGGTGAGGAGCGTCTGAAGGCTCTTTCAGAGGCTGAGAAGATTCTCATGGAAGAGCAGCCAATCATTCCGATTTACTACTACGTATCAAAGAATATGGTGAGTGATCGAGTGAAGGGTTTTTCAGCGAACATTCAGGATGTGCATCCACTGCATGTCTTAACGGTGGAAGATAAATAGAGGTCAGGGGAGCCATTAAGGCGATCGACGCGTGTTTGCATTTTTACTTCGAAGACTCGGCTGGGCGATATTGACGGTTTGGATCGTCTATACAGTCACATTTTTTCTGATGCGATCTGTTCCAGGTGGACCGTTTGACGGTGAACGGCAGTTGCCTGAAGAGGTGGAACGTAACCTACTTGAAAAATATAACCTCAACGATCCGGTACACATTCAGTATTTCAACGGGATACGTGACATTGTTGCGAATCCTATTGGCGAGAAATTCGGGCCTAGCATTCGACTGGCAGATTACAACGTTGATGAGGTGATCGCTCAGGGTTTCCCGGTATCTGCCTCGCTTGGAATCTTTGCAATGGTATTTGCACTGTTGTTGGGTATGACAAGCGGAGTGATATCTGCGATCAAGCGAAATAGCGCGCTGGATGTGGGTTTTATGGCAGCTGCCACACTGGGAATCTCAGTTCCGAGCTTTGTATTAGCAAGTGTTGCCGTCATTGTGTTTGTCTTTTGGATTCCGATTTTTCCTGCTGCTGGCTGGGGAGAATTGTCCCAGATCCTGTTACCTGCACTCTGTCTGGGTGCTCCATTTGCTGGGTACATCGCCAGGCTGACACGAACTGGAATGCTGGAAGTGCTTGGGCAGGACTACATTCGTACAGCATATGCCAAGGGGCTCGCCACGCGACGTGTGGTCGTACGACATGCACTTCGTGGAGCAATCTTACCGGTTGTTTCTTATCTAGGACCAGCCGTTGCCGGTATTTTAACGGGCTCGCTTATCGTCGAAAGAATCTTCTATCTGCCAGGTATGGGCAGCCACTTTATCGAAGCCGCATTGCAGCGTGATTACCCGTTGGCGATGGGAATGGTGCTCGTATACACGTGCTTGTTGTATGTGATGAATACGCTGGTAGACATTTCTTACGGTGTGATTGATCCAAGAGTCAAAGTCGAATAGGACGCTCGCAATTGAGTGATGTTTCTGACAACGCAGAACTGCCAAATCAACCGGTGCCGGATACAGGTAAACGGGATTTGGAATACTACGCGCGGATCTTAGAGGAAGCGAGATCCATTAAGGGAACATCGCTGTGGCAGGATGCCTGGAAGCAGCTTAAACGCAATCGAGCTGCCATGGTTTCGCTAGTATTTTTGATTCTGCTTGCAGTACTGGCGTTTTTCACGCCGTTGCTGCCACTACAATCACCGATTTATCAGGACATCGAACAGCGACAATTGTCCGCACCAAGCTTTAGTGCCATTCCTTTATATCCTGAGAGCATTTTTGAGAACGACGAACAACTGCCTAAACTATCCAACGAATCAGAGATCGCGTCTCGTAAGCAGGAAATACTAGTAACCACACTTTGGAATAATCCGGGGACCGTTTCTCAATGGTTGATAAAACTTCGACTTTCCGTGTTTGGAACGTGGTCGATTCCATCGTTGTGCGGAACGGATAACCTTGGCCGTGACGTGCTTTCGCGAGTCTTTTGGGGAGCACGTGTATCCATCATTGTTGGAATTGTTGCCACGTTTGTCTCACTGTTGATCGGTGTTAGTTACGGTGCGATCTCCGGTTTCATGGGCGGCAAGGTTGACAACATCATGATGAGAATTGTTGATGTTATTTACTCCGTCCCGTTCATTTTCGTTGTGATTTTTATGATCACCATTGTGAAGGAAGATCAAATCTCAGCGGTCTTAGAGAAATGGGGTATCGACCAGATCAAGGTCTTCTTCATTATGATCGGGATGATTTACTGGCTGACGATGGCACGTGTGGTGCGAGGTCAGGTAATCTCGTTAAAAAATGAACAATTCGTCGAAGCGGCACGAACAATTGGTGCGAGCCCGACACGCATTATTTTTAAACACCTGATTCCCAATGTTATGGGAATTGTCATTGTCTACCTGACTCTCACGATTCCGGCCGTGATGCGATTTGAAGCATTCCTTTCCTTCTTGGGTTTGGGTGTCGAGGCGCCCGACGTGTCATGGGGATTGCTGGTAAACGAGGGTATTCAGGTCATCACGCCTATTAAGACCTACGGATGGTTAGTCCTTTATCCGGGATTAACTCTGGCGCTGACTCTGTTCGCATTGAGTTTCCTTGGGGACGGATTACGGGATGCATTGGATCCGAAAATGAAGAATAAATAAAGTTGATGAACAAACCACTCTTACAAGTCGAAAACCTCGGTGTCTGTTTCCATACGGACAATGGCACGGTAAACGCCGTGAACGGTGTTAGTTTTCAACTGGAGGCGGGGGAGACGCTGGGAATCGTTGGTGAATCCGGATCCGGTAAATCCGTGACGAACTTGGCAATCATGGGCTTGATCCCATCACCCCCCGGTGAAATTACATCAGGCGAAGTACGGTTTCGTGGTGAAGATCTACTGACCATGGATAGCCAACATATTAGGGAAATCCGTGGTAACAAAATCGCCATGATCTTCCAGGATCCAATGACCGCACTGAATCCATTCCTGACCGTTGAAGAGCAACTTACCGAAGTAACTCAATTGCACTTAGGACATTCGCGTCGGGAAGCTCGAGCACACGCGATTGACATGCTCGAGAAAGTTGGTATTCCTGCTGCATCACGCCGTATTGATGAGTATCCTCATCAGTTTTCCGGTGGCATGCGGCAACGAGTGATGATTGCTATGGCACTTTCATGCAAGCCGGATATTCTCATTGCAGATGAGCCGACGACGGCGCTGGATGTGACGATACAGGCGCAGATCCTTGAGTTGATGAGCGAATTACAACACCAAGAAGGTACGGCTATCATTTTTATCACGCATGATCTTGGTGTCGTGGCTAATACATGTCATCGCGTGATGGTCATGTATGCCGGTAAACCTGTAGAGAAGGCAACGACACGTGAGATTTTCGCGAGTCCGCATCATCCGTACTCGCTTGGCTTATTGAATTCGGCGTTGCGATGGGACGAATCGCATGGTGGGATGTTACGCGCTATTCCAGGACAGCCACCGGATCTCACGCAACTTGGAGATGGTTGTGCATTTGCACCTCGATGTGAGTACTGCGTTGACGCGTGTGAAACGGCTGTACCGCCGTTAATCAGCGTTGACAAAAACCAAACACGTGAACATGCCTGTATACAGGACTTGCCATCAATTAGGCAAACGGAGGTCGACGTATGAATTCCGTTCCCGTTCTGCAGGTCAGTGAGCTGAAGGTCCACTTCAAGATTGCAAACGGCTTGTTTAGCCCGCCCACAATTATTCGTGCTGTGGACGGCATCAGTTTTGATGTTTCAGAAGGCCAGACGCTTGGCCTTGTTGGTGAATCTGGATGCGGAAAATCCACAACTGCACGCGCAATTCTCAAGCTAGTGCAGCCGACAGCTGGTTCAGTTCATATCGAAGGCGTGCAAATCGATACACTGAAAGAATCTGAAATGCGGCCACTTCGGCAGCGTGTGCAAATGATCTTTCAGGATCCCTATGCATCACTGAACCCCCGGATGACCGTTGGAAATATTATCAGCGAGCCATTGAGTGTGCATGATATATGCCATGGCGATGACCAGCGACTGGAAGTCATGCGGCTGATGGATATGGTTGGATTGAATCCGCGGTACATGAACCGATATCCTCATGAATTCTCTGGTGGACAGCGACAGCGGATTGGGATCGCTCGTGCACTTGCGGTACAGCCGAAATTGATCGTGTGCGATGAAGCGGTATCGGCGCTCGACGTATCCATTCAGGCACAGGTGATCAATTTATTGATGGACCTACAGCAGCAACTGGGTTTGTCCTATGTCTTTATTGCCCACGATTTGGCCGTTGTGCGCCACATTGCACATCGTGTTGGCGTGATGTATCTAGGTCGGATCGTGGAACTGGCGGATTCTGACGATTTATATCAAAGCCCGACCCATCCATATACACAGGCGCTTCTCTCAGCTGTGCCCGTTCCAGATCCGACAGTATCTCAGCAGAGAATCAAACTTGTCGGCGAAGTACCATCCCCTGATTCAGTCTATCCGGGTTGTCCCTTCGTAGATCGATGCCCCGTTGCTGAGGATCAGTGTAACCATACCGTTCCCACACTCACGCCGGGTGCACATCAGGTTTCATGCCTCGTGCAATCCATTGATTTGCCTGCTGATTCTGTAGAGGTATCTGGATGAGTCCCCGAGCACTTTGGTTTGTCGGTCTTTGTGTCATCGTATTCCTGTCGTACTTTTCCATTGATCAGGCTCGAAAAAAAGTTCAATCACAGACAGAGGAAGAGACAGTTCAACGAATTAAGGACTGGGACAAGTGGCGAGCTGAAGCGCAGGCTCAGGCAGACGGAAAAGGCCCGGTGAAGCGGCGTCCTGTGAAGTCCACTGTTCCTCCGGATATGACGTTACTTGACAAGCATTTCACGATGATCGTGGTTGTGACGTCAGTGTTTTGCGGATTGTTATACACAGTTATGACTTTCTTGATTCGTGGTGCAATCAAACAAAAAGATGTAGAACCGCTGGACTTCCAAACGAATAATACAGAGTAGTCATCTGTGAGTAAGTTGTTTCTTTGCAGAATGATCCGTATAGCCAATTGACGCACACACAAATGCTTTGAGAGAAAAGCAGCATGGCAAGTTCTGAAAAACAGATCAAACCCGTCGTGGTGAGTGCGTCATCTGCTGGTTCGACATCGGCGGTATTACCTCGACCCCGCATGGAATTCAGGAACTGGCCGCTCGTTAGCAGAACGTGGTTCTCCCTTGCTGTTGCTGCTGTCAATCTTTCAGTCGGGTTTGTCATTGTCATTGCAACGAGCCAGTGGGCAATGGCAGGGTTGTTGCTGGCCATTTTGTTTCTATTGTCATGGCGACTGTGGATTCCTACATACGTCCAGCTTGGGCCAACAGGACTTCGGCAGTCGATTCTCGGAATTCGAAAAAAACACAGTTGGTCAGAAGTAACGGAAGCCAAGTTTCATCCACGAGGTGTTCAGCTGTTTTTTTCCAATCCTTTAGATGGAGCTGTACGGTCACGCTCAGTGTTGCTCGAAAACACCGTAAGACTGGAAGAGCTTCAGCACACAGTCTCGTTTTATTGCGAATAGCTCCTTGAACATTGCCGCATTAAGAATGCTTTCGCTTCAGTTCCAGCAGTTTGGGCAGTATCTGACGCATTGCACGCGATCGATGGCTGAGCGTGCGTTTAACCGCAGGATTTAGCTGTCCGAATGTCTGATGATATTCCGGAATCTCAAACAACGGATCATATCCAAACCCATTTTTACCATCCTCTTTAAAGAGTATTCGGCCATAACATCGGGCCTCACATGAGATGACGATATTGCCTTGAGGGTCGGAAATAGCCATATGGCATGTATAGTATGCGGTTCGTTTTTCCAGTGGGATGCCGTCCAGCTCTGATAACAGTTTCTCGTTATTCTTTTCATCAGTAGCACCCTCACCACTGTATCGGGCTGAATAGACGCCTGGCCTGCCTTCCAAGGCTACCACGGAAATACCGCTGTCTTCGCCCATGACCCAATGCCCTAAGTTAACGGCCTGTTCACTGGCCTTCAGACCAGCGTTTTGCTGGAATGTCGTGCCGGTCTCCTCCACTTCAATTGCATCTTCAAAATCAGCGAGAGTCTTTAATTCAAAGCCGTGCGGCGCTAATAACTCTTCAAGCTCGATGCGCTTCTTGGCGTTGTGCGTACCAAGTACTAATAGCATGTTGAATTACCTGTGCTGAAAGCTCATGGGGATCGTTTTTGCCAATCTTATAAGATTACAGAGAGACTTTTTGGTTCAAGACTCGTGACCGATGACTTCCTTGCCCATCCATGGTCGCAGTGCTTCCGGTACGACGATAGAGCCATCAGCTTGTTGGTAGTTCTCCATTACTGCGATGATGGCACGGCTAATCGCAATCGCAGTGCCATTAAGTGTGTGCAGGAATTTCGTACCCTTTTCACCTTTGACCTTATAACGTGCATTGAGGCGTCTGGCCTGAAAATCTGTGCAATTAGACGTACTTGTCACTTCTCCGAATTCCCCATCGTCGCCTCTACCGGGCATCCATGCTTCGAGGTCATATTTGCGGTAGGCTGGCCCGCCCAAATCTCCGGTAGCAGTGTCTACCACACGATATGGAATCCCTAGGCCATCAAAGATATCGCATTCGATACCACAGAAGTGTTCCAGCATCTCTTCGCTGTCATCGGGCGTAGTAAACGCGAACATTTCAACCTTGGTAAATTGGTGCACCCGGTACAAACCACGGGTGGCACGTCCTGCTGCGCCTGCTTCAGTTCTGAAACAGTGACTAATTCCACAGAGCTTCATTGGTAATTGTTCAGAATCCACCGTTTGTCCCGCTTGCATACCACCAAGAGTGATTTCCGCAGTCGCAACGAGATTTAAGTTTGTGTTTTCAATACTATAGATCTGGGTCTCAGGTCCTCGTGGAATGTAACCGGTTCCATGGAGGATTTCCGTATACGCGAGATCCGGTGTAATAACCGGTGTGAATCCGTTCTTCACGAGATGTTGGACTGCGTATTGCTGCAGTGCTAATTCAAGCAGCACGCCATCGTTCTTGAGGAAATAGAAACCGGCTCCAGCAATTCGGGCACCGGCTTCAAAGTCGATCATGTCGTGTTTCTGACCAAGTTCAACATGATCGAGTATGTCAAAGTCAAAGGATGGTACCTCGGTACTGCCACGACGTAATTCAAGGTTTGACTTATCATCTTCCCCAATCGGCGCGGCCGGATGAGTCATATTGGGGATACCGGATTGTATGTCGCCAATTTGCTCATCGAGTTCATCGTGTTCTTTTTGCTTTGTATCCTTTTGTTCGCGAAGATGGCGTCCTTCCTCTTTCCGTGCTTCGCGCTCCGCTTCATCCTTGGCCTGGCCGATTGATTTGGAAACAGTATTGGCCTGCTGATTGAGATCCTGAATCTCCTGTAGTAGCGCTTTCCGACGTTGCTCTAATTCGACGAGTTGAGCTACATCAGCATCGACTCCTCGATTACGACAGTTTTCTGCCACCTGGTCGGCGTGTTCCAGAATAAACCTGCGATCTAACATTGTGATTCCTCTGAGTTGTCCCGTGCTGGGATAATTCTATTGTCGCCAGCTAGCTGTGTCTGATTTGATGTGAGTTTAGATATTTCCGATTTCATTCCACAAGTGGGCACTTGCTTTGATGCCGCGGTGGAAGTCACCTAGTGAAAACTTCTCATTGGGACTATGCGTGTTGTCGTCATCAAGCCCCCACCCTAACAGTAACGTATCGACTCCCAACAGTTCCTTAAAGGCCGTAACAACCGGGATCGATCCACCCTCTCGAATAAATACAGGTGCGACGCCGAACCCATGCTCGATGGCACTTGCTGCAGCGGATACATAAGGACTATCAAGAGGTACTACAATCCCGGGTGCACCGTGGTGACAGATGACCTCCAAATCCAGTCCTGGTGGACAATTCGCCTGGAGATGTTTCTTCATGGCATCACGTACTTTGTCCGGATCCTGATTGGGTACCAGCCGGCATGAAACTTTCCCACCGGCGAAACACGGCAGTACTGTTTTTGCACCTTCACCCTGATAGCCGCTGTAGATACCGTTCACATCACACGTCGGACGTGCCCAGCGACGCTCGAGTGTCGTGAATCCTTGCTCACCAAATGTCTCGCTTACACCGATTTGCTCTCGAAATCGTTGCTCGTCAAAATCGAGCGAGGCAAACTGTTCGCGTTCTTCCACTGTTAGATCCAAAACATCGTCGTAGAATCCATCGAGTGTGACTCGCCCGTTTTCATCGACCAGACTTCCCATGATCTTTGCCATGGCGTTGGCCGGATTAGCAACACTGCCACCAAACGTTCCGGAATGAAGATCCTGTCTCGGTCCTCGCAAGAATACTTCGAAGTACACAATGCCTTTGAGGCCATATGTGATTGCAGGTTTGCCTGGCCCAAATTGGCTTGTGTCGCTTATCACTGCAATGTCACAGTCGAGCCTGTCAAGATTTTCATTGAGAAAGCCATCCAGATTACTACTGCCGACTTCTTCTTCACCTTCAATGAGGTATTTAATTTGAATTGGCAGTGTCTTCCCTGCATTGATCCAGGCTTGAGCACTTTTGATGTGCGTCAGCATTTGCCCTTTATCATCCGTTGCACCACGTGCATAAACACTTCCGTCTCGAACCGTTGGTTCAAAAGGCGGTGATAGCCACTCGTCCAAGGGATCGGGGGGCTGCACGTCGTAATGTCCATATACTAGTACGGTGGGCGCCCCGTCAATTTTTGGGCTTTGAGCGTAAACAATTGGGTGTCCGGGCGTTGGTACGATTTCCGTCTGAAACTGGATAGCCCGAAACTGATCCGCTACCCATGCTGCGGCCAATTGCATGTCATTTTTGTGGCGACTGTCGGTGCTAACGCTCGGTATTTTCAACAATTCGAACAAGTCCTGTTGAAAGGCATCGCGATTGTCTTCGATATACTGATCGATGAGTTCCATGGTGGCGGGCATCCCAGTTCAATTTGGTCCTTGATGATTAAGGCGGTTCGTAATAAATCAGATCCGTCTCAATTCGTGTTACAAAAGCACTTGCCTTCGGTGAGGCTACAATATAATGAGTTGTTGGATTAGTCACCATGAGCGCCGGGTATTGCAGCTCATTTAATTCCTTAAATCCAAATGCCACGCTAGTATGTTTGAAGATATTGTTGTTAGCCCAAAGCGATCCACGGATGCCGATTCGCGTGCAAAAAGACAGCCACGTTACAACGTGATCCTTTGGAACGATGAAGATCACACTTACGAATATGTGATCCTCATGCTTAAGGAACTGTTTGGTCACAACATTGAAAAAGGTTTCCAGATTGCGACAAAGGTTGACGCAGATGGTCGCGCAGTGTGCCTCACAACAACACTTGAGCATGCCGAGCTCAAGCGAGATCAAATCCATGCATACGGAAAAGATGAATTTATAAAAGATTGCCAGGGTAGTATGACGGCCACACTTGAGCCTGTTGAATAACTATTCGCATCCAACCACATCGTCACAGATCTATCGCTTTATGACTGCCAAGCTAAAAACCGTAACACTCGGCTGTAAAGTCAATCAATACGAGACTCAGTTTGTGAGCGAAGGTTTGCAAACCGTTGGTTTTCAGGAAGTAGATGATGAAGAATCTGCGGATTTGTGTATCGTCAACACATGTACGGTTACAAATGAAGGTGACTCCAAGAGCCGACAGGTAATTCGCAGACTGGCGCGAGACAACCCGGACTCACGAATTGTGGTAATGGGATGTTACGCGACTCGCGCCCCGGACGAACTCTCCGTCCTTCCCAATGTGAGTGAGGTGGTGACGGACAAACGCGAATTACCCGATATGTTGGGCCGCTTCGGTGTAGTAGATATTCCAACTGGAATATCAGAGTTGGGAAAGCGTCACCGTGCGTATGTGAAGGTCCTGGATGGATGTCTCTTGCGGTTCAGTTACTGAATCATTCGGCATGTTCGACCTGATCTCTCTAGTGGCCGGCAAGAACAGATTTTTGATGATATTCGGAGGTTGGTCGACAATGGATATCGCGAGATCGTGCTAACCGGGATTCATTTAGGCCATTACGGTGTGGACTGGAACTGGGATAAGCCAAAAGAGAAATGGGTGCGATTGGCAACACTCGTACGACAGATTGCAGAGATTCCGGGGGATTTTCGAATACGCCTTTCAAGCATAGAGGCAACGGAA
>JAKUOW010000053.1 GCA_022451045.1 Pirellulales bacterium | reverse complement strand
CCTGAAAGAAGTACTCGTCAGCTCGGAATCCCTTGGAGCAAGTTATTTGATCATCTGTTATCGAGATAATGTCATCAACAAGCAACATCGGTTCGCGATGAGGGATTAGCGTCTTGATATCGGGCATCAGTGAATTTTCGGAGTTGTGTTATTTAAGCGGTAGCTGGTGATGAAACGCCGGAATCGTAGGATGTGTTTGCCGATTTCATTAGTTTTGCGTCAACGTCGTTGGCGACGATGACTCCATAGTTAATCGTACCGAGCCAACCGGACATGATGATTCCTACACTGCCAGCATGATACAATCCGTCGATTTGGTCTGGCAGCCCTCTGCTTATCTCCAACCCTTCAAATTTTGTTCCAAAGCTCGCTCCATCAATGTGCTTGGTGTAATGCTGAAACGTAATTGGCGTAGAGGCTTCAGTGTAGACGATCCGTTCACGAGCGTTGGGTACGTATTTATCGAGAGCATCGAGAGTTGTCTCGATCAAATCTTCCTTTTCTGCTTCGTAATCTTCTTTGGACAAGCTCCCCCAATCTTCATGGTTTGCGTTTGTACTTGAAACGATGAGGCATCGAGGTCGGCCTTGGGGTCGTGTTCGCGGATAATAAAACGAGAATGTACGGCTGGTGATATCACGACTCAGTAGTAAGTCTGTTTGGAATCGATCAGCTGTGGAGCTGAACAACAGGTCACCAGTAGATTCGTCAATGGTGTCGTCCGCTGCTAAGGCCATGTAAACCTGTGTGCTCGAGTTGTTTAGCCGCACATCCCGTGTCTTTTCAATGAAATCGGAATCGAAACGTTCTTCTCCAACCAGTTTGAAAACAGTGGAAAGGAGATTTGCGTTTGATACAACCACTCCTGTTTTGATTTGTCTGCCGTTTACTTCAACTCCAACTACCTTGCCACGCTCCACCATGATGCGTGACACGTCGGTATTAATGCGAACGTCGACGTTGTTAGAAAGTAATTCCGAATGCATCTTTTCAATGAGTAGATCCGTACCACCCTCAAACGTATATACACCTTTGTTCATGAAGTTTGAAAACACGATACCGTATGTAATGGCTGGGTCTTCAAGCGTTGAACCGTTGGCATAGACGATCGGCTCCATTAATAACCGGTGGATATCCTCACGGCCGGGGAAGAACTTTTCAAACAACTCTCCCGTGGTCATTTTGTTGTCATCATAGAAGTTCATGTTTCGGGCGGTGGAGAAAAATTCCTCAGTCGTCTCTTTCTCAACTCCGAAATCACTCGAAAGCAGCTTGGTGAAATCCTCGCGATTGTACGTAGTCGTTAGCGAGAACATCGGATTATCAAAACGCACGTTGCGAAGCGGCACAATTGCATCAGAAATATCCTGATTCCAGTAGCGGCGACAACTTTTAACCATGCCGTACGGGAAGCCATGCAGGGATATATCAAAGATGTGGCCGCCGGGGCGCTTAAACCAGGTCGCCATGCCCCCAAGTTTATAATGCTGTTCCAGCAACAGCACACTGTATCCGGCACGCCCAAGGACATTGGCGGTGGTCAGTCCACCGAGACCACTACCGATTACGATCACATCGTAATGATCTGACGCGTCTTTTAGGAAATCTTTGGGCATGGGGTGATCAAAGGTTTACTTCGTGAATTACAGCGTATTTCTTGATTGTCGACGGGATTCGGCTCCGGTCAACACCTTACTACTGCAGTACGTATTGATTTGCAATCATGATTCCGCTGACGATGGAGCCGATGATTCCAACATACCCTTGATCGGTACCACAAAGATATAGGTTTTTTACATTCGACTGACCGCTAAACCACTTCTTCGTAGCGCCGTAGACGGCACCATTATCATGCCAGGTGAACTTTCGAATAGTGGTAGGAGTGAACATATCCGTATCGATTATCTGCGGCTGATAATCGGGAACAAATCGAATTGCCGAGTCGATAGCTCGTTGTTGCCACTCGGTTTTAGCGGATTGATATTCCGACTCACTCAGCGAGTTCCACTGATCGTAATCAGCGATCGCAGTAATCCTCATTACGCCATCAGGCAAGGGGCCGTGTGACGGGTCGTATTGGTAATTGTTGGGCGTGCAAATTACCCCTGTTCGTAAATCACACAAGCTGTCGTGAGGTCGTTCCCAGTGAAATGTATCACTGTCGTTGAAGAATATAATCGTCGCATCATGTCCGAGATCTTTGGGTTCACAATCAAGCGAAGCCACGGACTCGATAAAGGACATCTGACCGACAGTTTTGGTAACCGTGCTATCTTCTTGTCCACATAAATGCATGGTTTCGACAGCTCCGGCCGATGAGAGGATGGCATCTGCGGTGATCTGTGTGCCATCATCAAGAACCACTCCCGTGGCGGTACCGTTTTCAACCTCGATTTGAGACACGCCGTGTCGAAGCTTCAGTTCACCGCCGAGTTCCCGGAATTTCTTTACGAGCTTACGCAATATCAATCGAACGCCTTCAAACGGTCGCGCGAATCCTTCGAGAAATAGGCTGCGAAACATGATGCAAAACTGACCGAGATCCATGTCGTGCTCCCGGGCATTTCCGTACCACATAACCGGACACAGGATCATTTCGACGAGCTGCGGATCGCTAATGATTTCGCTGAGCCATTCTCTCGTATCGATGTCAAAGTGTTCTGGTGCAAGGTCGTCGTAGTCAATTAATTCGGTAAGCAGCCGTTCGAAGTTATCAATTTGATCTGGGTATTCTCTAGCAACTTCACTTCGTAATAATTCCAAATCATTAGAAAACCTCAGTTGCTTATCAGGGAATTGCACAGCCGAGTAATTTTGCTGGGCAAGATCAAATTCATCCCATCGAAACCTCAATTGACGCAGTAGTCTAGCTAGAGGTCCGTGCTTGGTGCCTTTCGGTGTGTAGTTGGTTACTGCATGTAACCCGACATCGTAGTCGCGTTTCCGCAATCGGTAGAATGAATTCAAACCACCGATCGTGTAATGGCGTTCGAGAATACAGACTTTTTTCTCGTAATAAGCAGCGCGGATTCCTGCAGCAAGGCCTGACATGCCTGCGCCAATGATAATCGCATCGAAATGTGCCACGTTTAGTCGCCTCGAGCAACGGCGGAACGGTGAATTAGTGTTCGTTCATACGTGGTTCGAGGTAAGCAACAGTAGACGACATGCTTACCAACTGAGGGTAATCTTCCTCGGGAACCTGAATGCGAAACCGCTTTCTCAATTCCATTACGATATCTAGAAAATCCATGCTATCCAGCTCCAGCTGCTCGCGAAACTCAACGTCATCTCTTATTTCTTCGACGTTGTCATCAGGCGCAATCGTTGCCAGTATGTCCGTGATAGCATCGCGGATTTCAGCAGGGGTCATTCCGTTCTTTCTCCCATGTGCAAGCACATGTATATCGCTAAATTCTTTGATTACCAAAGCATGAATCTTAACCCTAATGGCAAATTAAACCTAGTGGGGCAATTCGAATTCTAGAGTGATTGATAAAGCAGATAAGCTGTACAGAAAAGCAGTGTTTGTGGCTCAGATGGTTCTTGGAGCAGTCGTATTAGGGGCGACCGATAATCAGCGTGCTATTGATTCCTAACATGCCAAAAGAGTTATTAAGCACGTAGTTTACCGAGGTTGATTCGCGAGGTTGGTTCATTACCAAGCCTGCTAACGCACACTCCGGATCAAGATTATCGACGTTAATCGTTGCGTGAATAGTATTGTCATCAAATGACGGAAGATTTCCGGCTAATTCCAGAGCGCCGGCAGCACCCATTGCGTGTCCGAAAAAGCTCTTTGTATTGTTGATGTGCACTGTGGGGTGTTCATCAAATATCGTGCGTAATGCCGCAGACTCCTGAATGTCCCCGCTCGTTGTTCCTGTTGCATGGGTGGAGACGATGCTAATCTGGTCGGCGTTTAATCCGGCTCGTGATAGGGCAAGTCGCACACACTCGGATTGACGTTGAGGATTGGGTAACACGAAGTCTGTTGCATCCGTGTTGATGGCATAGCCAATCAATTCACCGTACATTGTCGCACCCCTTGCGAGTGCGTCGGATCTGCGTTCAAGGGTGTATACGCAGCCGCCTTCGCTTACGACGATTCCGTTGCGATCGATATCAAAAGGACGTGATGCCTTGGATGGGTCAGAGTGATCGGCCAGAGCACCCTGACTCTTGAAGCTGGCAAAAATACCGAACGTATGGATGCTTTCGCTCACACCACCAGCCAGTGCAACATCGCAGTCGCCGAGCATCAGCATCTGTGCACCCTGAATGAACCCAGCATTTCCTGCAGCACATGCGGCACCGACGGTGTAGTGTGGCCCGGTGATACCCATGTTCAACGCCGGTTCACCAGCTGGGTTGTTAGCAACGGTTCGAGGATTATGGAAGTGGTTCCAGACACTGACATCGTAATCGAATTGCTGAAGTTCATAGACTTCGTTTTCGGTTTCGACGTTTCCGTGCTCCGTCACACCCAGGTAGATTCCAACACGTGACTTATCGATGTTTTCCCAGTCGAGTCCGCTATTTATGACTGATTCATTGCAACAATAGGTTGCAATGCTGCCAGCTCGCGTTCCGCGTCGCAATTCCTTGCGTGTCTGGTGCTTTGACGTGTCGAATTCGCAGATACCGGCAAGCGTGTTGCCGACATAACGGATGTTGTAAGGGCTTACTCCGCTTTTACCGGCAAGCAAATTTTGGCGTAGTGTTACGAGATCATCACCTAACGGCGACGTCAGGCCGATACCTGTGATGACAATGCGTTGTTCGTTTGGCTTTTGTTCTGCGGCGGTCACTGAATTGATCTGACGAGAAGCTCAGAATTTGAGTTGATCTATATACGTATTATTACATGAATTGGTCAATCTGTTGACTAGGGGCAGATTAGTCTGTTTTTGAGCTGCGAATCCACTCAGCCAACTGTAACATGCCGTCCTGTGTTGTTATTTGCGGTTTAAATCCGAGTTCATCACGGGCGGCCGAGTTATCAAAGTAATGATCGGTGGATAATTGCTTAGCAACAAATCGAGTCATGGGTGGTTCAGATTTGATTCTCAGTACTTTGTAAATGAACTCGAGTTTGCGTCCGATGCGATATGCGAGATTTGCACTTACCTTGGATTTGACATTGCGAATGCCTGCTAGCGTAAGGATTTCATTGATCCAATCCCAAAGGTTTACCGGTTGTTGCTGTGTTACCCAATAGGACTTACCACTAATCAGCGATCCTATTTCTAGCGACTTCAAGGCGCACAAGTGTGCCTGAGCAGCGTTATCAACATAGACCATGTCAACTTGATTCGAGCCATCGCCGATTATCCGCAGTCGATTTCGGCGGCCACGGTCAAGAACACGTGGAATCAAGTGCGGATCGTCAGGCCCCCAGATTAGATGGGGGCGCAATGCAACGGTGGCAAGATCGCCACTATTTGCACCAAGCACCGCCTGTTCGGCAATCGCTTTGGTGTGAGGATAATGAGCCAGCCATTTGGTTGGATAGGCTGCACACTCCGTTAAATTGCGTTGATGTTCACCATCAAAGGTAACACTTGGGCTACTTGTGAATATGAGTTTGGAGACTCCCAGTTCTCGACATACCTGGATCACATTGGTTGTGCCATCCACATTGATCGAATGAAATAAAGTCCTTGGCCCCCACACACCGGCAACAGCAGCAGTGTGAATAATGGCATCATGCGATTCGGCGACAGAGGCTAATCTGTCATAGTCGCGGATATCGCCTTGCTCCATTTTGACTCCAGTTGCAGCAATCGTCGGATAACTTCCCCTTGAATAACCGGTTACTTCGCAATCTTCAGCAAGTAGTTGTTTGGCAATCGTACTGCCAAGGAATCCACCCGCTCCGGTAACGAGTACTTTCATTCCAGCAATGGATAATGTCATGACTTGCTCTCTGCCTCAGCCCGTAATTGTGACTGTGCCCATGGTGCAAGCTTTTCTCTGAAAATCTTTGAGTTGTGGCGAATGTCTACCGGTAAATCAGGGTGCACCAATATGTGCTTAACATCGGCAGTAATCTCATGTGCGGTCGCGTGCGTGAGCAATTCATCACGAAGACGAGACTCTTCTTGCGGTGATTGTGGCATCGAGTCTTGCCAGGGCTGAATGATTATTGCGGCTTCTACATCTTCAGATAGATTTACCGACACCAGCGCACTGCGGTATACAGTAGGATGTCTGTTCATGATGGCTTCGCAGGGGATTGTAAACAAGGTTTTCTCAGGTAACCTCACGCGATGCCCTTTGCGACCACAGAACCAAAACCGCTCTTGTTGGTCGAGGTACCCTACGTCGCCCATTCGGTGCCATAGAGTTCCGTCTTCTGCCTTGATTTTATGCATAGTTGTATGATGTGGATCCGTTGCATAATGGCTTGTGACTACAGGACCTGAGACGATAAGTTCACCAATTTCGCCGGGTGGCAATTCAGTGACATCGTTCATGTTCTCAATTGCCTCATCGTCAATCTGAATTACCTTCCACTGAATACCGTCGAATCGTGATCCGACGCAAGTTCCTTGCCCTGATTCAGACTTTGAGGCAGTTTCGTTTAGCACCTCTTCACCAGAGATACTCGCCACCGGTAGAGCTTCGGTTGCCCCATATGGAGTAAACATGTCAGCGTTTTCTGGAATCGCCTCGGTCACGCGTTGCAAAACTCTGGGGGGTACTGGTGCACCGGCAGATAAAACCCGCTTTAAGGATGGAAGTTTGCACTGACTCTCATCAAGGTACTTCCCGACGGTTTCCCATAATGCGGGTGATCCAAAGGATTGAGTAATCTGCCAGTCCTGAATTGGGATAATGATATGCTCGGGATCGACACTTGCCGGTTGTGTGAAGTCCATGTCCGGAAGAACCGTTGTGACACCCATGGCAGCGTTAAACAGGCCGAAGAGTGGGAAGGCAGGCAAGTCGATTTCTTTAGGTGAGATATTGTACTTGTCACGAAGCTGTTGGATCTGGCTAACGAAGTTGCCGTGTCGGTACTGAACTCCTTTCGGAGGGCCCGTGCTGCCTGTGGTGAAAATAATTGACGCCGGTGAGGATTCATCCGCTTGGAAGGTTCTGAATGACTGCGTAGAAGTGTTTTGTAATTGCTTTTGTGTTTTGCCTCCCCAAAACCATCGTCGCCCAATCGTGACGTTGTATTTTGCTTTGCTGAATCGACGTTTCATGAGCACACGCACCGCGTGGACCTTTGGAATTCCAATGAAGCCAGCCGGCTCGGCCTTGGTAAGGCAATTGATTAAATTGTCTTTTCCCATGCCCGGATCGATGAGAATGGAAACTGCGCCCGACTTCAGTAAAGCAAAGACCCATGTAATGAAATCGATCGATGGAGGTACCAATAGGGCCAGCCTCGTACCGGGGGTCACGCCCATTTGAGTTAACCCGGCAGCAAGCCGGCTTGAAATGTCGTCAAGTTCGGAAAACGTAATCGTGCTGTATCGTTGCTCTAGTGCCATTTGGCGATTGTGTGCTACTGCCGGTTTTGGCGCGGCAATTGACAGCTGATCAGGTTGATCAGCAGCGAATTCAGATAAAAACTGAGCAACGTTCATTCGGATACAGTTGGGCTCTGTGATTCGTATTTATTATTCGATACAGATGAGCTGCAAGCCATTCTCGCGGCCTGATTGCAGTATTCCAGAACGGATCTCGCAATATCAACCTCAAGTGTCTTGGAGAGAGCTATCCAGCCGGGTACAGCATTGACTTCGATTACAATTGGCTGGTCTGAAGGTGCAATGAGAATATCAACTCCAGCGATATCCACACCGAGAGTCCTAGCGGCCTTTACTGCAAGTTCAATCGTTGAGTTCGGTGGCGCAACGGGGACGGCCGTGGCACCCCGGCTGATATTAGTTCGCCAGTCATCCTTGTTCTCTCGCTTGATGCAAAACGTCTGATCACCGACGACAAGTACGCGGATATCGAATCCTTCGTGAGGTATGAATTCCTGTAGGTAGATGACCAGATTCATTTGGGAAAGCGTCTTGAACACCCTTAGAGCGATGTCATCATCGTCAACGAAGGTGATTCCCCGGCCCTCACCACCAAATAACGGCTTAACAACGGTTCGTCGTCCCAGATTGTGAAATGCATCCATGGCCTGTTCAACAGTTTGACAAGCGATGGTGCGGGGAATTGGAATCTCTGCTTCTGCCATCCGTTGTAGCGACAAGTATTTGTCGATGGCAGCTTCCAGGCTTCTTGGTGAGTTGATAACAATCCCACCATTTCGATGATGAGCGCCAAGTGCGTCCATTCGAAAGATGATCTCTTCCGTACTGCCCTGTGGCATGCTGCGCACGATGGTGGCATCGAATTGGTCAAGTGACACGTGTTCGCCGTCCTGGTTTGTTGCAGAGACACAGTTACCAACGTGCGAAGAGATCGACGAGAAACTCAAGGCGTGAATTTCATATTCATTTCCCGCAGCCCGTCGCAGGTCGCGGACGTACCATGAGTCGGATGCACCGAGGACCGCAATTCTTGTATGGCCATTCACAGTTTAGATCCTTGTACTTAAGCGGCACTACGGTGACTACGTTCCATTGCTTGAAAATGACTCTTGAAGGATATCATTTCTGATTTCGCCAAAGGTAAATGCATTTCCTGAATCATCACTGATCAGGGTGATCTTCGCCGGACTGAAGAGTAACGGATCAATTTTGTAAAAGTCATATTCATAACTCTTGAACGTCTCGAGAAATGGTCGACCGAAGTCAGCGGAGGCAGCACTGGGAATCTTCGGTCCCAGTTCATTGATCTGCTCGTCCGAGAGTCTTAGACGAATAGTGACATCACCACCGTAAAGTACCGCGTCGTTCGTCAATCCGATTCCCTTCAAGTCATCTGCTGCTACGGGGGCTAACGGTGCGATTCCGGAGCCTTCAATTACATGGACCAGATCGCAACCGACTTCATGCATTTTATGTAGAGCTGTTTCAAGTGAACGAGCAACGACCTGCACGGTACCAGCGATACTTGCCGTTGGTGCTACGGCCAACAACAAAGATGCAGCATCAATTTGACACTTCTCACCAAGCATCTGAATAGTTTCCGCATCGGGAAGCGCAGAGGATTCGATAACTCCGACCACACAGTCGGGATTCTCTTTGAAACCAATGTCGTTAAATATCTCCTCATTACCATAAGCAGCACGCATGGGGCCGCTGCCCATCCCAAAATAGTCACCGCAACTAATTTGCCACCCGGCATATTGACTGGCCATGCAGGCTGCAATTGGATGTGCAGAGGAAACACATACATCCGATTCGGTACAAACTGTGTCGCGTGCAGGTGAAATATGTACCTGCCCCATGTCAGCCATACAGATTCGGGCGAGTAATCTGCCGGCCTCAAGGTTTCCAGTACATTGAACACCAAAGTCGAATGTCGTACCGCCAGCAGTTCGCGTATGAGCCTGAATTTGCAAGGAATTTGCATCATCAGAGCAAGTCGACAGTAAGTTTGCGGCACGGGCGTTTAGCATAATGGGTTGCATACGGTTGGATCACATAATTAGGTTTGTCCGCGTTATATTAAGGCCAGCTAATCCAAGCCCCGAAAGCCGCAGCATACCACAAATATCACAATCTCTTGAGCAGTGGTGTCTTGAGCCACGGGGCCAGAGCTACTTAGAATGCACACTCCTTACGTTTTGTCTCAACAGGTGGAGAGTAGCCATTGGCAACTCTAACGATTGAAAACTACGTTAAGACGATTTACCAACTCGTCTTGGACAACGATGGCCAACCGGCTGCGACCGGTCAGGTTGCTGACGCACTGGATGTATCACCCGGAACGGTCACGAGCATGCTCAAGACCCTTTCTGCCTCAGGTTTGGCAGAATATAGACCATATGAAGGCGTGGTTCTTAGCGAGAGCGGTGAGGCGTTGGCATTGCGTGTGCTTCGTCGCCACCGGTTGATCGAGTTGTTTCTGCAAAACACTCTCGAACTTACATGGGATGAAGTACATGACGAGGCGGAAAACATGGAGCATGCGGTTAGCGATTTGCTGATTGATCGCATTGACGACTACCTGGGACACCCGGAAACGGATCCACACGGTGATCCAATTCCTAAGAGTGATGGAACGATCGTCATGGGTTCGAACACCTCGTTGGCTGAATTAACGCCGGGTGATAGGTTTCGGATATCACGCGTTACACGTCAGGATGCCGAGTTTCTTAGAGAGCTAAGCCGTATCGGTTTGCAATTACAGTCTACCGGTGTAGTAACAGGCAAGCATGTCACAGCCAACTCCATTGCACTCGTCATGGGTGAAACATCCATCGAGTTAACATTGGACGCTGCGAGTGAAGTGCTGGTAGACGTGGAAAATCAAACAACTGTCAACCAAGAGGATATTTCGGTGTAGCTCGGTACGTTGTTAGCCTAGACAACCGGTGCGAATCCACGAACGCGACGCAACATGGAAAGTTGCCCAGTGTGCAGCCCTTCATGCCAAATTGCGGTCTCAAAAACTGACGCAAAGTCAGGCATAAACTCCGGCGCACCATCAGGAGTTTCAGTCGCGAGATCGTCATCCGTTAATCCGGCGAGAATTGCCAGCAGCGTGTTGCGACGTTCCCGGCAATAAGATTTCACTTCTTCGATTGAAGGATAGTCACTGATCTCAGGAGAAGGGGTTGAACCAATACCAAAGAGAGCAGGATAGCCTTCCGGCACGTTTGAGTGGTTGGGATCGACTAAGGTAATCATGAAATTATCCGTTGTGGCAATGTGGCCAAGAAACCAAAGCGCGTGGTTTCCGCCTTCATGCAATTGAAAGGTCCAGTCTTCATCGGTTGAAAAGTCTTGAAGCAACATGAGTGAAAATTCGCGAGCATGTGTCAGTCGGTTTGTAAGGCGTTGTACTAGTTCCATGAGCTGTCCCGAGAAAATCTGAGATTCAATAAGCTTTTGTTGATGATAATCCTTGCCAGAAGGTAATGTTGAATCCAATATACATTTTTAACGGCAGGCATGATGCCAATACTGAGTTTTGCGGTACAATGAACGCAATTGCTTGTCAGCTTGGTAATACTGCACAAAGTGCAGGGAAACAGCTGCCGTGGAGTGGTTCCCGCAAGGGGGAGTCGTGAACCGAGTCAGGCCTTAACCGGAGCAGCTCTAAACGGTATAACCTTGTGCGGGAACCTCTTCACGGCAGCGGCCATCTGGTCGAGTAGAGACACTTTTCAAGTCCCCGACCCACGCCTTCAGCGAGTCGATCATGGAAAACGTGCCAGACGGCAATGGAAATGCCTATACAGACGATCAATATGTCGTTGTGGCGCGGCGCTACAGACCTCAGTCCTTCGAAGACCTGGTAGGGCAAGCATCTATTGTTCGGGCACTTGGAAACGCGATTGAGACAAATCGTGTTGGTCACGCTTACTTGTTTACAGGCGCTCGTGGAGTCGGTAAGACTTCGACGGCGAGAGTCTTGTCCAAGGCGCTTAACTGTAGTGAAGGCCCAACGCCTAAACCATGTAATCGCTGTGATATTTGTCAGAGCATTACGTCTGGCGAAGATATGGATGTGATCGAAATCGATGGCGCCAGTAATCGGGGCATCGAAGATATTCGTGATCTGCGGCAAAACGTAAATGTGCGACCAAGTCGGTCGCGTTTCAAAATCTATATTATTGACGAAGTACATATGCTGACCGGTCCAGCATTTAATGCGCTGCTGAAAACGCTCGAGGAACCGCCTGAGCACGTTCGGTTTATATTCTGCACGACTGAGCCAGAACGCCTACCGGTCACCGTCAGATCTAGGTGTCAGCGATATGATTTTGCTCCGGTAGCCGTTGATGAGATCCTCGGACGATTGCAACAAATCGTTAGCAATGAGCAGATGACGGCAGACGAGGAAGCACTTAGCGTAATCGCTCGTCGTGCGGGTGGATCGATGAGAGACAGCCAGTCGCTGCTCGAACAAGTAATGTCATATTGCCAGGGACATATTGGACTGGACGAAGTCCATTCGTTGTTAGGTACAACCGCGGTTGGGCAGCTGTTGGATATCCTTGAATCATTAAAGGAGCGCGAAGCGGCAGAAGCCTTGGTGGCCTTGGATGTAGCTTTACAGGACGGCGCCAAACCTGAACAGTTGATCGATCAGTTGCTAGGCTTGTTGCGTGACACTCTCGCAGTGTCGGTTGGCGGCGAGGTAGGCATCCTCCGCTTTACCGATGCATCTCATTTCGAACGATTATCTTCGCTTGCGCACGCCTGGGGACGCCAGACGTTGTTAGCAGCCTTGGAAGTCATGCAGGAAACCGTTCGCCGACTTTCACGAAGTGTTCACGTTCGAATCCAGTTAGAGACTGCACTGATTCGAATTGCATCTCTGGAAGATCTTGAACAGATAGCGACGCTGATCAGCGCGTTGGAATCTGGAAACCTTTCAATTGGTGGGGTTACCAGTAACGCGCCCGACAACCAAAGGATCAAGTCATCAGATGTATCGAATGATGCAGCTACAGCATCATCAATCGCTGATGATACTCAAAAAAAAACGGAAGATAGTTTAGTGAAACCTCCGTCTCAGGAGGTTTCAGGGCCACAACTCGCCCAGATTCCGGAAAAGGTTATCGAATTAACTGATCAAAATGTGATGCAAATCTGGCGAGATTCCTTAGGAAACCTAGACGATTTGACATCCGACTATGCAAAAAAGGCCCAATCTTTAGCAATTATTGCGCCAAATCGACTAGTTGTGAGATTTCCATCGAAATATAATTTCGACAAATCCTCGTGTGAAAGACCAGAGCGTAAGCAGAGTCTAGAGTCCGCGCTTCACGAAGTAACAGGACAAAGGATCGTGCTTAGCTTTGAGTTGGTCGAAGGAGACGCTGCACCGTCCGCTCAATCACAGCCTGCTGCACAGAACAGCAGGCAGCGTGCCCGTGAAGTCGAACAACATCCGCTGATTCAAAAGGCTGCGGAAGTGTTTGACGCGGAGATCGTCCGGGTGGATGCTCCGCTTAAACAATCTTGATGCTGGTACTGATATTCCATCGCAGGTAAGTTGTTTTTGCGAAGTGGTATGGAGTTGATCTTCCGAGTCCAGCTGGTCATTGAGTTTAATCACAAGTCGTGGACTTTTGCGTGGAAGTACGCGCAACATGAGATGCCGAGAATGCTCCGGCAAAATAACGGTTTTACGAACAGACAATAAGGAATTGACTTAATGTTCAAGGCACTCGGAAATCTAAAGTCGATGTTTGAGCAGGCTCAGCAAATGGGTGGCAAGGTTGAAGAAATTAAAGCTCAATTGCGGCAACAAAAAATTGAAGGATCGTCGGGAGGTGGCATGGTCACTGTTGTCCTCAATGGTCTTGGCGAAATGTTGCAATTGAAAATTGATCCGCTACTTATTGATAACGGCGAGCGTGAGATGATCGAGGATTTAGTGCCTGCTGCGGTAAATCAAGCTCGGGAGAAAGCAATGCAGGCTCACACTGAAGCTATGCAGTCGATGGCGGGTGGCTTGAATATTCCAGGGTTGGAAAAGGCGATGGCCGGATTCGGCTTGGGAGCAAGCGAACAAAGTGAAAGCGATCAAGCAGAAAATAGCTCGGCACAAAGTGACGTCGCCAATAGTGCGTCGACCAACCTCAATGAATCGCAATCAGGAAATGAAGACTCAGAAAATGACGGCAACGCATTGCCGCCGCGATAGCAGGACGCAAAGAGTATGGCACAATTAAGCGAATCAGTAACCAATTTGATCACCCAACTTGGAAAGCTGCCCGGGATCGGGCGTAAAAGTGCAGAGCGACTGGCGTATCACATTTTACGTGTACATAAGTCTGAAGCCGTTTCACTAGCGGATGCAATTCGCGATGTCCGCGAAAATGTTCGATACTGCGATCGCTGCTTTAATCTCGCTGAAGGTGAATTGTGCGAAATATGCAACGATCCGAAACGGGATCAACAGGTTCTATGTATTGTCGAGCAACCACGTGACTTGATGTCTCTCGAGCAGGCCGCAGTCTTTAACGGCTTGTACCATGTGTTGCTCGGACGTATTGCACCATTAGAGGGAATTGGGCCGTAACAATTGACGATGAATGCGCTAGTAGACCGGGTACGGGAGGGGGGCTTTACGGAAGTGATCATGGCTACGAATCCAACGGTCGAAGGTGATGGAACAGCGCTACATATTTCCAATTTGCTTTCAGATCTTCCGGTTTCAGTAACGCGTCTCGCACGAGGAATCACAACCGGGAGTATTCTCGAATTCACAAACAAGGAGATCCTAGCCGATGCGATTAATGGTAGACAAAAGTACTAAGACGCTGGATTGCACATGCACATAGCCGTTTGCATGTTGCACTTTTAACGATTCCTCTATGGTTCGCCGAATGCGACTTTCTTTTTCACAGCAGATTCGCCAACAACAGGTCCAAAAACTGGCTCCTCGGATGATCCAGTCCATGGAGATCCTGCAGCTGAGCGTTATGCAGCTGCAGGAACGCATCGAGCAGGAGATGACGGAGAATCCAACGATCGAATTGCAGCAGGAGGCTCACGAGGATGAGTCGCCGGCAGAAACCGACGAATACGATATCGAGCAGGAATTAGTTGTCGATCAGGATTCTGATAACGCAGACGATTTCCAACGTCTCGATGATATGCACTTGGAAGTGCCGGATCATTTTGACGAGCAACCGCGCATTTCCGCCGACCGGATTCAGCAAATTGCGGACCATCATCATGACGCATTGGCAAATATTGTTGAGAAACCTGAGTCCTTACAAGATCATCTTGAATCGCAGCTGCATGATCTGGACTTGGACTCCGCGACGCGTGACATGGCAAAACGCATCCTCTCGATGCTTCAGGCCGAAGATGGAGGCTACTTAAAAACTCCTGTGCGAGACCTTTTGCCACGCGATGCAACAGTAGAAGAAGTAGCCTTGGCCGAGCACGGCTTGGAGGTGGTTCAAAGCCTCGATCCAAGCGGCATTGGTGCACGCGACCTGTCCGAGTGTCTGCGTATTCAAGTCGTTCAGGGAACGCAACCAAATGGTCGGCTGGACGGGCTATCAAATACCGATAAGAACGATCTTCTGCTTCTCATTGACGAGCATATTGATGATCTGACACACAATCGTCTTCCAGTTGTTCAGAAGAAGACGGGACTCTCCATCAATAGGATTGATGAGTTAGTAGCATTGATCGGGGAACTGGATCCTATGCCGGGCGCCAGGTTTGTCGATCATCATAATCAGGCGGTTACGGCAGATCTTGTACTCCATGAGTCTGAAGACGGAGAGTACTCTGTTACCGTTGAGGATTCATGGGTGCCAACGATCAGAATCAGCCGGTATTACCGGGAGCGGCTGAGCGACCCGACGGCTACAAAGGAGGAAAAGGAGTACATTCGCCGTAAAGTGAACGCAGCGCAATGGCTGGTAGATGCAATTCAGCAGAGACGGTCGACGTTAAAGTCGGTTGCGGAAGCGATTGTGGATGTGCAACAGGAATTCCTCAAGCACGGGCCCGAACGTATCGTGCCACTTAAAATGCAGCAGATTGCTGATGTTGTAGGAGTACATGTGACTACGGTAAGCAGAGCCGTGGATGATAAATGGATGCAAACTCCTCGTGGTCTGTATCCGTTAAAGCGTTTCTTTGTAGGCGGTACGGTTGGTGAAGACGGTGAGGACGTCGCATGGGATATTATTCGGATAAAGCTCCAGGAACTGATCGACCAAGAAAACAAGGCTAAACCACATAGTGATGACGAGTTGGTTAGGCGGCTTAAAGAAGCGGGCATGACCGTTGCCCGTCGAACGATTACAAAATACCGAAAGAAGATGGGGATTCCATCGTCGAGACAGCGTAAAGACTGGTCGCTGGTCGAAAAGAAACGTAAATCTTGATAGTGCAAGTCGTTTGCAGTTCGGTATGGGTTATCAAATGCTGCAAAAAATACCGAATAATGAGAAAATAACTTCTGGTATTATTCGGCGAACTGTGGAGAATTACTGGCAACTTGTCATGGATGATTTCTAAGGATAGCGATATGCGATGTCCATTCTGCCAGGCCGATAACGATCGAGTCTTGGATAGCCGTAGTTCAGCTGATGGCTTTTCTGTTCGGCGACGTCGAGAGTGCCTGAGTTGCAATCGACGGTATACGACACATGAGCGTCTAGAGGAATTGTCTATAAAGGTTGTTAAGAAAGATGGAGTCAGGGAGCCCTTCATTCGTGACAAGATTCGCCACGGTATCATCAAGGCCTGCTGGAAACGCCCAATTAGCTCTGAGGAAATCGAATCGACCATTTCGGCAGTAGAAGGCGAAGTATATTCGCGTTTCGAAAATGAGATATCATCGAACGAAATTGGTGAAATCGTAATGGAGCATCTTTCAATGCTCGACCAGGTGGCCTACGTGCGATTTGCGAGTGTCTATCGCGAATTTACCGATGTGCGTGACTTTGTGGATGAATTGCAACCGATTCTACAACGCCGGCGATAAACATACGCCACGTGATTTAAGTCAGATTGTCGTGAGCTATCAGTACGCCGTGTAGCTGAGACACGCAGGGCGTCTGTTGTTATCATGGATTGCATGAGCGAATTTACACACTTTGATGAGAGCGGCGCAAGCCGCATGGTAGATGTTGGCGGAAAGCCGGTGACGCACCGTACGGCGGTTGCTTGCGGTCGGATTCAAATGAATCCGACAACACTCGAAATGATTCAATCTGAGCGTGCCAAGAAGGGCGATGTGCTCGAAGTCGCTAGGTTGGCAGGTATCATGGGTGCCAAACGGACTGGCGACCTGATTCCGCTTTGCCATCCGATAGGCCTGGATAGCGTTATATTGGATTTTGCGATAGAAGGCGGTGACACAGTCGTCATTACCGCTGAGACGCAGGTTCAAGCTCGCACTGGGATTGAAATGGAAGCCATGACCGCTGTGGCCGTGGCAGCGCTCACGATTTATGACATGTGCAAGGCGGTTGATCGCAGTATGACAATTCTGGACGTAAAGCTACTGAAAAAAAGCGGTGGCAAAAGCGGCGATTACGTTCGAGTTTCAGAGTAGGCGCAAAAAAACACAGTCGTAGTGGTCTAGGCTACGACTGCGTTGTGTTGGCGCGGCGATCTGGTTTAAGTTAAACCAGCTCTTTATTTGCTCCGATCAGCGTTCGAAGTCGTTCAGCTAGCAGTCCCGCATCGAATGGCTTTTTGAACGTTTCGTTGATGCTGCTTCGGTCGAAACTCATCGGTGCACCTACATCAGGTAGTAATGCAATAAGGATGGTTTCAGCAAAGTCTTGATTCTTACGTAGATTTTGGCAAATCTGCAAAGCTTCAATTTTGCCAATTGAGAAATCTACAATGATGCAGTCCGGGTGGAAGCTTTCAGCCTGAATACCGGCTTCAAAACCACTTGCAGCGACTGCAACTTTGAATGATTTTTCTGGTGGCAGCTCACGTTTTAGATTTTCGATCAGCACTTGATCTTGTGCTACGATCAAAACCTTTGCCATGGCTTCGTCTTCTAGATCACCTAGGGGCATTCCATGTTCCTTGAGGAAGCGGATAAGCGAATCCCGAGGAATTCGACGATCCTGGCTTCCAGGAATACGGTAGCCATTTAGGCGGCCCGAATCGAACCATTTGCTAACCGTGCGCGGGGCGACTTTGCAGATTTTTGCGACTTGTCCAGTTGTGAAAACCTTCATTTCAGGTTCTCCATTGCTCTCTCGTTGACCTCTCCGTTGGATGTTCCCGCGAGGAAAAAGAAACATCCGTGGTGGCCCCAATACCTGTCTGCTCCGATGAGCGAGCCATTTAACACGTGTGGGGCGTGAATGGCCAACAAGCGACTGAGGAAGGGGCACTTTCCTACTTCTTGTTTTTGGTGAGTTGGGTTACAACTCGTCGGTAGTGGTAGTTTTGCAATCGCGTGCCGAGTACCGTGCGTCTAACATGCTTGGGTATCGAATACGTGGTCGCTTGTCCCATAACCGTGCGGCGGTTCGTTGGGTAGAGAGAATCTCCGTCTACAGATCACCAGTGGTCTAACCGGTATTTACGCGATCTGATATGAGAGTTATCAGGTAACTCTCAGAAATCCCCCCTCGGATGGCTGTCGTGGCTATTTCACAGTGTGAAACAAAGACAACGTTGCCTTCCACAACTATTCTTCGAGTTTTAGGGGGGTAGGACTTTAGAAAGTTCTAGCAGACGTAACGACAAGTCGGGTGAAATCATCCGTGGCGCTGTTTCCAAACGTATCAATCGTGCTGTTTGCCGGAAAGTGGGAAGACGCTTTTGATTACGTAAAACAAGGGCTTTACAGAGAATAATCGCAACTAGGAAAAGTGGAGTAGATAGGTAAAACAGGAGGACTGACTTTTTTATGGAAAATCTCTAAATCGTTACAGAGCTTGCGATGTGAATGCTTTGAATCCAGCAGGATTTATGCAGCCTTATTCCGCTGCAAGACGTCGTCGCTGAAATTCCCCTGCTCATCAACGTCTTCGAAACGAACATTTACCTGCTTACTAACACCTGATTCCTGCATGGTAACACCATAAATAAGGTCTGCCGCAGTCATGGTTTTCTTAGAATGGGTTACAAGAATGAATCTAGTATCATCCAGGAAGTCTTTTAACACATTGATGAATCGGCCAATATTTGCTTCATCGAACGGTGCATCGACTTCATCAAGTACACAAAATGGACTGGGGCGGAATTGGAACATGGCCAAAATTAGTGAAACAGCGGTAAGTGCTTTTTCCCCGCCACTTAAAAGGGAAAGGTTGATAGCCGCTTTACCAGGTGGGCTTGCGGTGATTTCAACACCGGCTTCCAGCACATCAACACCTTCTTCAAGAAGAATATCGGCTTGCCCACCACCAAAGGCTTTCCGATAGAGAGTCTGGAAATTCAGACGGATTTGATCTAACGTTTCAACGAAGAGGCGGCGACTGTCAGCATCGATACTCTCGATTATCTTTTCGAGGTTTGTTTTGCTCTGTTGTATATCTTTAAATCGCGTGGACAGATTTTCGAAACGATCTTCCAGATCGGTCAACTCTTCGAGAGCTTCCATATTTACAGCGCCGATGTTATTTATTTTGCGCCGTAGCCCCTCGATTTCCTGCTCGACATCGCTGTCGGTATCTTCTTGATCAGTTGCGATCGGTTTTTGCACTTCGATATTGATATCGTAGTCTTCGAGAAATCGATCCTTCAGCTGATTTCGCTGTAATCGCAATTCTCCAGCTTCCAATTCCCAGACATGCTTTTGAGTTGTATGCCTGTCTTGTTGTTTATTGAGTTCATCGATGGAGGACTGTAACACCTGACGATCTTCAGTGAATTGTTGCTGGCGTTTGTGTAGCGTTAGGGTTTTACCGCGTGCCTTTTGCTTTTGCAAATACTTCTCTGACAATCGCGTACTTGCGTGTAATGCATGCATTACAGTTTCACGTAGTCGGTAGTCGGCTTCGGCCAATTGCTGTTCATGTTGAGAAATCGTTTCTGTTCGTTCGTTGTGATCTTCCTGGAACTGGCGAAGTTGTTCACGTAACGCGGTCCTGCGCTGGTCGACCGCACCCAGATCGATTTGCCGTGCGGTGGCAGTTCGCTGGTGCTCATGTCGCTGACGTTCGAGGTCAGCGATATCGTGATCAGCCTGATCGAGCTTTTGATTAAGGCGATGCAATTCTGCATCCAACCCCTGTTTTACTTGTTCATTTTCACGCAACTGACTTTGTGTCTTATGTTGCCGTGCCCGTTCGGCTCTAATCTCAGAATCTTGATCGGTGGACTGTTGTTTCAGTTGTTCAAGACGCTGCCGCTGCGTTTCAGTTTTTACACGATGCTCAACGAGTTGCTCATTCAACCCTTGAATGGTATCCGCGACACGTTTGGTGCGAATTTCTTCCTGATGGACATTGTTTGTAAGACGTTGAACCTCTTGTCGGTTTTCACGGATTTGAACGTCAAGAATATATTGTTGCTGCTGAAGTTGCCGTAACTCACTACGGCGGGAAATCAAACCCGTGGCAGTATCTTCGCTACCTAGAATTACATTCCCATGGAAGTCGACAAGTTCGTTATGCTTGGTGACGAATTGAAGTGTTCCGGCGTATTGTGACCACAGCATTCGCGCAGTTTCAAGATCTTCAACAAACCAGGTGAATCCTAAGAATTGATCTACAACTGATTTAAATTGCGTATCTACCTGCACAAGCTCACTAGCAGAGCAAATAACTCCCTCGTGACTACTTAGATCTTTATCGGGCTTGGCCAACTTTTCGATGGCTTGGCGTGTAACAATGCCGACTCGCCCTTTTAAGTCGTTTGTTAACCTGCTGTTTATGAGTGGGATCAGGTCGTCGTCGGCGCTGAACACGAAGTGTGATCTGGTACCCAGAATTAAGTCGATTGCAACAGCGCTTTCAATCGGCGCGGTAATCACATCCGCAATGAGTGCGCATTCGAAGTCTGGATTATCTGGCGTTGAATTTAATGACGATCCTGCTGATTCGTCGTCAGAAATCGAAATTAAATCTTGTACGACCGGATGAATTCCATCTCTGTTCCGTTCAAGCTCTTCAAGAACAGAAGTGCGCTCCTTTATGGCACCAAGTCGGTTTTGGAGATTTGAAATATCATCTTTTCGACGTAACAGGAGCCTCCGGCTTTCACTTAGATCACGTTCTACAGCATCAAGCAACACCTGTTTCTCGGAGATCTGTTTCTGTATCGTCGTCTCAACTTTTTCCAACGAATCAAAATCCCGCTGAATATCGCTGCGTTCCTGTTCGATTCGGGAAAATGCTTGTTGCATTCGGGTAACAGATTCCCCGAGTTTTTCATGCTGAGTTTTAAGGGACGCAATTCGATTAGAAGTTTCAGCAGACTGATGGGTGGTGCTAATCTGTTGTTGCCGCGTGTCCCGTGATTCTTCGCGAAATCTTTCGATCTCCAACTGAATGGATTCCAGCTGTTCTTCAACGGCGCTTAGCTCGCCGCGTATTTTGTTGAATCGGGATTCAGACTGTTCGAGTTCGTTTCTGGTCTCCGTTAACCGCAACTGCATTCCGCCTGCGCGGTGATTTACGGTCGCCAACTGCAGACGATAACGGGATACTTCCTGCCGAATATCATCTGAACGCTCAATTTGCTGAGTAAGTGTGGTAGCAAGTGCCGCGACCTGTTCACGATAAGTGGAGCTATCCGCTTCGGACGCCATAATGTCCCGTGAGCAGCCCTGTAACTGCTCGTCGATTGCAGTGGATTGCTTCTGCTGATCCTCAATGCGGGCCGTCGCTTCATCCATTTGGGACTGAATAGCTGACAATTCAGATTCCAGGTGTTCGAGTTGTTGAGAGTATTTCTTCCAATCAACCAAACCAATCTGGGTTCGTAGTTGCTGGAGCCGATCCGTGTATTCACGGTACCGACGCGCTTTGCTAGCTTGATTCCGCACTGCCCTTAACCGGCTTTCGACATCATCAACAATATCACAACGCCGAGACACGTTTAGCTCAACTCGCTCCACCTTGCGTTGTGAATCAAATTTCTTTGCTTTGAACCT
>JAKUOW010000052.1 GCA_022451045.1 Pirellulales bacterium | reverse complement strand
ATGATATGCTGTTTCTCGGTGAAAAGGGACAGGCAAAAAGCCGTATCATGAGGAATCTAGTTTCGTTCCTGGACGAAGAGATTCCATACATCGATTGCGAATCCATTCCCGTTCATGAAGATCCGCTAGCCCCGATCACTCAGCAGGGACAGGCGTTCATAAAGGATCGATCAGACGAAGACGTCCCGATTGCCTGGTGGCACCGTGACGACCGCTACACAGAACGATTGGCCCCAGGGACGAAGTTTGCTGACATTATTGGTGAAATCGATCCTGGAAAACTAGTCGGCGGCACGAGCATGTCCACCGAAGAGGCCCTGCACTTTGGCCTGATCCCGAGAATGCATCGTGGAATATTCGCCATGAATGAGCTACCGGAACTCGATGAACTAGTTCAGGTAGGACTGTTTAATATCCTCGAAGAACGTGATGTTCAGATTCGTGGATTTCCCATCCGATTTGACGTCGACGTCCTGATTCTGTTCTCGGCTAATCCATCGACATTCAATCGTAGTGGCAAGGTCATTCCGCAATTAAAGGATCGTGTAGGGTCATTGATCCAAACCCATTATCCAAGAACTCGGGAACTTGGAATCGACATCATTGATCAGGAAGTATCTGAAGAAGATTCTGATAATGGCTTTTCTGTCACCGTCCCTTATTTCATGAAAGAGATCATCGAGCAGATTACCATTCAGGCTCGCAAGAGTAAGTTCGTAGATCAACAGTCCGGCGTGAGTGCACGATTCAGTATCGCGAATTACAAAACCATGGTTGCGAGCGCACGTCGCCGTGCCATTATCCTTGACGAATCACCCGCAGTACCCCGAATTAGTGACTTGGGACATCTCGTGTCTTCTGCACTTGGCAAACTAGAGCTCGATTTAATGAGCAGCCACCAGATGACCGAATCTCAAGTGCTTGATGCAATTGTCGCCGAGGCCATCGAAGTCGTATTTCAGCAATATGTTGACTCGCACGGACTGGAGGCTATTTCAGATGTCTTTGCCAAGGGGGTGAAGATCGAAGTGGGTGATATGCTGCCAAGTAGTACCTATGCTGAACGTCTTCACCGCGTACCCGAAATTTGGGATAAGGCGTTTGAAGTCAATGCATCCACCGATGATGCGGTACGCGCAAGTTGCCTAGAATTCATACTTGCCGGATTACATGCCGGTGACGTTATTTCCCGATCCACACAGCACGGGCGAATTGTATACGACATTTTTAATACTGAGGACTAAGGTACAGCTTACTCCGGGGTAAGACGCCTCCAGCCCTACATCTATCTCGCCAACGAAAAAACATGAGCAGCCATCGCAAAAAGAGCAAGCGGCGTAAAACTAAGGCTGGCGGAATCATACACACATATCAACGGTATGACCCTGTGCGATTTCCTGGCCCTACACAACCGGCTCCCGATCTCATCAGCGGTGCATTTGACCACATGCTCATGTATGGCAATCGACGGGAATTGACCAGCGAGGAGTTGGCACGCGCTATCAGGATCGACCCAAGCCAGATCCAAGGACTCGGACCGAGTCTGGACGCCTTGATTGCAATGCTGGAACAACGCAAGCAGAAGATTCTCGAAACATACGAAACCAGCCAGGTACTAGAGAAAAGCTGGATGGCATACGCTGATCTTGCGACGATCGCTACTCCACCACCGCTGCTCATAGATCGTTATGAGCATGCCGTAAACCAAGAACAAATCTACGATCTGGAACGACTTTGGTATGCGGTCGAAGATGACCGCAGCCCTTTTGCACGGCACTTAGTGCAACTGATCGAGGTGCTGGGAAACAAGTATCAAATCGAAGACCTGGCCAGTCGTTATACATTTGTTGGATCCGAACCATTGGAAATCGATCATGCGATTGAAGTAAAGGAAGAGCTTGAAAAGATTGATGAGTTACTAGAGCAATTAAGACAAGCACAGGAAAACTCTCAAATCTATGTGATTGATATGGACATGCTGTCTGAATTTGCAGATGAACCGGATCTGGAACAACTGCAGAATATCCAGCGCATGATTGAAGATTATGTCAAAGAACTTGCTGAATCCCAGGGACTAGATGATGTCAGCGGTCATTTCAATCTGACACCCAAGGCATACAAGGTATTCCAAGGAAAACTCCTTGAGCGAATCTTCTCTAACCTACAAGAGTCGAAAACCGGTCGTCATCAGGGACCGATTGAGGGTGAAGGTTCGGTAGAGGTACAGCAGACCAAGGCATATGAATTTGGTGATTCTATAGCGCATATGGATTTACCGCAGACGTTCATAAACAGCCTCATACGCAGTGGCACTGGTGACTCTATCAAACTGCATCCAGACGACATCGAAGTGCATAAAACCCGTAACAGCCCTAAGTGTGCTACCGCCGTAATCATGGATATGAGCGGATCGATGCGATATGAAGGGCAATACATGAATGTGAAACGGATGGCATTAGCACTAGATGGGCTAATCCGTTCTGAGTATCCGGGTGATTTTGTGCAATTCATCGAAATGTACACATTCGGCAAACTTTGTCATCGCAGCGAAATCATCAACCTGTTGCCCAAACCGGTAACAATTACCGATCCGATTGTTCGATTTAAGGTCGACATGAGCAATCCGGAAATCAGCGAATATCAATTGCCCCCGCACTTCACGAATATTCAGCATTCACTACAACTTGCACGTCAACATCTCTCCGCCCAGGACACTCCGAATCGACAGGTAATTCTCATTACCGATGGGCTACCAACATCCCACTTTGATCAAGAGTGGCTCTATCTGCTCTATCCGCCAGATCCATCCACAGATGATGCCACGATGCGTGAAGCAATGCGATGCCAGCAGGAAGGCATTTGCATCAACATCTTCCTGGTACCAAGCTGGTCTCAGTCCGAAGAGGATATACGGTTTGCATACCGCCTGGCCGAATCCACATCCGGACGGGTATTTTTTACCGCTGGAAATGATTTGGATCGATTCGTTGTTTGGGACTATGTAGAACAGAAACGCGAAATTATCGGGTAGCTCTGCAACGGGGCTAGAAGTTTACCCCCGTCCCTTTCGTCAACATCATGAATGCCTTCTCCAAATTCACGGACTCTTCTTGGAATAGCAGGATTCCGTGCCCCGCTTCCACAAGCAATTGGGCGAGCACGCTGTAATCGGTTTCATCCTCATGTAACGACACAATGATTTGGTCATCAACCAGTTCCACCGTATCGACGCTTGCGTGATTGCTAACGATTTCAGCAGCCGTTTGTGGATCACCTGTAACACGGATATGTAATCCGATCTTGCGCCGAATCTGCTGCATTACGTCTGCAACATCCGAGTTCACGGTCATTACGCCGCGGTCAATAATTCCAATCTTGTTACAGATATCTGCTAACTCCGGCAGGATATGACTGCTAACGACAATCGTTTTTCCCATTTGGCCAAGCCGCCGCAGCAATTCCCGCATTTCGATCCTGGCACGCGGATCCAAACCACTCAGCGGTTCGTCAAGAAGTAACACTTGTGGATCGTGAAGCAATACGCGCGCCAATCCGAGTCGTTGCGTTTGCCCTCGTGAAAGCGTGTTGGCATAAGCATCACGCTTGAAATCTAAATCCACGATTTCAAGCATCTCATTGCATCGTTTTCGACGCTCTTCGCCCTTGATACGATAGGCAGCCGCGAAGAATTCGAGATATTCAATCACCTTCATATCGTCATACACCCCGAAAAAGTCTGGCATATAACCAACCAACCGACGTATTTCCTTGGGCTTGGTATAGATCGAATTCCCGCAGACGTATGCTTCACCGGATGTTGGATTTAGCAGCGTCGCAATAATGCGCATCGTCGTCGTTTTGCCAGCACCATTGGGACCAATGAATCCAAATAAATCACCTTCATCCAGATCCAAATCAATATTCTGAATGGCATACATGTCACCGTACTTTTTGGTTAATCCGGCGGTCTTAATCACGACATTGACTCCCTGACTTCACAAACTCAATCACCCAGCACGGCAGCATCGGTTTTCGTTGCAACGTCGCCCGACGACAAACTCGGAAAACTGACGCGATAAAACGACCATTGATTATTTACAACCTCGCCACTAACGTTCCCCGAGATAGAGATTTCCGATTGGTGGTTCTTCGTTGACCATCCAAACAGAACGGCACGGTTGGTATCCAATAAGTGTGACAGATCCATAAAGCCATCATATCGATGAACGAGGCCCGTATATGATTTTCCACCAACGGCTTTGTGGAACATCATCGCCTGAACGAGGCGCACAATGCTTTCATCACTCGTCGACCACGGCCTGGCCCGAGAACGGCCGCCTTCGACTTTCACTCGAGTGAAATATCCCTGAATACTCACAGAATCACCGGCGAGGTCATCCAGATCAATCACGCTATCCGGTTCCAGAATCTTCACCGGATATAATCTTCCGCGGTAGTACACCAGCACATCGCGCAACTGGAAATCGAACGGGTTATGAATCGTACCGCGGATGCCAATACGACTTCTATCAGGCTTAAGTTCAAATCGCACAGTACTCTGTTGCTGCCGCGACCAACGGGATTGTATATACCGTGTGCCACCGTGCGGAATCGGCAGTGATCGCAATTCACCATTTACCGGATTGGCCTGATACTCGTGGTCCAGTAGTTTTTGATAACTTCGACGCGACAATCCACCAAGACCCGTCCCCGGTAAGCCATGCCATCCGATGATTTGTTCGGTCGGTCTGGTGTCATCGTGAATTTGCAGATTCACATCAACCGCAGATGCTTCAGGTGCATACAACATAGCCCAATTAGTGCCTCGCAACTGACCGGATTGAATATCATAGTCAACCACTTCTACCTGGCGAATCGACGTAGTAGAAGAATGCAGCGACGAGTGCATTAGCAGCGGCACGACACTGAAAATCACGACAAGCGTGGTAAATGTCAACCACGATAACTGCAACCGATTAAGTCGTTTTAGAACGAAGTAATCTACCGGGCCAATAAGTAGGATGAACAGGATCAGTAGTGAAGCAATCCATGAAAACCGAATCGGTGCAACGTTATCAAAGTGATCAAGTTGAGATCGTAATTGCCCGGACAAATCGTCAAACCCTGCGTGAGCCCCACGCGTCTGGTCGCTGAATACTTCTGAATTCGCACGACCACTCTGTTCACCTGCGATCATCTGGTGCAACAATCGCTGCGTATCTGCCCAACTGGCAAACGGTTCAAGGTCGAAGTCGACAGCCGCAAAAGCCACCTTTCCAAATCCGAAGCGGCTATGGATCAGTACGGGAATACGACCTGTATCTCCTACCCCATCCATGGCTTCCACGTGGCCTGCGACGTCTGTCAATTCCAACATAGGAGACGTGCGGCCAGGTATCCTTGCCGAGCTAATCCTCTCACGGGCCTTGATATAGTTCTCGATGCCCGTAGCAATCCACTCTTCATGAGTCTCCTGAATATTGCCGGGGATTAAAGCATGAATCGGATTATCGGAGCTAACGAGATATTCTGCATTGCGTGCAGCCGACAGCACGATTTGTCCGCCCTGCTTTACCCAGTTAACCAATGCCACTATCTGGCTCTCAGTCATGGAATCCAACTGAGACTTATCACTTGTACCGAGCACGATGACGTCAATTCCATCGAGTGCACGTGGATGGATCGGTAATTGTTGTACATCATCGAGAGAGGTGACGTACACATCGGTGATTTGCTCGTTTTCCGATACGAGCCGCCTGATGGATAGTTGATTGACACTTGTCTTTGAGCCAACCTGCATAATCCAGTAGTCCGTTGCGCGGATCGCCTGAATCCCTGAACCAACGGAAACGACTTTCGAGTAGACGACTGAATCCTGTTGCAGCACTTCGACTTCAATTCGCCATGGTGCACGTCCAACACGTACCAACATAGACTCGATACTCTGTTGTGATGGAGCCACTGACACGAGCTCAGAACCACTCGTGTATGTAACTTTGAAACCGTCCCCGTCAGAGACGATAACCTGCCATGAACCATCGAATGTCGATTCACCGGCATCCACATGGAGTTGTATTTGCGTCCATTGCCCCAGTTTGACCCGCCCGTCTATTCCGACCGTCACGCCAAAGGTGGGACCTGAGTGACCCGGGTGTGCATCAACATGGCAATGTGCCGTTGCCATGCACAAGAACGCAAGTAATATCCTGCTTGTCCAGCAGCCTGAATCCATCTTTCGACCTGATCCGTTCAACCTATGATGTCCGTATGGGGATGATCTTGACTGCTCGTTTAAACTCTTAAGTTGCGCAGTGATTCCTACTCTTATTCATCGGTCAATTCAGGTAGCAAAGTACCACGAGATTCGAAAGGAATTGTTGTAAGTCTGCCATAAATAAAGTCGTTATGGCTTGCCGGCATCATCACAGCTACAAACAAACTGACCACACCCGGGACAACCATGACCGTATTTGCGACGAATTGAGTCAGTCAAATCCACGCCAGCTACATTCGCAATGGTTGTTAACCAAGCCAGACAATCCGCAAACTCTTCGGTCTTATCATCGAGTGTCCCTGCACGTAGTGCGGATGCTAGCTCGCCGACCTCTTCCATTAACCACATGAATGTACCGTCTATTCCCCGCTCGGCATCTTTCTCGAAATACATCTCTTTGATCAGATGCTGAAACTCTGAAAATGTGATTTCATGCTGGTTCATAAACAGTACCTCTTCTACGGTAACGATCCGTTGCAAGTTCAGTTAATCTATGGACTCTCGAGGAGGTACAGATACCTGAACGTTGTCACCATCTAAACGCACATCAAAGGTGTCAATTTTCAACTCCGGGTTATCCGTCCAGGCGCCGTCATCCACGCAGAATCGCCATGCATGCCACGGACACACTACCACGCCTTTTTCAAGGTAGCCACCAGCGAGGGATGCTCCCATGTGTGGGCAAAGATCATCTGTTGCCTTGAACTCTCCGGCTTCATGAAACACCGCAATCATTCGGCCGTTGACGGTATACGTTCTTCCCTGACCATCCGGAATCTCGTCAACCTGCGCGACGGTTGTATATTCTGACATCCAGCTTTCCTTACTCCGGCCGCGAGTTGCTCAGTGTTACCTTCGTGGACACAGTCTGTGCCACGGTGTTTTGCCCGATGACAGCTTCCGTCTCAACAATTGTCTCAAAACTGAGTTCATGGATGCGTCCTTTATAATTGTCAAACAACAAAGTACCTTGCCCTTGCTGTTTGCGAATTGATACCTTTCCTCTGGCAGTCTTGCCATCATTCTGTATCGTCAGTCGTGGCTTTATATCTATCACTTCAAGTTGTTTACCATCGCGTTCTGTATTGCCTTTGTACGTAAACTCAAGCGCCATCGATGCCGGCAACGCTGTCGTATCGAAAGCGAAAACTTGCTTCCAGCTATCTCCTTGCTGTACAGGTTTGGTAGGTAGCACAATGGTTGCACCCTTGACCATTTTGGTCAGTGAACTCTCGTTCACGACGGCTGCACCGTTGACGATCGATGAGCTAATCTTGTCCAAGGCAGATTTATCCACCTCCAGGTTGGTTATGCGACCAATGGCATCTGACTCATACTTAACCTCTAGACCTACCATCGCTTTAATGGAATCCAGTAGTTGTGATGACTCCTCACTTTCAGCGCTGTCTGTGTCATACTCAACGGATTGCAATCCTGGCGCGCTAATGTCAATTTTCACGCCCTCAATCGTTCGACTGATCGCCGCTGACGATTCATCTGAAACATCGCTTACGTTTACCCGCCAGCGAATAGTGTGCGATAGAGATGATGTTATCTTTTGACCCGCAACCGCAACCGACACATCGCTCTGCTGCACAAACTGCTGTTGTGCACTACTCGCCGCCTCATACTGATAACGTAATTGGGTTTGCCCAAATGCGATTGAACTACAAATAGAAAACAACATCACGAACAGACCACGACAGATCGTTCGTCTTTTGTTCTTTGTTTTCATTTATTCTCTCCTTAAGGCTCCGGAGGTGAAGATTCCGTATTCATTATAGCTCGATCGTTTGGCCACTTCCCAAAACGATACATTCAGTGTCCGTTTGTTCGTTCACTCGCTCGGCCCAGGCAGCAGGATCCTGTTCAATCGGCGGCCATGTATTGTAGTGGCATGGCACAACGCGTTTGGGGTTTAAAATCTTGACCGCCTCAAGTGCATCATCCGGGCCCATCGTGTAGTTGTCACCGATCGGAAGAAATGCGAGGTCAATTCCCGCCCTAGCAATTAGCTCCATATCCAGGAATAGAGCAGTATCACCAGCAAAATAGACCGTGCCTTCGGGAAACCGGATAACAAACCCTGCCGGCAAGCCGCCATAACTGCCATCCGGTAAACCGGACGTATGTACCGCTGGCACCATCTTGACGCTACCGAATGGTAATTGAACGGTGCCACCAAAATTCATTTCGTGCAGATTGGTTAGCCCGTGCTTCTCTCCCAACCATCTGGATATCTCCACCATGGATACAACAAGCGCATTGGTATTGCTTGCCACTTCCACCAAGTCGGCGATGTGGTCTCCATGACCGTGCGTGACGAGTATGGTATCCACCTGTACATCAGCCGGTGTCAGCTCCGTTGCGGGATTATCCACGAGAAACGGATCAATTAAGATCCTAGATTCGCCCGATTCAATGAGGAAAGTGGCGTGACCGACAAACGTGACTCTCGTAGTCATGAGTTAGTTCCTTCAGTGGGTATTAGCTGTCTATATCCAATATGGACTTCATGTTTTGTTTATATGCTTCTACGCCAGGTTGGCCATATGGATTGATTCCCAGCAGTTTACCTTCAGCAACAGTTGCGATCATTAGAAACTGCAGGAGTTGTCCCATGTGGCGTTCATCTAATTGTTGCATATTCAAATCGATGGTCGGACGATTTACATCGTTTAGCGCCCGGTTCGTTCCATCTATTGCTGCTCGCAACAACTCCGGGTACGTCGTACCCGCTACCTGATTTAATTGATCCTGATCGTTTTCACATTCGGGGATCACAATGGCATCACCGCCTGATTGTCCGATAGTCAGATTCACAACTAGTTTATCTCGACGCCCTTGCTGATGTTGTTGAGAACGTGAATGTAAATCTCGAGTGTTCACAGCAGTTATAGGAGTTGCACCTAATTCTCGTTTGCCAAGGCTCTCTGCCAACAGTTGGTCATACCAAAACCCCGTCGATTCAAGAGAATCACTCCAGACGCTCGTCACACGTATCGTGCAACCAAGCAACTGCTCCATAAGCGATTCAACAGCAACAAATTCAAGGACTGGGTTTTGAGCCACGGCTGTTTCTTCAAAACACTGATTTGCGTCTGCTGCACCTCGCAGCAATTCCAGAATATCCAACCCGATTACTGCTGCAGGAAGAAGTCCGACGGCTGAAAAAACGCTGAACCGGCCGCCGACACCATCTGGTACCGGAAAACGCATATCACATCCAAGTTGATCCGCTAGCTCCTGTAGTTTCCCCGAGCCGCCGGTGACGGGAATGACCCGACCGCCTATTCCCGCAGCTGAATCTCGCATTCGCTCGACGATGACCCGCAAGGCAGCGGCTGTCTCCAAAGTGCCTCCGCTTTTGCTGATAACGATCGTACACCACCTGTCCTCAAACGAATCGAGATGACATAGCAAATCAGATAATGCACTGTTATCGAGGTTGTTACCGGCAAAGTAGATTTTCGGACATCCACTCCGTTTCTCGGCATCGAGCTCGTTATAGTAAGGTGATCTCAATCCCTGCAGGAGTGCCCGGGCGCCCATGTACGAGCCTCCAATTCCAAGAACAACCACTGCATCAAATGATGCCTGGATTCTCTTCGCTTCATTGAGAATCCTGCCAATTTCACTGGTTTCAATACCCGTTTCAAATTCTGACAACAGCCTAGTGGGCATTGAATAAAACGCCGCATCAAGTGGTCGCTGGTGATCCGAAATATCTCCTGAAACCAGTTTATTCAGATCCGTCACAGTTATTTGGTCGCGAATCTCTGACAGCGATTCATGTAATCCTGTAATTTCATCTTGTGTGAGAGTTGATACAGGCGATAGGCAACCTGTTTTATTTAGGCTGATTCCGATTGAAGACATTGAGACAATACCCGAGTGAAAATACTGTACTTATTTGGTCAATCGTGAAGCGAATTGCCCTATCCTGCAATAGTGGTACTTGTGGAATTCACAAATACGGCAAAAATGCAGTAATTACCGACGACTACCTGAATCCGTTTAAAACTATAACCGGATCTTGGATCGGTCATCACCATACATTTAGCATAAAGAGTCATACAGAACTGTCGCATGGATATTCACGATCTCACCCGCCAACTACATGCAAAGAACAACTCCAAGATCATCATGATGGTGGCTGATGGCCTCGGCGGTTTACCCTTCGAAAAAGGAGGGCCAACTGAGCTAGAGGCAGCTGACACTCCCAATCTGGATGCCTTGGCAGTAAACGGAGTTCAGGGTGCCAGCATTCCTGTACTGCCTGGTATCAGTCCCGGAAGTGGACCAGGCCACCTTGGGCTTTTTGGATATGACCCCATTAAGTATCAAATCGGTCGCGGAGCACTAGAAGCAACCGGAATCGGGTTTGAATTACAAGATGGTGATGTCGCCATACGCTGTAATTTCTGCACACTTGATGCTGATGGAAACATATCCGACCGGCGTGCTGGTCGGATTCCAACGGAAGAAAGCACACCGCTTGCGGAGCGACTCCGTCAAATAACTATAGATGGAATTAAGATCTTCGTTGAGCCAGTCAAAGAACACCGCTTCGTTGTCGTCTTTCGCGGAGAAGGCCTCGGTGGTCACGTCTACGATACAGATCCACAGACAACAGGCGTACCACCACTGGATCCGATTGCGTATGACGACGATAGTCACAAAACAGTGGAAGTTGCCAAGGAATTCCTGCGTCAGGCACGTGAATTATTGGACGGCGAGGAAAAAGCGAATTTTCACACGATGCGCGGATTTGCTGCAAAACCAAATTTGCCCACGTACGACGAGGTGTATGGACTACGAGCAGCTGCGGTCGCCGTTTATCCGATGTACAAGGGTCTAGCTAGACTCGTAGGAATGGACATCGTTGGAAACGCTCAAAATCTTGAAGAACAAGCTACCGTTGTAAAAGAGAATTGGGATAACTACGACTTCTTTTTTGTGCACTTCAAGTACACGGACAGTACTGGTGAAGACGGTAACTTCGATGCAAAAAAAGCCCGCACTGAAGAATTTGACGCTGCGATTCCATTGTTTACACAGCTTGATCCTGAGGTACTTATCGTTACCGGCGATCATAGTACGCCGGCATTCCTATCAAGCCACAGCTGGCATCCAGTACCAACACTTATCGCTTCCGAGTGTTGCCGACCGGATAATCACACGGCATTCAATGAGACGACTTGCATTACCGGTGGGCTTGGTCAATTCGAAGCCAAGTACTTGATGAGTCTTGCACTAGCCAACGCCGACCGTCTGGGAAAATATGGTGCTTAGTTTTCCCAACTAGTTCGGCTTTACCACGATATACGGCCTTAACCAATTGACGTGATCTAACACATCTCCGTCATTCGCATGGTTCACGACAAGTGAGATGTGCTTGCGTCCACTAACAGGGATTCTTATCGGAAGTACCCCGTCGCTCCCGTGAATGACCTTGCTTGTATATACCTCATCCCAGTCCTCACCGTTGTCGGACAATAAGATGTGAACGCTCACACTTCCACGGCGACCGGCACTATGATCCATCGCCACTTCCGTAACAAAGTCAACCGAACCAGTTGGTAATTCAAACTGAATGACACTTGTCGGGTGCATACCTATCCCTCTGAGGTAAGAATCTCCATTACGAATTCGTAAACGGAGGCCCTCAACACTTCGATTGATATTAAAACGCCAGTTCAGCCCAAGTAGAGGAATGTGCCGAAAGTGACTTGGGGCGATCGTATCAAGCCAGACGATGTTTTCGCGGACCGACTGAATGAAACACAGATAATCAACATCCGACGGATCGCCAGATAATAGTGGTGACAAAGTCGTTAATCTTGTCTCTTCTGTTGTCTCAATCTGTATCGTATCGGCATCTACTTCAAGCCGTTTACAACGAATAACTGAGCCATCAAGTGTGCCAATGATGCGGGATTGGAGCAGGTTATTAAGACCCTTTCCTCCAAATGCGACTGCTCGCACTCGTTTACGTTCTATAAGTACCGGTAACGTTCCCAATTGAATTTGAACCGTGTCACCATCAACAAAGAGTATGCTTCCGGACACCTTGGAACCGTCTGACATGATTAGCAAATCGGATTTATCCTCTGGCTCGTGATCGCACACATCGAATACCAACTTATCGCGATCTTCTAGTCTGCGAGGTAGTTGAAGTATTACTGCTTTAACGTTCGCCCACGGCAGCTCAACACTCTCGAACACTTCAGACTCTATACGCAATGACTCCTTGTTAGTCTGAACCTGTGTTGCTGCAATACATGATCCATCAGTCAACACGACAAGATGAGGAGTGCGGACGACAGCCATCGATCCCCATGACACAAGATCACTCCAACTAACAGTACCTGGTAATTGCTCACCGTTGTCAGCTGTTGATTCAAATGCGAATTCACTATCCGGCGTTACCGCCTTTAGAGTTACATTGCTGACCGTTTTGCCTGGCAAATGCAGCCGTTGTGAAAGTGCAGATGGAGAGATTAAGAGCAAAACGAAAACTGTAGCGATATACAAACGCAACTGCCAGCACGGATTCGTTGCTGCTCTTTCGGACTTCCGAGCGGGTTGCTGATAGATAGGCATATTTCTTTCGCTATCGCCGAAGAATTGGTAGATGGTTATTCGGCATTTGTAGTGATAGACAGGCCATCGCAGTCGAGTATTCATTGCAAACATGCTCATCACGCCAGTTGCCGTCAGATTCCTGCCGATCCGTCAGTAGATCTCTTATCGATTTGTACCAACGCGACCATCGTTCACCCCCGGCTTGCCAATATGCATGAGATGCATAGTAAATACCGTAAAAGTAGTGTGGTGAACTACTATATTCAGATTCTTCCGGCCAGTTTTCATCCAAAAAGGCCAATCCTTGTTCAACAAGATCACCTTCGTAGATTCCGCAGTTGAACAAGCCAACCAACGCAGCACCTGTGCGGGGAAATGCACTTTCGCCTCCCTGATGCGTATACATAAATCCACCATCTGGATTCTGACATTTGCTGAGGTAGGATTTGCATTGCAAAACTGTGTCAGGAGGCACACGAAAGCCTGACTTCACCGCACCGCGGAGTGCAACTGCCTGACAGACCGTCACTGAGATATCGGCATCCGACTTTTCCGGTTGATAACGCCAGCCACCGTCAGAATTTTGAGTCGCCAACGTCAATCCAACTGCCTTCTCAAGTACCGTACGCACCAGCGGATTCCTTGTCATACCGTAGACTTGTGAGAGAAACAGTGTCGCGAATCCGTGCCCATACATCGGCCGTTTGTTCTGCTCTGCCTCCGATGCAATCAAGCCACTCGAATCACTTTGCGCCACTACGTAATCCACGCAACGTCTGAGCACGGATCCAAACGGCCCTCTTCCCGGTACGCTTCCACTAGCAAGCCAACTTAACCCGGCAAGGCTAATAATGGCGGTACTGTCCTGATAAGCACCATCGCCGAAAGTACCATTCTCCTCCTGTGCCGAGGCGAGGTACTTTAATCCAGATTGCACTGATTTTCTGGCGACCGAGTTGTATAACTTCCTACCGTCTTGTGCATGCAACCGATCCCGCATACACGGCACGGCTCCACCCAAAATCAACATGGGGAATAGCTGTCTTCTAGTAAGCAATGGTCACTCCTCATCGTCTTTCAGTTGTGGAGTGGCCAGTCTCAAATAGAATCTCTCGAGCAGTTGCCTGTATTGTGGAGCAAATTGATTAAACAGGCTGCTCCTTAACTGGTCCCGAATGCGTGGTGGAAGTTTTTCCCAGCGATCATCCAGAGTCTCCATTGGCACGAGTACTGGAGTTTGCTCGGGCGTATCTGTGGAATTCACATCCAATGTTGCTGAACCAACACCGCTACGAGCAGACGATGTTCCTGCACTTGCATCATCATCCTGAACAACTCTGTTTTTCAGGACTCCATTTAGTTGCTCCAACACACCAGCTTGAATTGTTTGAGTTTGCCGACCGGCATCAAACCCGCGTAAGCGTTCACTAACACGACGCATTTGAATCTCTGCGTTTAGTAAAGCACTCGATTCACCGACGGCACCAATATCTTCGCCGGACTCCGTCGCTTCCGTTACTTCACTACTTTCGCGAATCTCCACCTCCGGTTTTCCAGGCCGTGTCGGACTACTAAAGAGCCTCACTTTAAGTTCGTTGTTGAGTGGCAAAACTTCACCACGTCTACCTGTCAATCCATCGTCAGCATGCAGTCGGCCGAACAGACTAATCACCAGCACAAGAAGAAGTAACCAACGTTGATTCACCGACTTTCTCCTTGCTTCGTTCTATTTTTGAGATCTTGCTTGCGTATCTCAGAAACCAAGTCCGCAATGCGGATCTGATCTGCAGCTAACAACTCAAGTTCATTGCGTTGTTGCTCTGTCAAATCTTCAGAGTTTCCGTTGCCGTATGCCTCGTCCACGCGTCGGTTGATATCGGCCTGAAGCCGTATCAACAATCGAACTTGTGATAACAGGAGAGCTTCACCCTGAGTCGATTCGCCGCCTGGGACTCGAACCTCCGTTTGAATTGCGATCTGTCCTTGCATAGATACTGAATTGGTCATCACGTGTACCATGTGCTCGATCAATTCTAGTGAAATCACCTGATGTTTGATTGCGACGACTCGGTTTGGCACGGTCAGATTATGCAAAGCCTGGCTCAGATTACGCTCCAGCCTACTTAGTGCAAACTGAACAGCGGGTTGTTTAAGATCGCGCCCAGCAATGTTCGTGACTGCACCCAACACCGCTTCTTGTCGGAAAACTAATTCATCTCGAATACCATTTACATCCCCGTCCCACATGGAAGTTGCCTCATGCAGTGCTTTAAGGTCACGATAAATTGCATGCATATCTTCCGCGGAAATCGCAAGTAACTGTGTCTGCGTTTCGTGACGCACTATCTCCGTAGAAGCACCCTGCGCATCGATCATTTGCTCAAGATATTGCATGACTAATTCGTGCTGATCTAGAGACTCTTTTACTCCGGCGCCATGGATCAGACGACTGATTTGCCTCATACGTTCTGAAATTGCCCAGCGGCTATGGACTTGTAGCATATCAGCAACAAATCTGGCGTCTTTTCTGGAAACAGATTCGCCTATAAGCCACTGCTTCATGTTATCTACGATTTGAGTGAGCTCTTGCGCAGAGTTGCCCTGAAGTCTGGCTGTTTGATCGAGTCGGTCTTTCGCAATTGATAAACCAACCAGTTGTTGCCCAAGATAGTTTCGCAGATCCGTTCCGATACTTTCCTGAATTTGCCTCAATTCAGAAATGCCAAGCGTAAACTGTTGGTAACTAAGTTGCGAGCGATATCCGGAAAGTGCATTTGCCAAGTCACGTTCCGCCTCAGTTTGCAGTTCATAGATTCTTGCCAGTTGTGCCCGCAGCTGGCTTGATTCCAATTCCGTCCGTGACGACGTTGTATCAACCAGGTCGCTCAAGAGCTGTGACAAAGTAACCAGACGCGTCTCGTGGATTGCATCAAGTTGATCAAGCAATCCGGAAAGACGCTTTCGTTCAGCGAAATTACTTAACCGATTGAGATCACTCTGCTCGACGACCCTCCGGATTTGCATCCGCACGCTGCCATTCTCAAGCGAGCACGCACGTTTTATATCCCCTTGGTGTAATTCGACAGACTGCAAGATACCTGACACGTCCGCGTATGCTACTTGTTCATTATCCAGTTGCTCCATCAACGTGCCGGTGTTGGAAATCATGTCCTGTTGCACCAATTGAAGGTCTCTCAGGGATTCGATTAAGTGCACACGTTTTTGTTGAAGTGAGCGAATCAGCTGTCTCGATGACACAAGCCGCAAGTAAGCAGTTGGTGACTCTGTAACTTGACCCTGAATATCTTCCGCCACGATGTGGTATGCAATTCGCTGACCTGGGTACAGTCCAGCAATACTGGAAAGATCCCATAGCAGTTCGATCGATTGAGACTGATTGAATGTACCGGCATGAATATCGGCTGCCTGTTCAAGCGTCCAATTCGGCAACGTAGCAACTGGTATCGTCATTTGTATGAATTCATCACTTTCATCAAGCGAAAATCTCAGCATGGCCCGTTTGACGTGGATAGCATCTCTCAATTCAATTGTGAGATTTGCAGCACCGGTCAATCCAACATCCAATTCAGATTGCGGCCATGTGACATTAATGCCTGGTGGCTGATCGTCGTATGTTGCAATCACTCTTTGTGGTCGCGTACTCGTTTTTGCCCCCGCAATAGTTACGTACTCTATCCAGTATTCCCCTGATTCATCGACTTGCCACTGTGTATCGCGTAAGAGTTGGCGAGCACCCGATAAATCATCTGTGTCTGTGAGAGCGACCTTGCGTTTAAGATCAGTCGATTCAAACCAAATGTGCGCAGAGTCAACGGCATGTGAGAACTCAATCGATGGTGCGATTTGTGAACCGGATAGAATCCGAAGATTACCATCTGATAAAACCGGAGGTAGACCCGTGTATTCCGGTGCAACAATCTCAAACTCAATGCGTTCTACTCGTGGCGGTATCTCCACCAGAACTTCATACCATTGCTTACCAGGATCATCGCCGCCGCTAATCCGGAATTCAAATGGTTCACGCACGTTCACCAATGTCACCTCGGCGATATTGGGCATGAACGACGCTTCAGCCTCAATCGAGGAAAGATGCAGTGAGTCCTTCCAGACTTCAACCCAAATCTGTTTTGGTAAACGGCCGTTCTTGTCCTCTATTTGAACCGTAAAATCTTCACCGAAAGCAACAACAAACTGAGTTGGGTTATCTTGATTTGAATCACCGACCGGTTTCAGTGCATGTCTACGCGGCCAGTTGGGCGCATTCCAGGGCGAGATTAAGCGTTGGGCTGCAATTGAAATTACGGTGGGCTGAATAACGGGTAGAACAATCAAAATGAATAAAAACACCAACACACTAACACCTGATCGCCGAACACGTCGCATATCGACCATCCCGGAGATTACCTCTTCGGTCAACTCGGTATTTACACGACTCAAAAGAGCATCCGTAAATTGTCTGGTTTCCGTCTCATCAGATTCACTTAGAGATATAGCTGAACTGAGGCGCTGCCCAAATCCCGGATGCTTACGTTCGATGTGCAAAGCCATTGCAAATGGTGACAACTCTGAATTCATCGATGGCAGCACAGACCTAGAGAAAGTCCATATAGCACTAATGATTACAAACCCAGATCCCAGAGTTGGTGCTATCGGATTCGACCAGCGCACCAGATAGTCCAGAAAAAGACAAAGCATGGACGATATAACGGTCACGACAAATAACACGGCCCATGCACGGAGCAGTGCCAGCCTGCGAATTCGCTTCGCAAGCATTAAAAGACGCTCATTTACCTGTTGAGAATTGTGTTGCATTACACTTCATTATATTCATTCGACACAATTGAATATCGCAATTCACGACGAGTGGTTCATTTCAATTCGGCGTCGAAGAATCCACTCACAAGAAATAAGCAAGAAAAGAACCAGTGGTACAAGCGAATGGTTCCATAGCGGAAGCGGTGGCTTGGAATCAATTGGCACGCGCCGACCTTCCGGTAAATCTCTATCTAGTTCGCTTTTTTCTTGCCATTGGTAGTAACGACCACGCGTAATTTCTGCAGCTGTTGCTAAATCCTGCTCATCGAGACTGGTCTTAGACATTTCACCATCCGGAGCAACGATGGTAAATCGGCATTCTGGTGCACCTTCGGAAAACACAGGCGAGACAACCCGTGCTGACCAATTGCCGACGGACAATTGACCAACTGCGGTGACGAACACCTCCGGACTATTAAGAAGTCTCTCAAGTGTAACAGTGCGTTTTATGCCGTTATCTCGAATTAAGCTAACCAGTACTTTGTTTGATGTCGGCACTCTTTCGCCATCAAGGTAATGCAAACGCAGTTGCACCTGTGTGCCAAACAACGATTCCGCTCTGTCTGCTGTAAGCTCCGCAGCTCTAGTCTTTCCTAATAACTGCGATCTGCATAACTCCCGAATCGACTGAATCCAATACCTGTTATAGACAGCTTCACCATCCTCATGACCACGCCATCGCCAAGTTTCATCAGTGAAATGAAAGAGTACGCGTCCGGCCCCAATAAAACTCTGCGAAATAACCGATTGATCTGAACCATCCTCGTCAATATGAACCAATGACTGCACACCAGGTTTAATGGTCTCCACCTCGAGCCACCAATATAAACCAGGCATCTTAGACCAGATTTCGCTGGTATGACTTTGTGTCTCTGCCAATTGCAACTGGCTTGCCGACACGCCGAGTTCTGTCAACGAGATATTTTGTAATTCCGCAAAGTCATCGTTCATAGGAAGTCGTACAGCGGAGTCTATATCAAACGGCACCAGAGTCGCTAAAGGTGTATCTGCAAACTCATGTGGCATAAAGCGTTGGCCTGAACAAATAACAATACCGCCACCACGTTCTGTAACAAATGTCTCGAGAATCTCCATGCTACTGTTACCAAGCCATTGAGGATCAGCGTCACCCAGAATGACCACATCAAACTCATAAAGATCTTCCTGATTGGATGGAAATACCGAACGGTACAAATTGCCATCACTACTCTGTTGGTCAGAAGATTGCAAAACATGCGTGACCTCAAAAACAGGTTGATCGTTGGAACCCGGGTGCCTGGCTCGCTGCAACAGATCACTTAATGCGCGGAATTCAAAACGTGGTTCTGAGTCTACAAGTAAGACTCTGATAGGATCATCACGTACACTAACACTAAGTGGATAGTAGTTATCGTCCTTAGTCGATTCAGCATCCAGCGGAACCACTTCAAGCAATAACTCGTTATCACCGGTATTGCTCGGGATGAACGAGATCTGATCCTTGAATTCAATTTCACTTCCGACAGTATGGTTCGCGGATGCCAGAATCTCATCGGTAACGCGGTTCTTCACGTTGACTGTAATTTCCTCACCTTCGCAATGCTCTGCGCGGAGCGAATATCGGATTGAAACATGATCACCTATGAACGAGCTATCACTCATTAGCGCATCGGAAATTGCAACGTTTTTTACTTTGGAATCTGCACCTGCTGCCAAAACATACAACGGAATGTTTCTTTGTCGCGCATGTTCTGCAACACTACCAAGCGATGGACCGAGCGTAGTAACACCGTCCGAGATGATGACAACGCCAGCTACGGGCCGTCCCCGATGATTTCGAAGTGCCGATACAAGGCATTTACCCAACTGGCTTGATTCACCAACCGGCTGGCGGGAGTTCAACACATTACTTAGCGACTCAGTTGCAGTAGCAAGCGACTCCAACTCGTCGCTCGCAAGATACAGTCTTAATCGATATTGCTGTTGCCATTCATCCAAAACTGACAGCCCAGATTCACTGACTGTTAACCATGTCTTTGCTGCAGTCCAACGGTCAATCGCAGTTTCGTTATTCGGCAAGTCCTCAGATATTAGATCTTCGATCGTCATGCTCCTTGAGTTATCAACGATTACGATTAGATCCGGTAAATCGGTTGCATGTTCTTGCTTCGACCAGCCCAGAAACATAGTGCAAACAAACGCAATGATCACCATACGAAGGACAAGAAGTATCTTTTTCCTGCGGCACTTAAATGCTCCGATACTATGACGACTTGTAATCCAAGTAATCAAAAGAGACATTATCAACAAGCCGATCCAGACCGTCAGCGAATATGGCCATGATGAAAAGTATTCAACATCATCGAACGTGATTACACCGGTATCCTGAGCAAGCAGACTACATATCATCCAACTACTGATCACCTAGGCACCCTCCACGCCGTGAGAGTCCGGCCGTGAATACCACTCTCCAATCAGCAGCACTATAACAACGCCAAGGACTATTCTGTACCACTCCGACGACTTAGCTGCATTGACACTCAACGTAGGTTCATTGGTGATATCGAATTCACCTCCCGCTATGTCACCGTCGTATGGCCGGATGTCAGATTCTTCATTGCTAACATTCACGATAAATTGTTCTTGTTTATTGATCGGTTCATCATATTCAACAAGATACACACCACTTGTGAGCGTCTCCTCGAAACTCCAGTGTGAGCTTTCCTGAAACGGCTCTAAGATCGCCGACCGTTGTTGTTCATTCGGTAGGGTCAGCTGAAGTCTAGCATTACGAGTCGGTACGCTTACAACGCGCCGCACAAGGTCACCGATCTTGAAATTCCGGGACTGATCACGCCTTTGCATTGCGTATTTAAGAGATTCGTGGATGAGTGGCAAGAATACCGGCCATGTCACAACCTCTGACCATTCTGAATCGGATGAAGTATCAGTTGCCAAAAAGAACCCGGTCCCTGCTCCCGCTCGAAACACTGTGTACAACACTGCTGCATCCTCAAAGACCAATAATGGCTGGCAAACATCACTATTTGGTGTGACGGATCTTATTCTCTGCACCGGAAGTTGCTCGAGGCTTCGCAACAAATCATCATCGAACCGCTGCAAAATGGAGTGACCGTTTTCAACAATACTGAGCGATTGCGGGGCCACATCCACAGGACCACCCAAGTCTCCAGGTATAAGGCCTGTTCTGAACGGCGATTCCCACGCCCATTGGTTATAGTTCTCGACATTCACCGAATCCCCAGCAATGATGAAAACTGTACCACCCCGCTGAAGAAAATCTGAGAGTCGTGCGATGGCGCCCTGGTCAAACGATGGCACATCACAAAGTACGATTGCATCAAAAGAAAAGACTGCCGTCGATGCAAATAATGTCTTATCGATCCGTCGTGTAACTACGGTTCTACCTCGAGGAAATTCAGGGTCGAATACCAATTGCAAAATCTCTGCATCACCCTGTGTACCTTCAACTAGCAATACATTGACTTACGCGCGTGTGGTGAAAGACAGCCACCTGTGATTATCAATACTGACATTGTCACCATTGATATGGCATTCAAGAACATGACTGCCCGTGGGAATCGCATCAACCTGTAATTCTACAGATTGAGATTCACCGGTCTGAAGAGCGATTGACTCCCGCTCCAGCAACTTGCCATCTAATCGCCAGGTGAGCTGCACGTTTGAAACAGGGTGCGAGGAATAACTCTTCACCGTTGCTGAAAACCGACTGAGATTCCCGGTACCACCCGCATCATTGACCCCCGTTAACGCAGTTATGGCAAGATTATTCTCTGTGACTTCTCTAACAGTATGTACGTGCATCACAGCACGCTCGCGTATTTCATCCAATACGCGTTTATTCGCCTCGGATTCAGCCTGACTCCACAACAAGTGATCACCATCTGTTATGACAATGAGCTCAATTTTCTCAAACCCAAACCCTCCGAGTGAATCTGATGACATTAACTCCAACGCACGTTCAAGTGCTGGTTGAAGCTGCGCTGATCCGTGGAGCTGTTCAAGCGCCACAACTTCTGCCACGACATCATCATGATCAAATGCGGGTGTACTAATGACAACTTCCGGAGCATCTGAAAGTAAAATCAGTGATATCCAATCTCCTTCATCACTTACCCGTATGATTTCTGTTGCTTTCTTAATCGCCAAGTCAAATGTGGATTCGTTTCCTTGCATCTCAGACATGGAAAACGAACTGTCGATAATAATGAC
>JAKUOW010000051.1 GCA_022451045.1 Pirellulales bacterium | reverse complement strand
CCATGCTGACATCGACCGGCTGCTGATCGTGCACCTGCTGAGCAATATCCTGCAAGACACCGTATCGCAATTCCGTGGCATAGTTTAGTCGGATAATCACGATCGGAGTTTCCAGAGCCTCGCTGAAATACTCGTACATACGCTCACGGCCGAGAGCAGCCATTGGGTATTCACCATCTGGCACTGGAGGATCTGTGGCAAGTGAACCACCATCTTCCGGTGACACCATTGGGTATACATTGCCAGTTGAAAAGGCAAGGATGTTACTTCCTTGATACCGATTGCACACGATACTTGGGATGATGCAATTTGTTGCCCACGTCATGGTAGGCTTCGTCTTTGCACCGAACTTAAATCCGGCTAGATTCAATACCCAACGTGAATCCGGCAGCGATTTAACCTGTTGCGGATCAAACAGGTCACAGGAGATCGTTTCCAAACCCCAATCATTTAGTCGACGTTGGACTTCAGGATCGGAGAACCGAGAGACGGCAAACACTTTGTGCGGATTGCCCGATTGTTGCATGCACCGATGAGCCATACGTGCCATGGTTGGTCCCATCTTTCCACCTACACCAAGCATCACCACATCTGAGTCTACGCTTGCGAACTTTTCGATCAGATCTTCAGGCGGACAAGATAATTGGTCCTCGAGCGCATCCACCGATTCTGGGAAGCCTATAAGTAATTGTTCGCTCATTTTGCACCTAGTGTTTCTTCCAGAAACCTGGGAGGAACAGTACGAGTACTGCAAATAATTCCAATCGCCCCAGCATCATCAGCCAAGTGTACATCAGTTTTGTTAGCGGCGTAAATTGAGCGTAGTTTTGTGTGGGGCCAACAATTCCCACGCCCGGACCGATGTTATTAAGTGTGGCGGCCACAGCACCTGCGCTGTCAAGTAACTTGTTCTGCTGAACTTCCGGCCCCCAGGTTCGGTCGGGCTCATACGTGATGACAAATAACCAGCTAACCAGAAAGAGGCTTAGGATCAAGCTGAAGTACACCAGAATGTTGTGACGCAGTGATTTGTCTTCAATCGTTGTGTTGCCAAGTTGTAACGGTCGGACAACCGTAGGACGGTAGGCTTGTTCCATTTCCAATCGAAGTATTTTTACAAATAACACATGGCGGATCACCTTCATTCCACCACCGGTACTTCCTGCGCAACCGCCAACGAACATCAATAACAGCAGGATGCCGCGACCAAAGCTGTTCCAGATATCAAAGTCATTGGTTCCATATCCAGTCGTTGTCACAACCGACACAACTTGAAATAGTCCGTACCTAACTCCTGATGCAACACCATCAAAGTCACCACTTGGTATACCGATCACAACAATGAGAAATGTGATCCCGCCTATCAGTCCTATATAGGTCTTCCATTCTTGGTCAGCCCATAATGCACCCGGCTGACGGTTCAGTAGTAAATAGAGAAGCGTGAAGTTGGTCCCGGCCAAGATCATAAAGAGAGTGACAATGTATTCGATTGTCGCACTGTCAAAATGACCTAAGCTCGAGTCATATGTGCTAAATCCACCGGTCGCCATCGTCCCAAAGGCATGACATATCCCGTCAAAAAACGTCATGCCGCTAAACCATAGCACTATGGTAAGTACGAAATTCAAGGCCAGATAAATCCCGGCAAACCGCCAGGCAGTATGTTGCATTCGAGGTGATGATCCTTCTTTGGTCGGACCAGGCATCTCCGCTCTCATAAAGGCTTTACCAGCAGAACCTTGCCCTAACACGACGACGAACAGCACAATAATGCCCAATCCACCTAAGAAGTGCGTACTACTCCTCCAGAACAGGATGCAGTGCGGGACGAGATTCGGATCTTCCAGTCTGGTAATTACTGTCGCCCCGGTAGTACTAAATCCAGATTGAGATTCAAACATGGCATCAACGAGATTCATTGACACCCATGTCGTCCGGACTCTCGGTCCACCATTGTCCGGATCTGAATCCGTAACAAGAACTCCTTGAAGCTCAGGTTGCTCGGTAAGCAATCTATCCAATTTATTTAGGGCATCCGTAACTTCCGATTCTTCTTCTAGCCGGGAAATCGGGTACCACTGCTCACCCGTATCTGCAATCAATGTTTCCAGAAGCTTGTATTGGTCCGAAGACATATAGGTACCATCCGAACGCTTTGGCAAGTCGATACTTGTAGACCGCCATGCCCAGCTAGATTGGAAAACTTGTGGCGCATGATCCGCACCCATCAATCGAATGGTGGGGCGGTATTTCACACCCGCAAATACAAAGGGAAGTGCGCCGAGAAACGTCGCTAACATCCAACTCAGGCCAACCACTGCCATCGCTTCTTTGCGAAACGGCTCCTCGTCGGAGGGAACATTTCGACCTATTACCTTTAGAACAACCGCGACGATTCCGCTGACGATGATGCCCATCAACAGCGCCATGAAACCATCCTCTTCAAACCGCAATGGCTCGTTTGTCGAGTACATGCCTTCATCTGTCCGCTCACCAATACCGGGGATGGAAAACGGTAGACAAACCAACATCACTGCTGCAATCAGAATGCAGACTTTGTGGAGGTACAGGCATACCAACCGGATGTTCATTCTTACCTGCCCGTCACGCTGAACATATCCAGCGTGGCATCTACAGCGGAATCTTCAATGAGTGCGACGATATAGTCACCTGCTGCAAAGTGATCATCAGGCCTTGGCACTCGCACCTGACCCTCGTGTACCACTGCGGCAATAAGGCATTTACCGCTGGGCAGCTCAAGATTGGCCAAAATATGCTCGCATGCTGGTGATCCTTCCTGAATCTCGATTTCGTAAACTCCGATGTTTCCTTCATGGAGTTGAGTGTGCGAGATTATCGCACCCTCGTTAAGAAACGTCTTAACCTGTTCCACCATCGCTTCGCGAGGGCTAACCGCTTTATCGATACCAAGCTGGCTCATTAAGAGTGCGTAGTCCGGACGTCCAACAACGCAGAGCACTTTCTTCGCACCTAAATCGCCAGCCTCCACACCGGCCATGATGTTATTCTCATCTTCGCCCATGCATGCGACAAACACGTCAATGCCCTCGACATGCTCTTCCTGAAGACGTTTGCGTTGCGTTGCATCGATGTTGAGTAACGTCACCGTCGGCAATTTTTGAGCTAGTTCCTCACAACGCTCGGGTGAGCGTTCCAGCAACGTGACGCTGTAATGTTCCGGGTCGAGGATTTTGGCTAGATATACGCCGGTGAATCCACCGCCGGCAATCATGACATTTAGCTTGCGACGATCCTTTTGAATTTCATCGCGAAAACTGTCAACGGCGGCGTCATCTCCGATGAGTAATACCTGATCTTCAACTTCCAGTACGTCAGTCGCCGATGCAAGCCAAAGATCATCGCCACGTGAGATGCAACCCAGGCGAACACCTGCGGGAACATCTATTTCCTTGATAGGCCTGCCTACAAGCTTGCTCTTTGCGGTTACGTAAACTTCCTGGACCTTGAGAGCACCACGAGCTACATGTTCAACATCGACTGAACCGGGATTTCGAATCTCTCGGGCAAGCTCTACTGCTGTTAATTCCTCCAGGCTCAACAACCGATCAACACCAAAGTGCCACTGATAATCAAATGTTGAGCCATCCAGCATGCTGTCGCTCGTTACACGCGCGATCGTCCTGCGTGCACCCATCTCCTTGGTAATGCTAGCCGCCAGAATATTTACTTCTTCCTGACCTGTTACTGCTAGGCATAGATCCACACCAAGTACGTCCGCCTGAAATAGCGCTGAAGAGTGAGAAGCATTGCCGGTGATCGCCATAACATCCAATTCGTTGTTAAGCGATCTTGTTTTGTTCGGGTCAGTGTCAACGATAGTGACACTGTGATGGCGGCACAATGTTTCGGCAATCCATCTACCTACAGTGCCGCCGCCAAGAATCACAATTCTCATGCGAGGTATTGGTCAACCTCATTCTAAGACAAGAAAAGCCTGATCTCTTAATAGATCAGCGTAAGTAAGACATTTTAAGAAGGCAACGCACTCTTGGACAAGATTCCAATTCGTCCTTACATCAACCAATTGAAAAAGATGACGACGATTAGTACGAATCCACTGATTAAAACGATCCAGCGGATTGCAATAAAAGACTGTGAAATTACGTCTTTTGTTGTCTCGAATCGACTTGCAGCGTAAACAAAACTAATTGCTGCGATTAACGGAAAAAACAGCAATATATGCGTCAAAGGTGACATAACATCCACTGGTGCAAAGCTATCCACTGGGCCAGTTTGCTGACCGAACAGTGAAAATAGAGTTAGCAGTGGAATAAGTGATGCCATATTTGTTCTTATGCTCTTACCAAATCAACCAGCGCGATTGTTGTACGTCTTATGCAGGTTGCTTTGATCTTTTTTGCTCCATATACGCCGGACCACCAAACGCGTCAAACACGGCAAGTAGATTTAGCAAACCGGCAACCATGGTATATAAGGTGCCCATTTCAAAGTACATATGGTACTGCTTATGCCACGCGTGGCGTTCGTTGATTATGCTGCGCGATTGGTCATAGAAGTTGTATCTTGGTGGTGCCATGTAGCCGCCCCACTTCTGTTCAATGTCCCCACGGTCGTACGGGTCATCGTACCCATTAAAGCTCGTCGCGTGCCGATGTTGAAGATAGGCCGGTAGGGCAGGGAGGCCTACGCCTGCCTGAGGTATGTATTGCCAGCGAAGGTCTTCACCTTCCCATGCAAAATATACTGGGTGATTTCCACCTAATGCCATGCCTGTGTAGAAAGTACCCAAAATGCAAACGGCGTAGATGGCAGCCTTCATGAATCTACGTTGGTAGATGTGGCCTAAACCCGGAATTAGCCACGCTAGAATTGCGGCGAGCCAGGGATTACCCATATCGATTGCAACGGGCGGCTCTTGTGGTGTATCCGACACAAGATCACGTTTCTCTTCGGCACTTTTATCGTCGGGTAGATTCACAATTCAGGGCTTGTTGAAGTTTTGAAATAGCAAAACCTGTTTGATACATCGTTTTGCATCTGTGCTGATTTTGTAGACGTAATTGTAGATGTAATTTCAAAAGGTCGATACACCATCATTCACCGGTCGGTGGTATATATCAAAAGGGATGAAATTGCGATTGAGGCAGTCTCAATCCGAAGAATCCGACTTCCTATACTCAGTGGCTTAAAACCTGATTGCACAGCTGAATCTACTTCGTCCTCGCTAAATCCACCTTCTGGACCAATGGCCGCAATAACCGACCCATTTGTATTGATAGCTGTTATATCTGAGTTACTGGCGGCCTTATCCGCTGATGAGTATGGATGCGCAATGAAGCGGACGACTTCATGATTTGTTTGCTCAATCAGTTCACCAAATGATTGCGGGGATTCAATTTCCATAAGTGTATTTCTTCCACACTGCTTCGATGCCTCAATCACACAGCGTCGCAAGCGAGTCAGGGCTTTATCGGTCGGTTGTGCAACGCTGCGTTCCGTTTTCAGCGGGATAATAGTAGTCACACCGACTTCACATAGTTTTTCCACAAGCCATTTTTGTCGATCCCCTTTTGGCAGTGAAACCGCAATCGTCACACGACGATTTGCTTCGCGTGAAACTAGTTCGCGACTATGTATTCTTAAATTGACCGAGTGCCGAGTAATTTCCGATACCGTTGCTGCGAATTGAAATCCTGAACCATCAAACAGTTCCACCTGATCACCTGGTTGGGCACGCATCACTTTGGCAAGATGTCGTGCTTCCTGATCTGTTAATTCTGCAACTTCGCAGTCTGGCTCCATTCGGTTCTCTAAAAAATAGCGACGTGGCATAGGAGTGACATCTCAAGCAAATAGCGAATGATGTGGTGTAGTAATGAAGTGATGCAGCTGAACGAGGGAATGACCGGCAGATTCACGTACACAACGCCAGCGTCGGCTTTCGTTCAGTGTGTTTGCAAACGGCATAATGTGACAAGTCCCCTGTCACTATACGGCACCACTCCTTCAACTACGCGAATGCTACAAACGCGCAAATCACCGCGTCAACGCCAATCACCACTAATCATCGCTAATCATGGACACCCACTTTCTTCCTCCGGCAATCATGGACACCCACTTTTTAATTGAGTCTGTTTTTTTGGAATTTTACGAGAAAACAAGGCTCAAAATTTATAGACAGTCTATGTTCTGGCGAATCGAATATATGGCTGTGTTAGATGTACATGATCAAAGAGCTTAGAAGCTCCATTGCAGACCGGAAATGAACGCATCGCGTTCGTCGTTGCCTATTTGGAGATGCTGGAAGCCAATATAGACCTGAATTCGTTTGCGTTGGTAGCCGATGGTGGTTCGGAAATTGACTACCGGTGCACTGCTTCGGCCCTTCTGGAAATGTAATGCACCTAAATTAAGTGAGGCATTGACCACCCATGGGTCCTTTAGGTACCAATCTGCTTCGTAAAGGAAGTTCCATCCGATGTCAGCATCCATGCCATCAGAGAACCACATAAATCCACCGCCCGCACGTAATTGCACCATATCGGACTGGGCAAAGCGGTATGTCACTGCCATGTCACCGATCCAGAAATCATCCTGACCGTTGTAGTCTGCTATCATCTCTACATCACGACGATAGTCAAAACTTCCCCTAAGCCCTATTCGCCCTGCACCTTCCAGTAGTAGACGGGTGTTTACCGCTGAGGCTTTGGAGTTCCAACTGTAATCGGTTTGTATCCGCATCTGGTTTCCTTCCCAACCTTCACTCATCAACGGATTGTCAAGCCACTCCTTGGCCGTATAGGTGATCATGTTTCCTGATCTATTAGCCTGATATGGATAATCCAAGAACTTGCCCTTTGTGACATCCCGCTCAACAAGAGATTTCGGTACGGCAAATGGCAATAGAGCACCTACCGCTACCGGGGTACGAGCGAACGAACCGCCTCCTGAAAATACATTTGCATGAATAGTTATACGGTCGGGAATAAAAAGACCGATGACAAACTCAGCCAACCAGTCATTACTCTTCTCGCCAAGCCTGTCTCGTTCATGCTGGTATCGGTGTTCAGCAATCACCTCATCAAGTCGCTCTTCCGCATCTGTTTGAGAATCGGCTTCAGCAGCCCGAACCGGAGAGAAAACCGTGACCTGAAAGACCAATAGGCAACTACAACCTATCAGGCTAATCCGCCTGTTGAGTTTTCTTCCCGCGATCAGATTAAACATTTGTTTCATCCGTAAAACCCATCGATTCCATCCTATTGATGCAATTCAGGAATTCGCATCTCCACGAGCCGGGGGAATCCTAATATCTTTCTAAATCCCAAAGCAATGCTACTCCCATATATTCAACCTCTTCGTTTGCCAACTAAAATGAACCATACAAATCATCGATAACAGCACGTTCGAACGATTGCTACCTTTGTAACCTAAACCTGGTTGAGAATATTGCTTCAGATTCGCACTTCAGTTTGCCTCGCAAATATCACTCACGACCTACGTCGCGGTCTAAAGTCCGCTGCGAGTATGGGAGCTGAAGCGGTCGAAATTGACGCTCGCGTGCATCTCAACATGAAAGAAATGAGTGACACAGCGGTACGTCACATCAAGAAACTCCTAAGTGATTTCGACCTGAAGGTCAGCAGCCTGGCCTTTAACACTCGTCATGGCTATGACATCAGCGAAGGCTTAGATCAACGCATCAGCGCAACTTGTGACGCGATGCTACTGGCATACAGACTTGGTTCGAAAGTGGTGTCTAACCACATTGGAGTCATCCCCAGCAACGAGGACAGTCCTCGTTGGCAGACACTTGTTGAGTCGTTAAATGATCTAGGTAGATTTGGTGATACTGCAGGTAGTTCACTGTGCGCTAGGACAACAAGCGACGATGGTAAGCTGATGCGAGCATTACTTGAAACTATGCCGGAAGGTACAGCGGGAATCGACTTTGATCCCGGCCGTCTTATGATGAACGGAAAATCTCCTTCAGAGACGATCGACTCACTTGGACCTTTTGTACGCCATGTACGTATAAAAGATGCAATGAGAGATATTGCGAAAGGCCAGGGGTTGGAAACTACTTTTGGGGAAGGTGCTGTCGACTTTGATCAGATTTTCGGCGTATTAGAGAAAGAGCATTACAACGGCTACTTCACAGTGGATCGCGAAGAAATCGAGATGCCCGTTCCGGAAATCAAGAGGACGATTGAAGCACTTAAGCGAATCTAAGTACCTTATACTTTCCCCAAGGCCCAACAATCTTTCATAATTAAGACTCACTCGACTTCAAAGCGAATTCCAACAACACACGACGCGATTCAGCACTTTATCAGGAGCAAGAAGATGTTAACGATCAATAAGAAACTCAGTACTGTACTCTGCCTGTTTGCTATGTCTGTGCTTTGCGGTCCCGTCATCGCACAAGATGCTAAACCCCTAAAGCCCTCGGGTTACACGAAGGCCCAGTTATATGAATTACTCTCCAAGAAGCTAAACAACGTCAAATTCGTTGGCAACTTTACCATTTTGGGTAAGGACTATCCTGATGGACTTCCTAAAGAAGAATACACCATCGTTAGTGCAACCAAGCAGGAGAATGGAGACTTCTGGCTAATCAAAGCCCGAATCAAGTACGGCTCCACTGATGTTGAAGTCCCCATGGTGCTGGAAGTCAAATGGGCTGAAACCACTCCGGTAATCTCGTTAACAAACGTAACAATACCAGGCTTAGGTACATTTAGTTCTCGGGTTGTCATTTACAAAAACAAATACGCCGGAACATGGTCACACGGAGATGTCGGCGGGCACCTGTTTGGCACGATCGAAAAAAATGCACCGGCCAAAGACGATAAGAAGAAAGATAGCTCAGAAGATAAATAATCACTAGTCTGAGTAGCCAAAATGACAAATGTCGGACAAATTCGGGATGCGCTACTTCAAATTGCGCCTGAACACCTTGCTGAATCGTGGGATAACGTCGGCTTATTAGCAGGCGATCCAAACGAAGTTGTTGGGGCCATAATGACATGTCTAACGGTAACTAAACAAACCGTTGATGAAGCAATTGCAAAGTCTGTTGACTTATTGATTACGCATCATCCGCTTCCGTTTCGACCGATTTCCAGCATCACAACTGAATCCCCAACCGGTGATTTGATCTGGAATCTGGCGAAGAACGGAATCTCCGTTTACAGTCCACATACAGCATGGGACTCTGCGACAAACGGAATCAACCAGCAAATCGCAAACGGAATTGGCTTAACTAACACTGCACCAATAGTCGTCAATGCAAAGGACGAAGACCTGTTGGGAGCTGGTCGATACGGCGACTGGACGGGCAAACTCAGTCAATTGGCGAAAGTGCTCTGTGAATTCCTTCAAATCGCGTCTCTCCAGACAGTTGGAAATCTTGATGACGATGTTGCCCGGGTGGGCATCGCTTGTGGGAGCGCGGGTGAGTTTATCCAGGATGCTAAAGAAGCTGGCTGCGATGTGCTCATCACAGGTGAAACACGCTTTCACACATGTCTTGAAGCTGAATCTCTGGGAATCGATTTGTTATTACCAGGGCACTACGCAAGCGAGCGATTTGCCAGTGAAACTCTAGCTGTGATGATTCAGGATTTGTTTCAAGACGTGTCATGTTTTGCAAGTGAAAGCGAGTGTGACCCACTCCATTGGTACCAACCATAGGTACCTGAACATAAATCCATCTCACTATTACATTCCCACGCCACTATTTGCTGCCTAGAATGGCGTTTTGGGAAAACACTTGCTTCACTGACCAAAAACCACCATGAATCTAAAATCCCTAACCGCATTACCTGTCTTCAACGAAGTTCAATACGTCGATGAAGTGCTCGACCAGGTGAAACAATACAGTGAACACGTGTTGGTCGTGGACGACGGCTCTACAGACGGTACCGCGGAGAAGCTAGCAAGCCGCAGCGATGTTACCGTTGTTTGTCATGAAGAAAACCAAGGTTATGGTGCAGCCTTAAGAACAGCGTTTCAATATGCCAGCGACAATGGATTTGAAATCGTCGTGACAATTGACTGTGATGGCCAGCACGAACCACAGAGAATCCCATTGTTCGTCCAAGCATGTCAGGATGTAGACATTGTCTCGGGTAGTCGGTATTTGAAGGTGTTTGACGGTGATAGTGTTCCACCGGAAACCAGGCGTGCTATTAACATGCAAGTAGCCGCTGAAATACAACGGCGACTAGGCATTCGGCTAACAGATGCGTTTTGCGGATTTAAGGCATACCGAGTATCGGCATTAAACAAACTCGACCTTGCAGAAAACGGTTATGCAATGCCGTTGGAATTGTGGGCTCAGGCAGCTGCCAACAAGCTGGATATCATTGAGTTACCAGTGCCGTTGATCTATCTCGACGAAAGTCGATCATTTGGTGGTGTTCTTGATGACGCACACACGCGATTGGAATATTATCATCTGGTGCTAGACCGAAGTATTAGTGCTGCCCTTCACGGTGACGAGATTTTAGAGTTTCCATCCGTCTAATTCACCTAAGCCCTAACCGGCGATATCTATGTTTCAGCCACGCCCGCTTACGTATAAGAAGCTTCGCGCACCGGAGAAACATGGCGAGCAGTTTATTTCACCGGAGATTTCTGTTGCCAGTGAACAAATCGACACCAATATCTCTACCATTCGGGACAATGATCTGGAGATTGATGGCAGTGCCTATTCCGATCTCGTAAGCCAGGCACGCCTTGAATTTTTTGCTAAGGCCACGCAATACACGGCTACATATCGTGATACAGTCCAACTCACAGATCTGGATCCAGACAAGCCGACCGTGCTCTCTGGACACCAGCCAACACTGTTTCATCCTGGTGTATGGTTTAAGAACTTCTACCTCTCATATCTCGGTAAGAACCTAGATGCAAATGTAGTTAACCTCGTCATCGACAATGACGTCGCCCCAGCACGATCAATCCAGGTGCCTGAATGCGTCGATGCTCTACACCATTTAAACGCCATCGCATTCGACACCGATGATGCCGCTGTTCCTTTTGAAACGGCTCAAATACAAAGTGCCTCGCACTTTCAAAGTTTTGCGGACCGCGTCGGTCAATCAATGGGCACATTAGTCGATGATCCGTTGATTCACGAACTTTGGCCATTTGCACGCAAGCAAGCTGAGCAACATGGTAATCCCTATTTAGCTATTGCTCAGGCACGACACATATTTGAAGGATCGCTTGGTCTAAAAACCTGGGAAGTGCCGCTTAGTGACATATGTGACACCGCTGTTTTTGGCCGATTTGCACGACATCTCATCAAGCATGCCCATGAGTTATTGGCACATTACAACACTGGTCTATCTGAGTATCGACAGATCAACAAGATTCGCAGCAAATCACATCCTGTACCGAACCTTGAGCACTCAATGGAAAGGTGTGAATTGCCATTTTGGATTTGGACGGAAGAAAACCCCACCCGCAGACGCTTATTTGTAAGTGATCCGACGACTGAATCCGGCTTGGAATCTAAGACAGTCATACTTTCAGACAATGCTGAATGGCAGACGACCATCTCTTTGAAAGGCGATGAAGATACTCTTTTCATTGCTGAATTACGGAAGATGGGCGTCTATATTCGCCCCAGGGCGCTCGCAACAACCATGTTTTTGCGGCTTTTTTTAGGGGATTTTTTCGTCCACGGTATCGGGGGTGGAAAATACGATCAGCTGACCGACTACATTATCGAGCACTTCTTTCAAATACCTGCTCCACATTTTGCGATAGCAACGATGACAGCCTTTTTGGGTATCGATTTACCGAAAGAATCTATAGAAGATTTGGGTGAGATAGAGTCAACACTAAGAGACTTTAAACACGCACCAGATCGATTCGCTTTCAAAGTGCGTAAGTTGTTACCTCACATATACTTAGATGAAGATATAGAGGGCTTAATTACTGAAAAAGAAGCGTGGGTACACCGGGATGTAGAGCCTGCCGACCGGCGTGAGTGGCACCTAGAGTTGGAGCGGATTCATGGCAAGCTGCAAGTATTGCTATCAGAAGCCCATGAACAGTTGTCGGAACGTCGAAAGCTGGTTGAAAAAGCGGTAAAACAGTGGGAGTTACTGCATTCAAGAGAATTGTCATACTGCCTTTTTCCCAAAAAAAATCTAAGAGAGTTACTAGAAATCACATCGAGAACGCCTTAGATTGTGTGTGCAAATGGATTTGCGGATGGATCGATCGCACCAAGAAGGGATTCTTCTCCATGAGTTCGACACTATCGAACAGGAGTCCACTAGAGCGTAGGAATTTGCTCGAACAAGGACTCCGAACAGCTTCGGCAACTCAACCAGGTTCACTAATCCAGATTGCCCCTGCACGTGCAGGTGATCACCCGGCAATTCATCGATTTCTGATGAATGTCTTCCAATGCCCAAGCGGCACGGATTATGCAGCACAGCTGGAAGATCCGTACTATGAGCCAACAGATCGGGTTGTAGCACGTTATGGATCAAGGATTGTTGGTCACGCACGTGTACAATTTCGCGACATACGATTTGGGCCCGTTACCTTACCCGTCGCATGGCTTACTGAAATGGCCATAGCACCGGAGTTTCGCGGTCAGAACATCGGCTCCACGATTTTTGAAAAGTGCGAGCACTTAATGCGAGAGCAGGGAGCATGCGTCGGAGTACTCAGCACATCTAAAGCTGATTTTTTCAAACAGTGTGGTTGGACTGTTGGAATCAGACATTCATTTAGTACAGGATTGCCACGAAATATTCTCTCCTACATTCGGGAATACAAGCGAACCGAAGAGAGCAAGAATGGAAATAACCCTCTCATTGAAAAAGGGTTGCCCATCAAGGTCCGAATTTGGCGTCATGTAGAACAAGATGCGTTAGTCCGACTCTACAACAACGACAGTGAAGGGGCCTATGGAGCGTATGAACGTACGGATACATACTGGCGTTGGCTGCTTAACCGCCAAAGCTTTGACCAAATCTATGTGGCAGTCGAAGGTCTAGATAAGCTCAACCTGGAAACCGGCTTCGATGCCATTAAGGGTTATGCCGTCGTAAAGGGCGCGCGCATTATTGAAATGAGTGCCGAAGATAATCGCCAGGACATCATCCTAAATCTCTTAGAGAGGATTTGCGGGGATGTCATCGAGCAAAACGATCAACCTGTACGATTAGATGGCGCAGCTACAAGTCCTGTTCACGAAGTGTTCCGCCTATCCGGTGGAGAGTTTACCGACGCACCGACGGCAAATGACCAAGTCTTCATCACGAAAGCCTTTGATCCGGTCGATTTGTTGGAAAGAGTCCGGCCAGTGCTATCGCAGCAAGCGAGAAACTCCAATCTGAATGCCGGTGATGAACTAGGGATTCAAGTCGGCGATAAGAAGGTACTGATTTCGATCAACCAGCGTAGTGTAAAAATCTCAACTGGTAAGCTTGGTCGAAGTTATATCACTTGTTCACCGGAAACGCTTACGCAATTACTGCTTGGATGTATTGATGCAGAAGATGCGATCTCTCAGGATCAAATTCAGATTTCCACAAAGCTAGCAAGTGAGTTAGCTACTGGATTATTCAAACGTCTTCCAGTCTGGCTGCCACCATTAAATGACTTATTAGCATGACCGATATCCCGGAAATCACTCATCAGAAGAAGATTTCGGGGAACAAGTCGCAATTGTTGGGATGGTTGCTGTTCGCACTTCTTGTGGTGGCAGTTCTAGTCAGCCCATTCAGTCAGGCACCTGGACTACTGACCGATGTCGGCACATGCATCTCTGCAATGGATCAATCGCAAATCGGGAATTCCCCGGATGCATTCACTAGTTTTCATGCTGACCCGAATGATCTAAGAGAAACTGTGGCGCAGCCATTAACCTGGTGGCCGCGAAGTTATGGTGCTATCCCAATGTTCGTTCGTCAGATGTTGCAGGCATTTGGCGGCAACGTAAACTGGGGCACCACCATACAAGTCACCGTCGTTATTTTTATGGTCATCGGTATTTCTGGATGGCTCCTGCTATTTCGGAGGTGTGTTACCGTTGATTGGCTACCCTGGTTAGGGTGTGCATTTATCTTATTTAGGTTTAGCCATGCAAATGGCTACCTCTACGACGGTGGAGAATTTCAATTCTGGGGAGTATTCCCATGGATTCTGCTACTCAATCTACGAGCAATAACGTCTGATTTGTGTTGTAAAGGAAGCAACAATGCCATGGCGACGGCAGCTGGTATATGCACAGCACTACTTGTTCTCTTGAAATACAGTGCTGGATTGACATGTCTTGGAATCGCAAGTGGATGGTGCTTTGTTTGCTGGCGACATGACGTCAGTCGCCATCGCTTGTTATTCTTTTTTTCCGGAGCAGCTATCAGCAGTGTATTGATTCTTACATTTGGATTGATGCCAAACGGAAACCCGACCACTCAAACGACTGCTGCACAACTCACACCTCTCCTTTGGGCACCTGGTAGTTGGCTTTTGGCATGCTCCGATCTGGAATCCCTGATCAATCGTGTTTTTATAGCTGGTGACAACCCTATCCTGAGCCCACTTGGCCCATTTGGGGATGGTGCTGCCGGCTGGCTCTCTATTCCACTGGCTCTTTTCTTTGTTGTGATGTTGGTCTCCTATAAATCGTCGGACAAGCTGGGAGAAAAGGATGAAGGCCAACGTGTACTTTTGAGAGACGTCATCGTTGTCTGCTGCTGTGTGAACGTTATTACATTAACCTTATTACTCATACGGGGGAGTTCCATTCATATGGATGCACGATTGATTCGGTGTGCTTCCATTGCGACTCTCCCATGGATTCTGACAATTTCAGTCAACTTGATACGGCAAAAGCGAATTCGAGTTAAATCACTTGGCTGGGTGTCACTCATGCTGTTTATCGTTGGCCCGGCCCTGTACGGTGCCGCAACTCTCGTAGACAAGTCGTTAATACGATCAGCTTATGCCGCAAATCAAACCGGAACGAGCGGAATTCGTCACGATCTGTTGGACACAGATGGAAATGCCACCAAGTTCTTCGCCGAATTGGAACGCCTGACAGCTGACGATCGGCTAATACTCATCATCGATCCTGCTATGCAACTCGACTTACCCAACAGTCGTATATTTATGGAACATCTGCATTTGCGAACCAATGAACAACTAGCAGCGAAGCGGTCATACAATCACCTCCCGGAAAATGGCATACTAATAGCAGCACCATCCGATTTAATACAAGATGGGCGGATGGATACATACATGGGATTATTTCCCGAGCCAAAGATTGTTAGGCAAGATTCATCCAGCTTTATGCCAGATTGGGAACTTATATACATCGACAATCCATAGAAAGACTTATACCATGCGACGACTATTCATGTTGCTAATCCTGACATCGCTTACATGTGGATGCTCCGGCGATACCACTAGTGTGACTGACGATGCTACATCAGACGATTCAATCCGGATCGGCGTTATGCCAAAACTGGTCGGCATTTCATACTTTGAGGCAACTGAAAAAGGCGCGATGGAAGCCGGTGAAGAACTCGGACTAAATGTGCACTTTGATGGCCCAACCGCAGCTAGTCACGAAGAACAAGTTCGCATGCTCGATACATGGATTGCTCAAGGGTATGATTGCATCGCCGTAGCACCCAATGATCCGGATGCCGTGGCATCCACGCTGCGTGCCGCTGAAAAAGATGGCATCACCGTTTTAACTTGGGACACAGATGCTAATCCGGAAACGTCACGCCGCCTCATTTTTGTGAATCAGGCGACAAATCAGCAGATAGCAGAGAACCTGGTGAACATGATGGTTGACGGCATAAAAGACCGTGAGGCGGAATTGGCAGGAAAGTACTTACTCGTGAGTGGGACACCTACAGCATCCAACCAGAATACCTGGATGGCTCTCATGCGGGAGATCATCGCAGAGACGCATCCTGAAATGGAACTACTCGAGCCACTCATGCCGGGCGAAGATCAGAGTAAAGCCCAGGAAATGTCTGCCGCGGCGATCAATGCACAGCCTGATATTAAAGGGATCTGGGGCATGACATCTGTTGCCGTTCCGGGGGCTGCAAAAGCCGTAAAAGATGCGGGACTGGTTGACTCAGTTGTTGTCACGGGAGTCTCTCTCCCATCCATCATGCGTGAATACGTTGACGATGGAACGGTTGCCCGCTTTGCACTTTGTAATCCCGTAGACTTGGGATATTTAACGGTGCATATGGCTGCATACTTGAAAGAGAATGAATCGATTGCTGACGGAACATATGATTTTGGCCGACTCAAGCAGGTAGTTGTCGTAGATGGACAAGCCATACTTGGCCCACACATCGTCTTTACTGCAGACAACATCGATCAATACGATTTCTAGTCACCCCGTCACTCGATACAGAATTTAGTTCATAAGAGAATCCATAATGAGTACCATCCGAGTTGGAATTGTTGGCCTGGGAGCCAATTCCAAACTGCGTCATGTTCCTGGTTTATTGGAATGTGAAGATGTTGAAATTACTGGCGTATGTAACAGCAATGCCGAATCGACCGCACGTGTCGCCGATGAGTACTCGATTCCTAACAAGTTCGAGTCCTGGGAACAGCTCGTAGCGGATCCGGACATCGATGCTGTGGTAATTGGAACATGGCCTTATTTACACTGTCCAATCACACTAGCTGCACTGTCTGCTGACAAACATGTCATGACCGAGGCCCGCATGGCAATGAATGCCGATGAAGCCCGTCAAATGTATGAAGCGAGCCTCGCCAAGCCCGATCTAATAACACAGATTGTGCCAAGTCCACTCGGCCTGAGAGCTCATAAAACGGTGAAAGAGATTATTTCTGACGGAAGGCTGGGGACATTGCGAGAAGTGGCAGTGCTTGGAACTAACACTGCATACGCTGACCCTCAATCACCACTGCATTGGCGTCAGGCGGCAGAATTCAGCGGTATCAACATGCTGGCATTGGGAATTCTGCACGAGCCACTTGTTCGCTGGATAGATCATCCGACAAGTGTCATCGCTACGATCCAGACTTTTACGGAGACCCGATCAACACCATATGACAATACCACTGGTGTTGTCGGTACACCGGATACCGTACACGCGGTAACCGAAATCCCCGGCGGTGCCCGCGGGATTTACCACTTAAGCGGTGTAATTCATCACGGTCCCGCTAATCAAGTACACCTTTATGGCAGCGAAGGCACACTCAAATACCGCTTTGACACCGACACTCTTTATTTTGGATCATCAAGTGCATCCGAGATTACAGAAGTCGTTGTACCAAAGGATGATGAGGGTGGTTGGCGCGTGGAAGAAGAGTTCATTAACGCCATCCGTGGCATCGAGCCAATTGAATTCACGACATTCCAAGCAGGTGTGAAATACATGGAATTCACCGAGGCGGTACTGACAAGCGCCGAAACTGGCGAACTTGTGTCGTGTTAGTTACGGACTTTCTGATTCCAAATTGCCACTGCAACTACAAGACAGCCGGTAAGAATCAGTCTTACTTGTGGGTTCAGCCAACTGAAGTCGCTGCTTAGGAAGTTCAGACCAATATCAAGGCTGGCCACAACCAGCAATCCAAGCAATGTGCGACCGATGGAACCGTGACCACCGGTAATCAACGTGCCTCCCACAACCACACAGGCGATAACGTGTAATTCCATACCTTCGTGTGCTACAGGATTAGCATTTAGCTTATACATGGTATTGAGGACCGCAACGATTCCGGCGACCAAACCGCTCAGTCCGTACAACACCAACTGTGCCTTTTCAATCGAAATCGCGCTGTATCTAGCTGCTTCCATGTTTTCGCCGATATAGAAACACGCTCTGCCGATGCGACAACGGTGGAGCAACAGATATCCAAGAACCAGCACGATTAGGAAGAAGTAATACTGCAGGGGATAACCGAATAACAAGTTTGTATCTTCCATCGCCATCACCAACTCATTGGTAAATCCTATTGGTTCAGCATTGGAGAGGGCCAGTGCGAGCCCGGAGTAAAACGCCATCGTTGCCAAAGTCACAATTAGTGGTGAAAGACCGACGACCACTAAGAGTCCATTGAGTAATCCGGCCACCAAACCGATTGCGACCGCACATACGCTCGCCATTTGGATAGATAGTTGTCCATCTTCCCATAACACACCGATACACACACTGCACAGTGCCACCATTGATCCTACAGACAGGTCGATGCCACCAGTAATAATAATCGCTGTCATCACCACCGCTACAGATCCAACTTCCATCCACTGCACGCCTGCACGAATCAATCCACGTGGATTCTCCGTTTTCACAAACATGACCGTCGCGAAAATTAGAAGTAGTACGCAGGGAACGGCGTAGCTCAATAGAGTTTGCCCGATTCTTTTGTCATCAAACGAGTTGGTACGTTTCTGAATTGCTTTACTAGTCATCGAGCACAACCGCCGGTAGGCCGCACAGATCGCTGTCGATTCCAAAGATGATCCATAAATACCGCAACCAAAATCATCAGTCCGATAACCAACTTCATACGATCACCAGGTACACCAAACTTGATGAGCACAGCACTGAAGGTCTGCACCAGAATTGCCGCTAAAATGACGCCAATTGCACTACCTTTACCACCATTAATTGACACACCGCCAATAACAGCCACGGCAATGGCTTCTAATTCCCAGTTACGGCCGAGGGTGGCCTGCATTTGCTCTTTCTGCGCCAATTGCAGCATCCCGGCCAAACCTACCAGGGCACCGCCAATGGCAAATGCGTAAAACCAGTTTTTGCTCTTTCTAATTCCGAGAAGATTAGCGGCCGTCGGTGAATTTCCAACAGCATAAAAATGCCTGCCACAACGACAATGATGAAGTAGCAGGAATCCAAAAGCCGAGATAACTAATCCGTATATTACGGACGTATAGAAGCCATCTACGATTGCAAGATTTCCAAATCCATCCGGCAAGTTCGAAATGTTCTTGCCGTCCATGATCGTGCTCACCAAACCTCGATACGCGTACAGCATCCCCAGCGTCACAACGATTGGATGCACATTGCCCCATAGCGATAAGGCAGAATTAACCAGGCCACCAGCAGCTCCAACGGACATAGCAACGATCATTGCCAAAGGAATTGAGACCGATGGTGGTAAATCCGTTTGCAGCACTAGGCCACCGCATGCTGCTGATAGTGCTGCTAGAGACCCAATTGAAATATCAATACCACCCACGACGATTACGATTGCTGCTGCCAATCCGAGGATCATCCATGTTGCGGAAGCGTCCAATAGTACCGAAATCTGATAGTCCGGTTGCTGTACTTTCAGCAGAATCAACAGAATCATAATCATCGCGGCAAGCGCCGATTCTGTTCTGAGCAAAGCTCTCCATCCGCTTCTGCGTCTGCTCGGGCGAGTCGCATCTGGATCGTCTGACAATTCAACAGTTGAGTCTTTTGGAAAAGCCAGTTCTGCCACATTAGAAGATTGGGCATCGGTCGCATCGACTTCACCGGCAACGTCACCATCTCTAAACACGATGATGCGATGGCAATAACGCATTACCTCATTTAATTCGCTTGAGATTAGTAAGATTGCGCAGCCCGATTCAGCAAGCGACTGGATGATGTCATGGATTTCTTCTTTGGCGCCGACATCTACCCCGCGGGTTGGTTCATCGAGAATTAGCACCTTAGGTTTTGTTAGTAGCCAACGGCCAGCGACGACCTTTTGTTGATTCCCACCTGATAGTGTTTCAATTGGCTGGCGATGTGAAGCATAACGAGTGTTTAATTTGTTCCCCATTTCGGTCGTAGCCGTTAACTCATCACGACGACTTGTCAGAACCTTTGAGATCTGACGCAGACTGGCCACCACTGTGTTTTCACGGATATCCAGCCAGCGAAACACACCTTTGTTCAGACGGTCTTCGGATAGATATGCGAGGCCATGCCGAACCGCATCTCGCGGTTTGCGAATTTCTACTGCATCACCGTCAATGTAAATGGACCCTGACAATTTTTTGCGAATTCCGAATACGGTTTCAGCAAACTCTGTACGACCCGAACCGATGAGTCCGTAGAGACCGACGATTTCACCGGCATTTATATCCAGATCAATTCCATTAAGCACGTTGCCATCGGATACTTGATGGGATCGAAACATCAACGTGTTGCTTGGCTTGTGCAGATTCCGGTGCGATTCAATATCAACGGGCCTTCCTACCATGGCCGTCACCAGTGATTCAGAAGTGACGTCGGAGCGATCCTTTGTCCAAATCAATTCGCCATCGCGTAATACAGAGATGACATCAGCGAGTTCAAAAATCTCTTTTTGCCTATGAGAGATATATACGATGGCACATCCTTGGGCACGTAACGTCTTGATCTGCTCAAACAGCCACTGTGACTCCTTTACCGAAAGCGCGCTAGTCGGTTCATCGAGGATCAGTACTTTGGCTTTTTCAGAAACCGCAGCGGCAACTTGTAACATTTGTCGTTGTGCAACACTCAGCTGAACAGCATTCACGGTCGGATCGAGTTTTTCAGGAAGGCTCCGTAATTGGTGTCGAGAAGATTGTTTTATTTGTTGCCAAGCAACCACTCCGAATCGCTTACATGGAAGGCCTTTGAGCAAAGCCATGTTCTCCGCTACCGATAACTGGTCAAAAAGCTCTGATTCCTGGAAGACTGTCACGATTCCATTGCGATAGGCTTCGACGGGATTGTGGATCGACTGTTGACCATCGAGAACAACACTGCCGCCATCGGGTTGATAAACGCCGGCTGCCAGCTTGATTAGAGTACTCTTTCCGGCACCATTTTCACCAACGATCGCAAGCACTTGTCCAGCATTGATTTCAATCGAAACGCCATTGAGCGCAATTACACCTGGGAATTCCTTGTGCACATCTTTCCACTGAAAGATGACTCGGCTACTGAATTCCTCTGGCATTTGCAAACGACTAACTGAGGCTGCGCGTTGTAAAACACTGGAATAATGATGTGTTCGGTGCCGCCGGTTATTGCGGCATTTAGAAGTGACGTCCTCCTGAACAGAGGTGCCACAATAGTCATGATAATAGAAATTTCATAATTGTTGAAAAACCGGCCTTGACGCGTTTTCGATATTCCAATATTTTCCCGCCCCGTTGGGAGTCATTAACTTGTTTTTTGCTTCTGACCACTCATCGCCATAAAGCCTGGCACGGATGCTAAGCCAATGGTGATAAAAAGTGACCTTTGTAGATAACATCAGCACGGATGCGAAGTGTTATCTCACCGTCCAATCGCTCCCGATGCGGATTTGTCAGCGTCCTCTGCCCCCCTGGGACAAGACTCACTCGCTCGGGAGCTTTTTTTATGCGCAACTTTTATACGCAACGTGGTTTTCCAACGAATGTACTGCTGTATCATTCAAGTGTCATAGTCGAGCGATACACGTATGCCCAATTCCACTTCAATTATTTGGCTCCTGATTTCAGTCGTCGCAGCTGTAATCTGCTTTTGCCTTGGTCGACGGAGTGCAAATATTCAGGCTGGTTCTAACGACAACCTAGACAGCATCACCGGATTACCATTGCGCGATGTTTTCGAACAGACGTTGGATGGCCTGATCAAATCATCGAGTGATTTTTCCATTGCTCTGATTGATGTCGATCATTTCAAGGGAGTGAATGATGAACACGGACATCTGGCCGGTGATATGGTCCTACGCGAGGTCGGTTTAGATTTAGAAACTCAATTGCAATCCGGAAGCAGTGCATTTCGCTGGGGAGGTGATGAGTTTGCCGTTATCTTTACTAACTCCAGAGGCGACGCTACAGAAATTCTAAACGCGTGGATACAAAGAATCGCTTTACGATCATTCACCGCTGACGCTGTCTCGATATCCGTAACTTGCAGCGCCGGGATCACGAGTTGGATACAAGCTGAGGACTAGCAAGGCACATTTCGTCGCTGCGATCAGGCCTTATATGAAGCTAAGCGTGCCGGCCGCAACCAAGTCATATCAAACTGAGCCTCAGGAGTTTAGAAACTCTTGGACCAACTGGCGGCAAGCGACCAGTCCTGCTCCATTTGAATTCCCTCAACATGCTGATACAGCGGAATGCCGAATTCGAGGTTTAAGCGAGCGCCGCTGTCGAGCGTATAAATGCCTCCAAGCCCCAGGTTGATCCAGTTACCGCCACTAAAACTAGCGTTCGCTACAGGACTCATTCCCATCATGAGATCTGAATCCACACCCTGAATACTGCCACGCCAAAGCGATTCAATGCGGGCACTGAAGGCCAATCTCTGTTCATCATCTATAAGCTTCGTTTTCCAGGCACTGAGTCTGTATTCATCTCCGACTGAGTAGCCTTCGCCGTTTTTGTCCAATGCAATTGCGGATTGGAACTGCACGCCAATGGAGCCGTTATCTTCAATACGTTTGTAGGTTAACCCAGGTAACGCTCGCCAATGACCGGCCCCTGTGCGCATCGCATACGGAAACTCCATCGGCATACCGTTCATTGGATTGGTAGTTTGGTTATCAATGTCCCCGGTCGGTGCAGATACTCCTATATTGGCAATGAGCTCTCCATTTGAATTCTTTTTCAGCCGCCATAGTCCACCAAATGGAAGATCCGCAAAGCCACCGTTGGAGCGTCGCATCGTTCCCATTGGCATTGAGCCCATGCCACTATTCATATATGTCGTTGATTCCATCGTGTTAACAACCCACATCGGCATGATGTAGAGAGTAATGTTTTCACGCCAGCCAACCATGTAGTGCATCATGTGCATTTCCATCGTCATTTTAGTCGGCACTGCCATATAATCCGCTCCACCGAATGACTGGGCGGTTGAATTGGAAATGTTGTCATCACCAGACAAAAGACCGGACATGGACATATTCATGTACTTATATTCAAACATCTGGCTTCCGGGCGAATGAAGATGATCACCCATCAGGTGTCCCGGTGCATGAGTATCTGGACGGTCATACGAGATCGGTTCAGATGCCCCACTGTCAGCCTGCAACATTTCTTTGAATGATGGTAGTGA
>JAKUOW010000050.1 GCA_022451045.1 Pirellulales bacterium | reverse complement strand
TCGAAGTTCGTTGTGAGGTACGAGCGAAAGGTGGTGCAGGCACTAGAATCATCTCGGTGGTTGATGAAGGTATACGTGTCAAAAAGGGTGATCTGCTGGTAGAACTGGATGCTTCGGCACTGGAAGATGAGAGAGATCGTCAAAAAATTGCTGTGAATCAGGCAACATCCCGCGTGATCTCAGCCGAATCACTATTACAACAAAAAGAGATCGCAAAAGAGGAATTCCTCAAAGGAACATTTCTGAAAGACAAGCAGCTCATCGAAGCGAATGTCCTCATCGCTGAAGAGAACATTAACCGAGCACGCGACAAGTACAATTTCTCCATCCGCCTTGCAGCGCAGGGATTCATGACGGATACACAACTCAAGTCAGATGAATTCGCCGTAAAGCGTTCACAGCTGGAATTGGATTTACAGCTAACCGATCTCTCAACATTAGAAGAGATCACCAAAAAGAAAATGTTGGTCGGATTCGACAGCGATATCAAATCGGCACAGGTTTCCCTGGATACGGAAAAAGAAAACCTGATCGAGGAAGAAGAGACGCTTGAAGAACTTGATGCTCAAATTGAAAAATGCATTATTAATGCTCCGGCAGACGGTCTCGTTATTCATGCAAATGAAAGGAGCTCCCGCGGTGGAAGTGAATTCCGCGTCGAAGCTGGTGCTACTGTGCGTGAGCGTCAGGCAATCATTTATCTGCCAAACGTAGATAAGATGCGAGTTCGCGTAAAAGTGAACGAAGGCAACGTCTCGTTTGTTTCCGATGGCGGTGGTGAAATTGAAAACGCTCAAAACGCGGAAATCCGACTAAGCGGTATCGAAGAGCCGTTACGCGGAAAAGTAACAAAGGTAAACCGCTATCCTGATCCCAGCAACTGGTTTGAAGGAAATGTAAAGCGATTCTCGACCTTTATTACATTACTTCAGGCCCCTCCGAGCGTGCGAAGTGGTTTGACTGCTGAAGTCTCTATTTTCGCAGATCGCGTGCAAGGAGCGCTTCAACTACCTGTAACCGTTCTACATGACGATTCTGGCGACAGGTTCTGTCTGATCAAGGTTGACGCTGATTCGGAAAACCCATTGCATACGCTGGCCGGCACCTTCAAAGAGGGTGACGATCTGAAAAGTGTCGAGCTTAGACGTGTTAATTTCTCAAAAAGTAACGAGGAATTCGTCGTAGTCGAAGATATGCCTTCAGAGCTCACAGTAAATGCACCATTGCCCGAGGAAATTACCTTGACAGCAGACGACTTCGTGGTGCAGAACCCTCGTAGCTATGAGCAAGACATCGATGCCGAAGAGTCTAAACTTTATCGACTCGTGTTGGACTACCGGGTACGCGACATTATGCGTCGTGTTGGTGGCGATGCCCTGAAACCAATCGCCATTGCAAACATCGATTCGAACGTTTACGCAGAGTTCATCAGTTACAACGCTGATAATGATGACTACTTGGATAAAGAAGAAGTCCAGACATTCGTCTCAGAAACGGGCAATTACCTGCCAACCCCAAAGCCCGTGTCATTTACTAAGGAAGAAACTGCGGCAATTAAAGAGGCTGCTAAATCCTCAGAAAAAGAGGATGAGTTGACACCATTCCGTGAGCAAGCGAAGCAGTTCATTGGTTTCATTATGCAAAGGGTTGATACCAACTCTGATGGCGTCATTGATAGCGAGGAAATTGCTGCCTCCGATGATCCGGCTCGCATGAAAGAAGCTGATGCTAACAAAGACGGTGAGATCACCAAGGAAGAAATGATCGAGTCAATGGCAAAAGCCATGAAGGATCGGCAGGATCGCGAAAATGGTGTATCGCCAATGCCAAGCGAAAATGGCGATGGTGAAAAACCGGCTGAAGCTGATGATGCTAAAGGCGATGCGGATGCCAAGGATGCGGATGCAGACACTGAAGCCGATGCCAAGGATGCCGATGCCGATGCAGACACTGATGCCGATGCCAAGGATGCTGATTTAGCACCATTCCGTGAGCAAGCGAAGCAGTTCATTGGTTTCATTATGCAAAGAGTTGATACCAACTCTGATGGCGTCATTGATAGTGATGAAATTGCTGCCTCCGATGATCCGGCTCGCATGAAAGAAGCTGACGCCAACAAAGACGGTAAGATCACCAAGGAAGAAATGATCGAATCAATGGCTAAGGCTATCAAAGCGCGGCAAGCTGGTGAAAATGCTGATTCAGCCGATGATGCTGACGAAACTGAAAGTGAGAGCGAATAATGTCGAACATTGCGGTTCGCGCCGAGAATCTTGGAAAAGACTACGTTCTGAAAAGCGAAACCGTACATGCTCTTCGTGGTGTCACGTTTGATGTACCCGAAGGTGATTACGTTGCAATCATGGGACCGTCCGGTTCCGGTAAAAGTACGCTTTTGAACCTGCTTGGTTGCCTTGATCGGCCTAGCTTTGGGGAACTCTACCTCGGCACAGAAAATGTCGCTACGCTCAACGATAACGGTTTATCAGATATCCGCAGCAAGCGGATTGGATTCGTCTTCCAATCTTACAACCTAATCCAGCAACTCAATGTTGTTGAGAACATTCAGGTGCCACTGTATTACCAGGGCAAAGTAAATCGTACAACGCGCAAGCGGGCAATCGAGCTGGCCGGTAAGGTTGGTCTTGGTGATCGCTTGGATCACCGACCCCAACAACTCTCTGGTGGTCAGATGCAGCGTGTAGCCATTGCCCGCTCTATGGTCAATGATCCGTATTACATCCTGGCTGACGAAGCGACCGGAAACCTTGACTCTAAGACAACAGATGAAATCCTTTGCTTGTTTGAAGAACTGAACGCCGAAGGCAAAACGATCATCATGGTGACGCACGAAGACGAGGTTGCTGCTCGCTGCCGCCGCGTTATCCGCTTGCGGGATGGACATATCGAATCAGATTTGCCGATCGAGCAGGATCGTCAAAAATATCACTACTCCATGCCAACAACTGAACAGCCTGAAGACGAAGAAGAGGACGTTGCCGTTACACAAGCCCAAGCGGTCACCAGTGACGGGTTTTCCGTGGGTGATGATGAACTTGTGATCGGTGGTTCGTCTGATAGTCATGACGAACCCGAAATCGAAGTGGACATAGACGAATAAGTCTTAGCCATCAGTCATCAAGCGTGGCAAGACGCGTCATGCAGAAAGATAAACCATGAATGCCTTAATGTCGCTATTTCGAACTTGGCAGCTCGGTATCAAGAGCCTGTTTCTGCATCCCATGCGATCGGCACTGACCGTTCTTGGTATTTTCATCGGTGTGGCGGCCGTAATCTGGCTGCTGGCAATTGGTGAGGGAATTAGTCAAAAGGCGCAGGAGCAAATCGCTTCCCTTGGTGCGCGGAACATTATCGTTCGCAGTATCAAGCCACCGCTCGAAAAACTTGGCGATAGTAACGTTGCAGAATTCGGGCTACTCCGTAAAGACTTTAACCTGCTGGTTAACACAATCCCACAAATTGAAGTCGCCATTCCCATTCGGGAAATGAAGATCAGTTTTAGCTTCGGTAACAACGATATGGATGGTCGGTTGGTAGGATCCACTACGGACTATTTCAATGCAACGAAGCTGAAGTTGGCAAAGGGACGATTTCTTTCGCCCGCTGACGTGGATAAGAATAAAGACTTCTGCGTGTTGTCGATGGGCATTGCTGAAGCATTGTTCCCACACGATGACCCGATTGGCAAGCGAGTCTATTGCCCAACAAACCAAACGTATTACGAAGTCGTGGGAATTCTGCGAAAGCGAACGGCCTCTGCCGGAATCGGTGGCTCCCTAGCCGCTCAGGATTACTCGCGAGATGTATATATTCCGATCACAACACTCAACCAACGAGTTGGCGATGTAACGCGTCGATTCCAAAGCGGTTCGTTCTACGCTGAAAAAGTGGAGCTGCATCAGGCAACTATTCAGGTCAAAACTATGGACGACGTCCTGACCGTGGCCGAGTTAGTCAAAGATGCATTACGAACTCAGTTGGAATCCGGCAAAGGCGATATTGATGTGATAGTTCCGCTCGAATTACTTGAGCAAGCTGAAACAACACGGATGATGTTCATGATCTTCATGGGCCTGATCGCTGCCGTTTCACTACTGGTCGGTGGTATCGGAATTATGAATATCATGCTTGCTACCGTAACCGAACGAACTAGAGAGATCGGTATTCGCCGTGCTCTTGGTGCCCGCCAGGGTGCAATTCAACGGCAGTTCCTTGTTGAGACGATTACCTTGTCCATCGTTGGTGGTCTGGTAGGAGTCGCTGTAGGACTACTTTGTCCGGTAACACTCGAGTGGTTGCGCGACACCCTGATTGAGAACTTCCCGGAGGAAATGGAAAGCCTACCTGCGGAAGTCCGAGAAACCGTCCCGATCATCGTACCGATTTCAATTCCTGTCTCATTTGGAATTGCTGTACTTATTGGTGTCATTTTTGGAATGTACCCAGCCTACCGTGCATCGCGCATGGATCCGATCGAAGCTCTGCGACACGAGTAGAGCGGATATGCAAGCCACAAGGACGTGTTGCATGTAACTGGGCAACGGACGTGGCTATGGCAACCGCCGGGCTCGGCGCGGCCGAACCCGGCAGGGCCTATTGAAAGCGATTGCTCTAGTCTTGCCCTCATAGGTCCTGCACATTCAAATACGCCAATGCAACCTCTTGATTGGATTGATGACGAACTAGACGTGTTGAAAGCAACAGATGCGCTTCGCACGATACGAACACGTGATGTTAGCTACCGCCCCGGTTTCATTTCAATCGCGGGTCAGGAATTAACCAACTTCTCCAGCAACGACTATCTGGGCATCGCGGCTGAATTGAAAAGAGATGGCAGTGATCAACAGTGGGGAAGTGGCGCAAGCCCCCTAATTACTGGCTACACCTCAGCTCATAAGACCCTTGAAAAATGCTTTTGCAAGTTCAAGGCATCCGAATCCGCAATGTTGTTTTCAAGCGGGTTTGCGGCAAACATGGGTACGATTCCAGCAATCGTCAGTAATGGAGATGCCGTCTTCAGCGATGCACGTAACCATGCAAGTATCATTGATGGCTGCCGGCTCTCTAATGCGGACGTCTTCGTTTACCGGCACAATGATATCGACCATCTAACCGAGTTGATAACCAGCGTGCAGGCCCGAAGAAAACTCATTGTTACCGACACATTATTCAGTATGGATGGCGATGTTGCGAATCTTAGCAGTCTCTCGCAAATAGCAGATGACCAGGGCGCCATGTTGATGATTGACGAAGCTCATGCGACAGGCGTGTATGGCAAAAATGCCCGAGGGTTGGCAGAGGAAGCAGATGTCGAATCAGGAGTGCATATCACGGTCAGTACCTTTAGCAAAGCACTCGGTAGTGTAGGTGGTGTCGTCACGGGAACGAGTCAGTTGATTAATTGGTTGCGAAATAAAGCTCGCAGCTACGTGTACTCAACCTCCATGCCAAATGGTGTTTGTGAAATGTCGTTGGCGGGAGTGGAGATAGTGCAAAGTGACTCGAACAGAAGAACGCACTTGCTTGCATTACGCGACCGTCTTGTATCACGACTGGCGACAGATCGGCTAATTGAGGAAAACCATCCTTCTCACATTGTGCCAATTCGCATTGGTGCGAATGACAAAACGCTCTCTTTATCTCAGCAGCTTTTTAAGGCAGGTTTTCTAGTCGCTGCTATACGACCTCCAACGGTTCCCGACGGTGAGGCAATGTTACGGATTGGGCTAACTGCAAGCCATTCAGTCGAGCAGATTGATGCCCTCGCTGATGTGTTGAGCATCGCAAGATCACAAGCCTGATGGCTCTAGCTGATCGTTCAGCTACGCTGAGCCCCACGGTGGGCCTTAGTACCCTCACCAGGCGTTTGCACATCACAACTTTTTTTCCGACAATACGAATTGTGCTACGACCATTTTTCAAGCTCCCAATACTGACCAAAACAGGACGTAATCTGTCATGACCTTCTTCAGGAAATTTTCTCTTCTCCTATGTTTCGCCACGCTTACTGTCATTGCCAGTGGCTGTTCAAGAGAAGCCGGTGATATTGGTGCAGCCAATGGTGGAGGCGGTGGCGGTAACGCCGCAGGAACGGAAACAGGTGCTGATACTTTAGAAGTAAAGCCGAATGTCGTTCTTGGTTCAGTAAAAATCACAACTGTTGCCGAGGTCGAACAAGAGCTGAAGGACAACGGCGGCAACATGATTCCGCTCTTTGAAACCGTACCTAACCTGCTAGCGGAATACGTGGATCAGGATGCGGATAAACTCGCCACGCTCAACAAACAACTGAAAGATTCACACGTAAAACGGTCAAATCTGGGTCAGGAAAAAACCAAAACCACAGAGCAAACCGTTGAAGACGGCGGTGATGAAAACGTGCCATTTCAACTCGGCGACCTCGTGCCGATGGCGGATGATGAGTTTCCAGAGCTTGCTGATCTGGATGCTGACGCCGAATGGGCGGACAAGCCCGTTTTGGATGCCATGGATCTGATGCGTCAGCGACAGGAAAACGAAGAAGCGGAAGCAACCATCGAAGAAGCCATGGCACTGGTGAATGATTCACCGGTCAATAACTCCAAGATCAGATCCGCGATTGGTCGACTTGCATCGCTGGACGGCTCAAACGCCGATTTCAATGCAAGCTGGAGTCGGCACACAGCGGGTGATGTTCGTAGCACAAATCCGTTGATGGCGAGCTCGTCTGCAGAATTCGACGTCTCCGGCCTCATCAATTTTGGATTGCTTGGCTTCGATTGGACCTTTACACCATACGGCAGCAAGGACGGAATCGTTTCATGGCAAACCAGTTCGGATGGGCTCTATGACAAAATCGTATTACGCGATGATCTGATCTGGTCTGATGGCACACCGATCACCGCCCACGACGTTGAATTCTCCTACAAAGTCATCATGACTTCCAAGGTTCCTGTGCCGGCTGTACGAAGTGGTACAGATCAGTTGCTCGGTGTAAAAGCATACGATGATCGAACCGTTGTGTTCTTTCACCCTGACTCGCTTGCAACCAATGTCTGGAATATCCTCTTTCCGATTATTCCAAAACACGTATTTGAGGGCTCCGTCGCGGAAGACCCGACGATGCAGTCGAGCGCTTACCACGTTGAAAAGGATGAAAATCCTGTGACTGGCGGGGCGTACGTCATTACAAAGCGTGTACGTGGTCAGGAAATCACACTTGAGCGACGTGAAAGCTATCACACCGTTGACGGAACTCAGGTCCGTGCCATCCCATATTTCAAAAACATCCGTTTCACAATTATTGAAGATCCAAACACGGCTTTGTTGTCACTCAAGAAAGGTGATATCGACGAGTACCAGCTAACGCCACCGCAGTGGACAGATCAAACGGGTGATGAGGAATTCTATAACAAGAACACCAAGGCCTACGATATTGAGTGGGTGTATTTTTACTTTGGATGGAATAACCGTTCCCATTTCTTCCGTGATGTTCGTGTTCGTAAAGCAATGGGTTTAGCCTATGACCACAATGAACTATTAACGCGACATCGAAACAACCTGGACGAAGCAGCACGTGGTATCTTCCACAGTACTAGCCCATGGTCACCGGAGACCTTGCCTGAATCGTATAAACAGGATCTGGATCTTGCGGAGGAATTGCTCGCCGAAGCTGGTTGGGAAGACACGGATGATGACGGTATCCTCGATGGCATGGTATTCATCGATGATGGTTTTGACGGCCAAATCGATAGCGTCCAGCGGGTACCATTCAAGTTCACGATCGTGTCGAGTAATCGTCCCGACCGCGTTGCCATGTGTGAATTGCTTCAGGAAAACCTCGATCAGATCGGTATTGAGTGCAGCGTGAGTCCCGTCGAATTCACCACGCTTCAGGATCGATCACGAAAACATCAATTCCATGCTCAGTTTGGTGGTTGGGGAACGGGAACAGATCCCGACACAAGCGAGAATCTATGGGCAACTAAGGCAATTGACAGTGGACGGAATTACGTTTGTTATTCAAGTCCCGAGATCGACCAGCTCTTTATCGATGGCAAATATGAATTGGATCCAGACAAACGTCGTGAAATCTACCGACAGATTCACTTGAAGCTATACGAAGATCAGCCCTACACTTGGCTATACTACCGAAACGCTTATTTTGCGTTCAACAAAGAGCTTCGCGGAGTAAATTTCAGTGCTCGTGGGCCATACAGCTATGGCCCAGGCGAAAGCAGCATTTTCAAATCTCCTGCAATGCAGTAAAACCCATGCTTCCAAAGGGAACACATGTCGTTCCTGAATCCGTTGTAGGGACAATAAATGCTCAACTACCTTGTTCGGCGCATCTTAATCGGCGCATTCACCCTCCTATTAATCACATTCGTGATTTATGGGCTGATCCGCAATATGCCGGGCAATCCGCTCGATACGGATCCGGCAATGATGGATCCGAGCAAGATGATCAGCAAGGCGGATATTGAGCGACTGCTAGCTGTCTACGGTCTGGACAAGCCCTGGTACGAAGCATACTTCACCTGGCTCAAAAACGCTTGCACATTCGAATTCGGCACGAGCTTTTCTGTAAAAAAGCCAGTTCTTTCCTTAATTAAGGATGCCATCGGACCAACATTACAGTTGAGCATCACGTCACTGATCCTTACTTATCTGCTGGCGTTGCCAATGGGCCTTTACTCCACCGTGCGCAGTGGCAAGACAGAAGAGCGCGCGATGAGTTTTGTCTTGTACATGCTCTATTCGTTTCCGTCGTTCGTTGCTGCGCTATTCCTGCAGCTGTTATTTGCAATCAAGCTCGGTGACACATGGTTCGAATTACCGCTGATGGGTGCCCATGATCCGGACTATGAGTCCTTCACCGCAACCGAACGAGCGTGGGACTCCTTCAAGCATATGATTCTGCCTGTAACCTGTTTTACCTATGGAAGCCTTGCGTATTATTGTCGATTTATCAAAGCAAATATGGAAGAAGTCATTCGGCAGGACTACATTCGTACAGCCAAGGCAAAAGGGCTCGGCCCCATCCGAATTCTCATTCATCACGCATTTAGAAACACATTAATCCCGTTTGTAACACTGCTCGGCCTGACATTACCAGGCCTCTTAAGCGGTGCAATCATCCTTGAACAAATCTTTAACTGGCCGGGAATGGGAACGTTATTCTTCGACTCGATTGGTACGAGGGATTATCCGGTGCTCATGACGATTACCTTAATGTTTTCTGTGCTCACTTTATTGGGTCAACTGATCGCAGATATTCTGTATGCATTTGTGGACCCGAGAATCCGTTACAACTAGCCAATGTCTGAAAACGAACAAACGACAATTGAACATTCACCCGGCTTTTGGAGCCAGGCGTGGTCGCGTTACAAACGTCGCAAGCTTGCGATGGTTGCGCTGTTGTTTATCGTCTTCCTGTCAGGCGTCGCTGTATTTTCACCAATGATCGCCGGCACGAAACCAATTATCTGTAAGTACAAGGGCAGCATATACTTCCCGTGCATGGGTTATTACTACAGTGGCTGGGAAAACCCGATCTTCCAAAAGGATAAATTCCGTCGAGTGTACCCTCGAAACTTAAAACAAAAGGACCCTGATAGTTGGGCAATCTGGCCATTGGTCTATCAAGATCCGTACCGCCCAGTTCGTGCAAATGAATGGGGACTTGGCGAAGATGGAAACCCCTACGATGCTCAAGGATCGCCGAGTTCGCTAAACCTTTTCGGAACCTATAAGACCGGCTTTGACATTTTTGCGAGCATGGTACATGGCACGCGAATCGCATTGCTCGTTGGATTTGTCTCAACGGGGCTGTCTGCGCTTATTGGTATCTGCATCGGCGCCATCGCCGGATACATTGGAGGATGGGTCGACATCACCCTGAGCCGGTTTATCGAAGTGGTAATGTGCGTTCCGAGTCTGGTGTTAATCCTTGCGTTGCTTGCTGTCGTTGAGAGCCCCAATATTTTTCACGTGATGGCTGTACTTGGACTGACTGGATGGACGGGCATGGCACGCCTTACCCGTGCTGAATTCCTAAAGCTGCGGGAGTCTGAATTCGTAGCAGCCGCACGGTGCCTTGGCGCCCGCCCGACCCGGATCATGTTCCGGCATATCCTGCCCAACAGTCTGGCACCCGTGCTAGTACCCATCGCGTTTGGTATCGCTGCCGCCATTCTGGTCGAGGCGGCGTTGAGCCTGCTGGGATTCGGCATTTCACCACCCAATCCTAGCTGGGGCACCGTTCTCAACTCAGGACGCGAAAAACTACAGTCCGGATACTGGTGGCAATTATTGTTCCCTGGAATTGCCATCTTCCTCACCGTGCTGGCGTATAACCTGATTGGCGAAGGTCTTCAGGAATCCACTGACCCACGACTCGCCGACCCGAGAGATTAATCATGTCCGCCGTCATTGATGTACAAAACCTACAGACCTACTTTCACACCGACCGCGGTGTGGTTAAGGCCGTGGATGACATCTCGTTCCAGATTGAGCCGGGACATACGCTTGGCGTGGTCGGCGAATCCGGTTCGGGAAAATCCGTAACCTCACTAACAATCATGCGGCTGCTCGCCGCATCCGCACAAGTAGAAAACGGTTCCATTTCGTTCCTAGGCCAAGATTTAGTGAGTCTCCCAGAAACGGATATGCGGAAAATTCGCGGTGGTAAGATCAGTATGATCTTTCAGGAACCAATGTCTTCTCTTAATCCCGTTCATAAGGTCGGGAAGCAGGTGATGGAAGCGATCATTCAGCACCAAAAGGTATCGAAAGGGGAAGCACGCGAGAAAACCATTGAGCTGTTTAACGAGGTAGGTATTCCGGAACCGGAATCTCGCATTGAATATTACCCGCATCAAATGTCCGGCGGACAAAAGCAACGGGTGATGATCGCAATGGCCCTTTCATGCAATCCAAGCCTGCTGATCGCTGACGAACCAACAACCGCACTGGACGTTACGATACAAAAGCAGATTCTCGACTTAATCCGCGAGCTGCGAGACGAGCGGCAAATGGCAGTGCTGTTTATTACCCATGATCTCGGCGTTATCGCGGAAATTGCAGATGATGTCATCGTTATGTATCACGGTAAAGTTGTCGAACAAGGTGATGTACTTTCGGTCTATGAAAACCCGACTCACCCTTATACCAAAGGACTGCTGGCCTGCCGTCCACGGCTCGACACGCCTTACAAGCGATTGCCAACCGTTTCCGACTTTATGGATACAACTGAAGGTGATGACGGCGAAATCGAAATCACTACAAAAGAGATGACAGCCGACAGGCAAAATCACTTCGAAACATACGGTCGCGGAAGACTCCTGCACCCAAAAAGTGTACTCGAACAACTTGGATTTGATGATGAAATATCAGGCTATGGTCGTGAAGCAACCTGTATTGCCGAAGGAACAGAACCACTTGTTCGATTTAGCGGCCTGAAAGTGCACTTTCCTGTAAAACGTGGCTTGCTGATGAAGACAGTCGGGCATGTTAAAGCCGTCGATGGTATCACGTTAGATGTTTATCGTGGCCAAACGCTTGGTCTGGTAGGTGAGTCAGGCTGTGGAAAGACCACCACAGGCCGCGCCCTACTACGGTTGGTCAGGTCAACCGGTGGCTCCATGCACTTTGATGGACGTTCGTTAGCGGGTATTTCGCGTAGCGCGATGCAGCCGCTGCGCAATCGAATGCAAATAATCTTCCAGGATCCGTATGGGTCGATGAATCCACGGATGACGATCCAAACTTCACTGATCGAGCCCATGATGTTGCATGATATCGGCGAAGACAAATCTGATCGTATCCAACGCGCGGCAGCACTACTTGAAGAAGTAGGTATGCTGCCTGAACATCTTGGCCGCTATCCGCATGAGTTCTCTGGAGGACAGCGACAGAGAATTTGTATCGCAAGAGCGTTAGCCGTTGAGCCGGAATTCATCGTTTGCGATGAATCTGTATCGGCGCTTGATGTTTCCGTGCAGGCTCAGGTACTCAATCTTCTAAATGACCTGCAGGAGTCACGCGGTCTGACCTATATTTTCATCAGCCACGATCTGTCCGTGGTAAAATTCATGGCAGACATGATGGCAGTGATGAAAGACGGAAAAATCGTTGAATTCGGTCCGTCCGAAGCAATCTACCGTAATCCTCAAGAAGAATATACGCGTCGCTTGATCGATGCCACTCCGTGCGATGATCTGGAAAACATCCGTCGCCTAGTCGCACATCGCCGTACACTACGTGGCAAGTAGTCTCGTTGGGGTCTCTCCGCTAAGCCCGGTCCATTGGAAATGCAATGACATCACGGATTGATTCCGTGCCGGCAGCAATCATCATCAGGCGGTCAATGCCTAGTGCCACTCCACTACAATCCGGAAGGCCGGAGTCCATAGCATCTAACAATCGACTTTCCTCCGGTAGTGCATCATTTCCATCTACAAGTCGCTGTTCGTTGGTGTCACGATTTCTATCACGTAATTCCTTAGCATCGAGTAGTTCGTGATAGCCGTTCGCTAATTCTAATCCATTGATAAACAACTCAAAGCGCTCGGCTGTTTCTCCGTTTGAGGCTGCCAGTGCCGCCTGAGATGCTGGATAGTCATACACAACCATTGCGCGGGACTGCAGTTGCGGCTGAATCGCATCCGCTAACAAGAAATCCAGCTTGCTGTCCCGATCAAGTGTTTCCCACGCATCTGGAACATGTAATCCAAGCTCACTAGCGCGACGATTGAATAGTGATTCCGAGTCATTAATCGGATCCAGATCCATAAACTGCTGGAAGAGATCCTGATACGTGATTTGCTCTGGTGGTGAGATTCCGAGGATGGCTTCTGCCAGTGATGATAGAAACTCTCTGGCAGCCTCATAGGACTGACCAACCTTGTACCATTCAAGAATCGTGAATTCAGTATTATGCAGCTTGCCGTTTTCGCCCGACCGTACCGCACGTGTGATTTGATAGATGGCGTCCATGCCGGAAGCGACAAGACGCTTCATTGCAAACTCAGGAGACGTTTGCAGCCATAAATCTTCGCCATCAATGCTTACCAGCACAGGGTGTAAATGACGATCCACCACAGTGTCATGAGAAAGCAGTGGCGTTTCAACTTCTACGAAACCAGCCTCTGCAAAGTGCGAGCGTAATTGAGCGAGTTTCTTACTTCGCAGCTCGAGGTTTTTGACAGATGCGGTTGGTCGGAACGACATAGCTATTTAACGCTGACGCGTTCAATATAATCGCCACTTCGAGTGTCAATTCGGATGACGTTACCCATCTCGATAAACGCCGGACAGATAAACTCAGCACCGGTTTCAACTTTTACTGGTTTTGTAACGTTAGTCGCCGTGTCACCTTTAGCACCTGGTTCGCAATATTCCACGAGCAGCTCAACATGATTCGGTGGCGTCAATGTAATCGGGTTGCCGTTGTACAACACCATGGAACAGGTTGTACCATCCTTCAGGTACTTCCAGTTGTCGTCCACTTGTTCGCTGCTTAATTCATACTGCTCGTATGTCTTATTTTCCATAAACACAAACGTGTCACCCTGGCGGTATAAATACTGTACGCCAACTTCTTCTACATCAGCGGCTTCAAGCGAGTCACCACCTTTATAGGTGCGGTCAAGCACCGTACCGCGTACGAGATTACGCAGTTTACATTTGTAGAAGGCATTCCCTTTACCTGGTTTCACGAAGTTCATTTCGATCATCAGGTACGGGTCACCATCAATCTGTACTTTAAGTCCTTTACGGAACTCGTTCGTCTTGTAAACTGCCACGGTTTTGCCTGCTAATTAATGGGTATAAAAGGTGTAGAAGAATGCGAATACACTGAACAATCGGTTAATCGCTTGCGCTAAATACAGCCTTTTCTGCTGCGTTGCTCATCTTCTCAAAATGTACCAACAAGGCATAATCCTAGAAACCCGTGATTCTTCCTATTCACCCAGCAACTGTATAGACCGCCGCTCGATGCACCACACCGAATCCTCCAACACGCAAAATGCGGAGTTACCATGGCAGCAACACATGCGCCGTGCGATTCGTTCTGCTGAACAGCTGGAGTCGTATCTCGGATTAGATGCAGGGACGTTTGGCTCTGGTGGTAACGCTAGCGAGCTTTTTCCATTATTCGTACCGTTGCCATTTGCGGACAGAATCGAAGCGGACAACTTGACTGACCCACTTTTACTACAAGTCTTACCCGTCGAAGCAGAATCCTCATCACCGGACAGCTATCAAACAGATCCGGTTTCGGATCTTAAGCACCGCATCGCACCGGGCGTAATTCACAAGTATCAGGGCCGGGCGCTGCTGATTACCACCGGAACATGTGCTGTGCATTGCCGCTACTGTTTCCGGCGCGAATATCCGTACGGCGAAGAACCACGGAGCATGAATACCTGGGAATCGGCCATGGAAGCAATCCGTGATGATGACTCTCTTTCAGAGGTGATCTTAAGTGGTGGAGATCCTCTTACGCTTAGTGACTCGCGCCTTGCTGTACTCATAGAGTTGATTGAAACAATTCCTCATGTGGACAGGCTACGCATTCACACTCGGTTGCCAATTATGATTCCATCGAGAGTCACTGCCGAATTCTGCAAACTCATTAAGGACAGCAGGCTTTCGTCAGTGATTGTGATTCACATGAATCATGTACGTGAATGGGATGCCGATGTTGAAGCTGCCATAAGGTGCATCAAGGCCACGGGGGCACCTGTATTAAATCAGGCAGTCTTACTTAGAGGTATCAACGATACCGCTGATGCACAGGTTGAGTTATGTGAGTCGCTCATAAATCGCGGAGTGTTGCCGTACTACCTAAATCAATTGGATCGCGTTCGCGGCGCGGCGCATTTCGAGGTACCCATTTCCAAGGGCAAGCAAATTATGACTGAGCTACGGACACGATTACCAGGGTATGCAGTACCGAGATACGTGCAGGACCTCGGTGAAGACAGTAAGACGCTAATTGTATAGCTAGCGAAAGAGAATAGCCGCAACTGTTAATCGCTTACAGGATACACGCGGACTTCGCTGCGTAGGATAACCGAGTCATTAAGGCTCTGACCAGGTTCTACTCGGCCACGATTGCTTTGAAAGATATGTTCTCGGATTGCAGGGCTCACAATGAACTGCACGTGACCATCTTCAAAGAGTACGTTTTGACCCCGACCGCCGTGATTGTTACTGCTTAGATCCGGGCCAACAGGATGTGGCTGATCCGCAGCAATCGCAAAGAACGGGCGGCCAAGGTTCCGAATTCGATGATATTTTCCATCAATGACGTAACCAACGTTAAATCCGTAACTGCCTCCCATGCGCATCTGCAATTGTTTCAGTTCTTCGCCGGTAGCCTCCATGACTTCTTTACTCTTTGGCACACCACCGCTGCGCCATTCCTCAGGCACAACTTCGGATGGGCAGAATACTAGTCCCGGGCGGTCAAGAAATCCTGATTCCAACAAGACAGGTGGGAAGTAACCTGCTACGCCAAGATTTGCATTATCCGGTACCGCGGGATAGTAACCGTTATGAACCATGGAGTAGCCTAGAAGCCCCTGGCCAATCTCCTGAAGATTGAATTGACATTCTCTTAATTCAGCCTGATAACGACTATTCGCAACACCGGGAACGATCAATAAGGCAACACCGACAAGCAATGTTGACGTAACAATCAGGTCCCACCGAGACCAGTTCTTTTTGCGCCGAGCCGGTTGTGACACGACACTTGCCGGGCGAGGTGCCTGATTGTCTACATAGTCAAACACATAGCTAAGCGTATCAACTGAAAGTTGAGCCGGCGGTTCACAATGTCGATAGGATTCCAGCGTTCGAAGCTGTTGCTCAAGCCGATCCAGTTTTTCTTTTAGTGATGGATCCGCATCGATCTGTTGCTGTACTGCCTGATGCTCATCATCGTCTAATGCGCCAAGCAGAAATCCAATCAGGTCCAATGTCATTGTATTTACTCTGTTATTTGTCGTGCTTTATCGGGACTCACTAGAACTCTGTTTCATCGTGTGAAGCGATCCATGCTTCATTGAGCTTCAGAATCGCAGCGTGAAGGCGGCTCTTTACCGTACCGACAGGGATATCCAGGATATCTGCCGCTTCTCGGTACTTCATGCCTTCGTAATAAACCAGATTCACAACGCTGCGCATCTGGTCTGAAAGTTGGCTGATGGCGTTTTGAACCCACTGTCCACGTTCCAGTTGGCTAACATGATCCAGTGGACCAGTGTCCTTACTGACCATCAGGTCGATCAATGCCCCTACATCCACCGAATCATCATTTTGATTCGTGCGGTTAAGACTCACCATTCGGTGACGCTTATTCCTGCGTTGTGCATCGATTGCCTGATTTGTTGCAACAGTGTACAGCCAGGGCTTAAATCGTCGTGATGTGTCAAACTTGTCACATTTCAAATGCACTTGCAGAAAAGTTGACTGAAATACATCTTCTGCCATTTCTGCATTACCGAGATATCGGCGGAGGTAAGCATACAGTTCGCGTTCATATCGCCGAACCAGGCGCGCAAACAGCTCACGGTCACCGGAATCCCGGTAATGGTGGAGAAGTTGCTCATCCGTCAACTCCTCAGCAAATGAGTTAGTCGCAGGTATTTCATGCATGATCTATTTATTATACGTAGCCGATTTTCAATCAGTTCATGCATTTTTGGGGCGATTCCCATACAAGGAAATGCCCATATCCAATATCTTTGTCGCCCCACGGCTCCTCGATATATGGTTCGATTGGGAACTGCTTGCCGCGACTATTTGGATACTTACGATGGACGGACAGCGTACCGTTGATAGGCCTACACCCGTGAGCTTATTTCCATTGCTCTTCAACTTCATGCATGATCATCGCCTCGAGTTCCGGCGCCCACAAACCAGGCATGCCATAGTAGGCATTTGACCCACCGCCTTCGTAACCACCCTCTCGCAGCACACGACGAGATGGGATATAGGCCATCACATCATTGCTATAGCCTGCAACCCAAACCATCTGCGCGCGATCCTCTGGCGTACCTGCTGCCAAACTTTTGATAGATATCGCATAGTCCACTACAACTTCACCACCCAGAAATACAAATCGGATATCCTTGCCAATTCGCCAGGTGCCTATCGGGTACGGATAGGTCGTATCCAATTCCTTCTTATCCCCAAGTCGATCTAGAATATACTTTGCTCTCGCCTTCTCGTACTTCTGATCCGAATCGAGCCTCCCTTTAAGTTCGTCCACGGTCGGCAGTTGCTGAAGTGGCAGATCAACTTCGGTATATTCCGTACGTAGCGTACTCTCGACAGCATGCATGGTGCCGTTGATAACTTCGCCCACGGCTGTCCCCAGGCGGTGACCATAGCTCTTAGCCAATTCCACTGTGCGTCGTGGCAGTGGATTCTGATCTGCTCCACAGCCCGCCCAAAACATCGCGTTAACTCCGGGGAATTGTTCTTCGACTGAAATCTGGGCAAAACCCGGATAGTCTCCCGACCATTGATAGAAACTGAGTACGGTGGCGTGGCAGGCATAGCCAAACACGATCGTCTTGAGACTCTTATCGGCGCGCCGAACAGCCAGTACCGGTACATCATGATCGAACGGTCCGTTCAGTTTGCCGGCGATACGAACTTCCGGCACCTGAGATTCTGAGTTGTTTCGGCGGTTTACTGCAACGGCACACAAACCCGATCCCCAGGTAAGGGATGCCGGCTCCATATCCTCAATCGCCTGCGATACACCGGAAACGATCTTTTTAATCAACGCCTTCTCATAGAGGTCGAGTTGCTCCTGCTCCGCTTTAGGTATCTGTAGGTAATGAAGCGGCCCCAGATTCATGCCAACCGCCGGACCTGTGTGTGTATGGGAACAATTGATTGCAATTTGACTTCTTTCAAGGCCATGCTGTTCCTTCAATGCTTCACAAATAGCTGCCGTTGTATCCGCATGGATGCCAACCAAATCCAGTGTGATCAGTACTCCGGTGTTACCATTAGCATCAGTAATCGCCAACGACTTTGCCCAAAGGTCTGTGAGCTTTCCTTCAGCTACGTGGTCTCTACCCCCGTAACCGGACATCCAGATCTGTTTCTCCGGTATGATGTTCACACGTGAGGTACCTGCTTTCCAATTCTGGGCCATCGCTGCAGGTGAAATGATGAGAATCGTAAGCAAGCAAATAACGATGTAAGTTCGTTTCATAACTAGTCCAGGGTGTTAGCCCGAAGTTCCTTGAGTGAATAAAACGTGCCTCGCCAGTAGATGCCGCGTTGCCACAAGGTCAACACGGTTGCACGCGTGGTTGCCCAGATCAACAGCACTATCGTCAATGGATAAAGCACCGTGTAGAACGGATTCACTGCATTATCACTTGCTGCAACCATCATTGCTATGAGAATCACCACATTAACAGAAGCATAAATCCAGCATGCCGGCGATGCCAACACAAACGGCGCAACGAGCGGCCATAAGAAGAACGCAGCGAGCATCGTCATTCCCAGTGGCACAAGCCAAACATGATAATTGAGGCCAGCCAGCGAATTCTTCTCCAGTCCGACAATCATATCGCGCAATTTGGTGTACCAGGGAACACTCACGCAATCTGCAGCATTCACCAGACACTGGCGGTATCCGTGCTTCTTTATTAGCCACCCAAATCGAACATCATCATCCGGTCGCATCTTGATAGGCTCATGCATTCCTATGTCACGGTAGACAGCCGTCTTAACCAGGTTAAATGCGCCGATACCAACGTGTGCTTTACTGCGTGGATCACGCGCCTTCCAGGGCTTAAAGAGTATGGAAAAGAATTGGAAGAACATGATTCCCATGCACTGAAGTAACGCGGTCGGCATATCGATGTGCGGTAATCCCGCTACATGATCCCACTCTTCCCGTTTTGCAAAAGCCATCGCCCTGCGGAGAGCATCTGCCTTCATAGATACATCCGCGTCCGTCATCAGGATGTACTCGCCTGATGCCTGCTGAGAGGCCAATTGTAAAACGTAGTTTTTCCCCAACCAGCCCTCTGGTAGCGAGTCATTATGGATGATTTGTAATCGATCAGATTCACATCCAACCCGATCCATGATTTCGCCCGTGGTATCTGTTGATCGGTCATTAACAGCAATAATCTCCAGATCCGGATAGTCTATTGCAATCAAACTGCGGAGTGCCCGCTCGAGTTCTGCTTCTTCATTTTTTGCGCCAAACACGATGGTCAAAGACGGTAATTCGCCGTCAGTTAACGGCTCCTCATCAATCAGCTTTGGCACACTGGCAAAACCAAAATAAATCCAGCTCATCAACAGTGTGACAAGAACAAGATGTGTAATCGCGAGCGTGAACATATGACGTTGAATCAGGAGGCAGAAGTTCGAAGGCTTTCACCCTTGGTGTTACTTCTGGTAACACTAGTTCCATACTACCAGCTCAGCCGCTGACGCTGATTTATGTGGCGAGTAAAATCGCGACCACATCTCAGGAATCGGCATTAGGTCTCGGTCCATCATCGAAATCATACTGCTGATGACCTGGCGATGGTACGGAGCCTGTCTGCATTGAATCAGCCGGTCACCAAGATGACTCCATTCAAACTTCGCATGCAGTGTGTGCCGCGTAAAACAACGAGCCGCTTCGAGCTGGCCACTTTCGCGTTCATAGTCAATCTCTGCCTGCCGTTTATCGAATCGGACTCGGTCATGCGCGTAAACCCCGGCATAGCACTCTGCAGGCAGAAACGCGAGTAGATGATCCGTCGACTGCTCGCATTGGCGGCGAAGTGACCGGAGCTTGTGGCTCGGGCCATCTAATTCCACTGAAAAACGTGCCCGCTCATTTAAAGCCGCGTGATCCTCACAAATCTGGTCAAACACAACCAGAGCCTTGCCCCCAGACTCCGTTGCGATCCCTCGAGCAAGTGCTGTCCATACTCGCGTCACGATCTCAGAAACCAACGCGGATTCCGCAGCGTTAAACTTGTCCGCAACGGCATCCGCTCGGGTGCAATTAAGCCAGAATTGGATCCGTCGACGGCTACTGATGTAATAACGTCGCGTCTGCTCAAGGGAGATGTGCGTCATGGTGTCTAATATTTCGTCACCATGCATTGCTAACCAACCAGCTAGATCAAATAAGCTACGGGTTTCAAATGTGGATTGAGTTTTCTGCATGCTTGATTTCAGAAAAGTCCGCGAGCGGTTCATGGGTCTATTGGCATTCTTCGCGTGACGTTAGAGAAAGGCAAGCTTTCGTCGCCCGATGCTATGGCGACCGCATCATATCTCGAGGAACCGTTAGGCGACAAAGATCTTGGATTCAGGAGTCACAGACGACGTTTATCGCTTCTGCCACACTTCAAAACTGAAGTCATGGTCGTTGCGGTCATCCGCTGGATGCTCTTCGCTGGACTCCAGTCGCCAGGCATCCCAGTCTACAGCCGGAAACTCTGTGTCTCCCTCAACGTGAGCATGAACGCGTGTGACATAGAGTGTATCCGCGAAACCCAGAGCGGCCTGATAGATTTGGCCACCGCCGATAATAAACACTTCACTATCAACTGCGCCGAGGGCTTCAAGCTCTGTCAGATTATTGAGAGTAATAGCTCCCTCAATCTGATAATCCGATTGGCGTGTGACAATCACCGTTGTGCGGCCGGGTAAAAGCCGGTTAATCGATTCATACGTCTTACGACCCATGACGATATGATGACCCATCGTAATTTGCTTAAACTTCTGCAAGTCTGCTGAGAGGTGCCACGGTAGATCATCGTCTTTACCAATCACCCCGTTTTCCGACATTGCAACAATGATAGAAATCGCCACGTTACTGTCTCAGCAAAAAATCACGTTGGATCATACCGCTACGGGCGCGGATATGTGTGGATGTGGATCATAATCCACCAGTGAAAAATCTTCGAATTTAAAGTCAAAAATCGATGTCACATCCGGATTGATATGCATATGAGGAAGCGGCCTCGTTTCCCGGCTCAACTGAAGTTGCGTCTGTTCCAGATGATTACTGTAAAGGTGTGCATCTCCTAGCGTATGCACAAATTCACCGGGTTCCAAACCTGTAACCTGTGCAATCATCATGGTCAGCAACGCGTAGGATGCAATGTTGAACGGCACACCGAGAAATACATCCGCGCTGCGCTGATACAACTGGCAGGACAATCGACCATTGGCAACATAAAACTGAAACAACAAGTGGCAAGGTGGAAGTGCCATTTGTGGAATCTCGCCTACGTTCCAGGCGCTAACGACCATCCTGCGTGAGTCTGGGTTCGTCTGGATTTGCTCTACAACCTGTGAAATCTGATCAATCACATCGCCATCGGGCGTGGCCCAACTACGCCACTGGTGGCCATAGACCGGCCCAAGATCTCCGTTTTCATCAGCCCACTCATCCCAAATGCGCACATTGTTCTCTTTCAGGTAGCCGATGTTCGTGTCGCCCGCGAGAAACCAGAGTAATTCATGAATAATTGATCGAAGGTGAAGCTTCTTGGTAGTGAGCAGGGGAAACGTCTCATCAAGCGAGAACCGCATCTGGTGACCAAACACGCTGAGCGTGCCAGTGCCGGTACGATCTTCTTTCTCGGCACCTTCATCGAGAATGCGTTGTAGTAAGTCCAGATACTGTTGCATGGATCATTCCTTTGACCGGTGGTTACTCATCATTTTCCACCATTCGTACGGCCCATGTCCAGTGCCTGTCACTGGTCGCTTCCACCGTCATTGGATCACACCCTAGTTCTGCGACGAATGCCTGGATCTCTTCCAGCGAAAGTGCAGCCCGCAATGAATCTTCAAACATTTGTTGCTGGTGTTCGTTTTCGCCACCAGCGTGCAAGTAGACCAGGCGTCTCACCTGGTCATCGTTTTCTGGTCGCATGAGGTCACGGAAAAAGATCAAGCCACCACTGCTACAAACTCGTACCGCTTCCTCGAGACAGTCCATGGGATTTGGAATGTGGTGAATAATGCTGTTGGACATTACCACATCAAAAATCTCGCTGTCATACGGCAGCTCTTTAGCATCCATGTGCTGCAAGTAGACTCGCTGGATCACACTGTTCACTTCGATGTTGTAGCGAGCCAGCTCGAGCATGTTAATAGACAAGTCCACGGCGGAAATACGGCAATCTTCTGTGTGCTTGCACAGCTCAATTGGAATCTGAGCAGTGCCGGTGCCGACATACAACCTTTCACCTTCTATAGGGCCTGTAGCCAGCAGATCCTGTACGAAGATCTCATTGACCAATGAATGATCCATGCTGTCATAATCCTGAGCCTCTTCGACGGTATCCATCACTTCAGGCTCAAGTACGCGCTCGAGTGCCATCCAGTTACTCCTTCGTATCCTCTAGAAGTTTGCTATGAATCCTTTCACTGGATTCACCAGCCAATACCAATATCGGTGACAGCGCATGTGACAGCAGCTGTTACAAGCATAAAGATATCGTATCTACACTTTCGGCCCAAGACTAAGGGCGCAAGCATCGCGATTGAGATAGCGACTAGATGTACTATTGGGTTAGCTACTGGCTTTGAGTTCTGCCAGATGTTGTGCAGTGCCAACCAAACGATCCCAGTTTGCGTCCAGATACTCTGGCGGGCCGCCGATTTGGGCAACCGTCTGGGCAACCAGTTCTGTTGGAACCATTTCAATCGCATCCCAGGGGCAAACAAGCAATTCGTATGGATTCGTCTTCTTTTGCGGAATGTGAACACAAACTTCACATCCAACGCATCGTTCCAGATCGATTTCACACCAACTCTGATTCCCTTTTACACCGTTGCCGATATTATTCAGCTCGATGCAATCGACCGGGCACACCTCAAGACACGACTCGCAACCTGTGCAGTTGTCTGCATTGATTACGGCCAGTTCTTTGGGCAGTTTTTTACGCGGGGCTGCTTTTGCCATCCACGCGTTCCTCTCATTAAGAAGTTACATCAACTGATTGCTGATTCAACAATTATAAATTGATATCGGCAGCCGGCCAACAGGAGTAAAACATTACTGCAGCTGACTTTCAATTTCCAGCAGATGTTTGATACTTTCGCTGGCAAGTGTCTCGATGCCCGGATCATAGTCAAATACCTCGACACTAACCCAGCTATCATACCCGGTGTCTTTCAACGCCTGCATAATTGGCAGGAAATCCACATCGCCCATTCCCGGGCCTCGAAGGTTTGCATCATTCGC
>JAKUOW010000005.1:19275-67041 GCA_022451045.1 Pirellulales bacterium | reverse complement strand
GCCGGATAGTAATCTCCTCGGCAAGCTTTCTATCTAGCTAAAATCAAATAGTCGAATACACACGTAGAAGCATGCATGGAAATGTCGCGGGACGCGGGTTCGATCCCCGCCGCCTCCACTTTTCATCCTTGGTGCCATCCGGTGCCAGGGCCTGACAAAGAAGATGAAAACCCATGTTACCGCAGGGGTTTTTTTTGTTAATGGCGGCCAGTTACATGGTCACCCCATTGTCAGCCGATGACGGCAAATGACAGGCGTTGCCGCCTGAATCAAAGGCAACTACCAATCAGTAACTATCGTGTACTGAGAATCAAGTCAGCAATTTCATCAACCGGTTCCAATGAATTAATTTCTGTCGCAAGCGAAGCATCAGGACATGACCTTTCATACCGATTCAGCCAAATCGCAGGTATTCCCAACGCGGTTGCTCCAACAATATCTGACGACCAGGAGTCACCGATCATCACGGCTTGGTCCGGTGTACTGCCCAGACGCGATAACGCTAATTCGAAAACTCTCGGATCCGGTTTAGGCGCCCCAACTTCTTCTGACACAACTAACTCGTCAACAAATGGTTCGACCCCAATGGCTGCGATCTTTTTGATTTGTTCAGCCAGAAAATGATTCGTCACGATTCCGATAGGACATGCCGCTTTTACACGTTTTAGCAATTCGATGGCCCCTGGAACGGGCTGATATGCCGCATCAAATGCAGCTCGATAACAGCGTGCCGCAGTTCGTGCTTCATCCTCCGTTGCCATCGTTTGCTCGCTGGACAACATGACTCGAAATCGCTCAATGCGAGCTTCGTCAATTGAGATCAAACCCTCAAGGACTTTCAGATGCCATACCTCAAGTAGCTCATGATAAGCGGCTTCGACTTCCTCGACCGATCCCCGGATTCGCCCAGCAAAGGTTTGTTGCACAGCAGCCAAGCCAGCGCGACTGCAATGCTGGTGGTCAAACAAGGTATCATCAAGATCAAACAGAACTACACGCATGACTCGACTAATTCTACCACTCCTCCAGCAGTTTCTCGAGCCACTTTAAGGGTCACCGCTGGCACCGCTGAGCGGACCGCATGTTCTCGGATCGTGCTGCCTTGCAAAAACAATAGTTTTACAAGAAACGCTTGAAAAACATCTATTTTCGGACGATTGAAGTATCTGTTTACGTACGTTTTGCCTTGTTATATGTACAAATGCCAAGATGTCAATTTACCGGCTAATAACTTGCACAGTAGCAGCATATTGCATGACTATCTGGATTGGATTTAATAATCCAGTTCTGAGTCAATCTAATGTGCAAACGGCAGAGACAGTATCACAAAGGATTGACAGACTTGAGCGTGCGTTGGCGGATACGCAGACAGCGTTATCTGCTTCGCATAAAAACAGCAACCATATTTCAAAACTGTCGGATGATTCACTGCAAGTCAAGCTGCGTGGAAGACTAGAACAAGATTGGCTATGGATCACTGGCCCGGATAGCCTTGAATCGGACGTAGGAATTCTAGAAGACGGAGTGTTTTTTCGCCGCGCCCGAATTCAAGCTGTTGGCAGTTTGAATGAATTTATCGACTACTCAGCTGAATTTGAATTCGCAAATATTGAAAGCACTGTTTTTCAAGATGTGTGGATGCAACTGAATTACTTTGGAAGTCTAGGTAAACTCCGTGCTGGACACTTGAAAGTGCCGTTTGGATTGGATAACGAAACAAGTGCAAAGCACCTGACTTTCTTAGAACGTTCAGCTGTACACGACGCCATGCAACAGGAATATGATCCTGGAATCATGATTTGGGATACATTCGGAAATCAGGACTTTCGATATGCAGTTGCTTATCTACGATTTGATCCTGGCGAAGATGGTACTGCGTTGGGTAACGGACAACACTCCTTTGCCGCAAGACTCTCCGGCACTCCCAGACACAGTGAGGACGACCGTAGATTAATTCATCTGGGAGGAGCCATTCGCATCAATGATGGTTCTTACGACCCTGTTTCCGGAGCAGAGGGTTTTCGTTTTAGAGCCCGACCGGAATTCCGAAACACACCGCGATTTGTGGATACCGGATTCTTTGAGGCAGATAACGCGACATTCTTAGGAGCCGAGGCAGCCGTAGTTTTAGACACCCTTTCTCTACAGTATGAATTTGTTTCCGCAAGAACAAGCGACACTGTTTTTCCAGCAAGCTCTTTGATTGGCAATGCTGATTTTTGTGGTTACTACTGTCAGGCGACATATTTTTTAACTGGCGAACATCGTCCCTATTCCAGATCCAATGGCGCATTTGGACGAGTTGTTCCATTGAATCCTGTTCACAGACTCAATAGTAATGGACTCAATTGGGGAGGGGCTCTTGAATTAAAAGCGCGGTATTCCAATGTCGACTTAAATGACGGAAGTATCAGCGGTGGTGAGCTTGAGAATACTTCAGTTGGTTTTAATTGGTACTTAACATCGACTGCGAAAGTGATGTGCGACTATCTTTGGAGTCGTCGACATGCTGCTACTACCCACGATTCTCATGGCTTTGCTATGCGATTGTACGTGGAGTTCTAATTGTCTACTCCCTCATCCTATATTGCTCGTGGCCTGACGGCTCTGGCTAATATGTTGTGCGGTCGTGTAGTCCTATAATCTGCGGCACGCTGTTCCCAACACAGCATCTGGCTATGGAATGCTAGCCATTCAGGCAGAGAATGCGGGAGAAGAATTGGTTGTGTAGAATCGAATTCCAATTCATGCTTTACTCCAATTTATTCTGATTCCCTATGCGCACAATTCGAATCTCCTTGTTCCTACTAACGGTCTTCTGCAATACGACTCTTGCAGCCGAACGCCCCAATATCCTTTACATTGTTGCTGATGACCTGGGATTTAGTGACCTAGGTTGCTATGGTGGTGAAATCCGTACTCCGAATCTGGATCAACTGGCCTTTAACGGTGTCAGGTTGACCCAGTTCTATAACACCGGCCGATGTTGTCCTTCTCGGGCAGCAATTCTTACCGGGCAGTACCCACACCGCGTGGGACTTGGGCATATGACGACCAATGACCTTGGTAAACCGGGATATCGAGGCGTTGTATCATCGGAAGCTCAGACTATTGCACAAGTTCTACAATCAGCTGGCTACCGTTCGTTCATGGCCGGTAAGTGGCATCTTGGAACTCCCGATCCAACCAAACATGGATTCGAAGAATTCTATGGCACACTGGTAAGTGCAAAACGTTTTTTTGACCCGGAGCATCTGGTGCGTACGCCTGCAAACAGGGCAGCTCGTACATACCCGGCCGGTGAGTTCTATGCCACTGATGCTGTCACAGATCACGCACTCGACTTCTTAAAGCTCGCACGAGAAACTCCGGACCAGCCATGGTTCCTCTACCTAGCCTACAATGCTCCGCATTTCCCACTACATGCACCTCAGGATGAAATCGCCAGATACAAGGATCGATACCACCAGGGTTGGGATGCCCTTCGCGAAGAACGACTTGGTCGCATGAAATCTCTGGGTATCGTTCCCGATGAAACTCAGCTGAGCCCGCGTTCACACTGGCGCAATTACGGCGAGACAAAAACCGGAGTAAACCCCGCCTGGGATACGTTGCCGGCAGACCGACGTGCGGATCTTGCTAGACGGATGGCCATTTACGCAGCCATGATTGATCGAATGGACCAGCAACTAGGCAGAGTCATTAACGACCTGACCGGGAATGGTGAATTAGAGAATACACTCATTGTTTTTACGTCTGATAATGGTGCATGTTTCGAATGGGACCCTTTTGGCTTCGATATTGTCTCAAGCAACCAGAATATTCTGCACACTGGCAAGATGCTCGATGAAATGGGAAAGCCGGGTACATTTCATAGTATTGGCTCCGGTTGGGCAAATGCGTCAAATACTCCGTGGCGGATGTACAAACATTTCAATCACGAAGGCGGAATAGCATCACCTGGAATCATCCATTGGCCACGTGGTCTAACAGTAGAGAGTGGTACGATTATTCACTCGCCTGCTCACATTATCGACTTGATGCCAACGGCCATCACTGTAAGTGGTGCCAAGTATGATAGTCGTTTAAGCTTGCCGGGCATCAGTCTTACTGATCAGATAAACAAGAATCCACGGCGTCGTACGCTGTTTTTTGAGCATCAGGGAAACAGAGCTGTTCGACAAGGTCGTTGGAAGCTGGTAGCGCTGGATGATCAGCCTTGGGAGTTATACGACTTTAATGCGGATCGTACAGAAGTAAATGATTTAGCGGGACGCCATCCAGAACGTGTGCGAAGGATGTCTGCACGGTGGAATAAGTGGGGTGCACAAAACTACGTGACTCCACTACCTAAAGACCTTAGGGTGCCGTACCTAATGCCGGATAAATAAAGCAGCACTATTAGATCAATCGATGAGATTCTCTTCCTGCAGGATTTTCACAAGACGGCGAGTAAATTTCAGGCCATCTTCGACATCCAGATGTGAGTCTTCCAGGCATTGGAGCTCTTCCAGTTCCGGGTAATCCTCAAAATGAACTCCAAAGCAGCCGGTTTCATTCACGATGCGATCGTAGAATTTATCGCGGGGATTATGTTTTCGTTCAAATGCCAGAAATCTACCATCACTCGGTGGCCGAACGAAGATCACCTTGCCACCACGACTCTCAATTTTCGCTACAGCATCTTTATAACGCTTTAATAAGCTGTCTATATTGCTAGTGCCGTAATGCCCAATGATGCGCCGCGTGCCCTCTTGAATTTGTGCCACGATCTCATAACGCATGATCTCACGTACATTTCGGGCAAATCGAAATTGCAAGTCACGATCTAGTGACCCGGCAAATGGGAACACTGCAGGAATCACCGTTCCATCGCGATTAGGAATTGGCCAGTAGGAATACGATAACAATACGGGAGAATAAGCAAACGAATTCATGAATTTGAATTTAGGTATTAGAAAGTCGCATGCCGCCAAGGATAAATGATGAGTTAGAGAATATCGGGAAGGCTCAATTGCCTTGAAGTTGTCTTTCATCCGATCTCTGTTAGGCGTATCTTCGTGGGAAAATGAAAACGGCGGGGCAAAGCCACAAATCACGGTGCCATGAAATGTCTCCAATTCCGCGAGTTTTTCCAGAACTGGTCCAGGCGGTGAACCAGGGAACGCTAGCATATGCAGACTCTTACCCGTCAGCTTTTTCCACTCAGGCACGATTACCCCGAATTGCATGCGAGATGCGCCTATGACGACGGTTTGATCAGGTGGCAGGGAATTCTCAAGCTCCAGCCACTGTGCGACCCATAGATCCGTCGAGGGTGGGTAATAATTGACTCGGTAGTCATCTCTGCGAGCCTTTATTTCCATGACGACGAGCAGCAGAAAACATAACCCCAACACGTAGAACAGCAATCGCTTGCCAGCAGCGTTTGGCAATTTACGCTCGTGCGAACGCTGATCGATTGGAGATTTGGATTGAGATGTAGGTTCGGTCATACGTTACTTAATAGCTACCTATAATTCGCCGTTATCGTGCCGAGCGATGATATCGATTATTTTCCGGGTGTATTCATTTGCATCTTCCGGCTTGAGGTGCGATCCATCGGGAAGTTCATACCCCATTAATTCAGGATAGTCTTCAAAGTGAATTCCAAGGCAGCCTGTTGCTGTAATCATCTGATCATAGAAATCTTTACGAGGGAAGTGTTTAACAGTCATGTCATAGTAGTACGAATCACTTGGGTGCCGTACAAAGATTACCCGACCTCCTTTCGCTTCGATCTTCTCTACATCCTGTCTGATTTTCGTTAGAAATTCCGGCATGTCCATCGACCCGAAATATGTAAACCACTGATCATCACCTTTCAATCGTGATGTTAGGTCATTTATCGCCTCGACATCTTCGGTAGCGCCGTCGATGAACTGGGACTGTAATTCATGAGTTTGGCTAAATAGATATGGTGGTAGAAACGGCAGCAACATGCCTTCTCGATCTGGGATTGGAAAACTGAGTCTACATAATTCCACTGGTGAAAAGCCCGCTGGATTCACAAAGCGGAAGTTAGTTAGCAGAAAATCACGCCCCCATTTGGAAAGGTGATAGGAGAGTGAAATGTGCGCTATGTCTTTCTTGTCGAGGATCTTATAGATCCACTTGGCCCAGGGAATCTCTTTGTTGTTGAACAAATATGGAGGCGCCACCCCGAGAATTACCGTGCCTTTATAAGATTCATGTTCCGCAAGTTCATGCAACACCGGCTGGGCATGTGATCCCGGCCACGCGAGCATGAGTGGCCTCCTACCTGTTACTTTCTCCCACTCATCCAATCGTAGACCAAATTTCGTTCTAGACGTACCTAAGAACACTGTTCGATCATCCGGTGACTGATCTAACTCAAGCCACCGTGATATCCACATATCATCAATCCTAGGATAGGTTGGCTCATAGCCTCGACTGCGAGCAATCGCTTCGACCACACCACAACCAATGCCTGTAAGGCAAAGCACCAGGATGAGTATTCGATTCCACCTGATATCACGTGGAATGATTCGCTCAAACGGAGTTTGTTTAGAGTCGTCTGTCATAGTCCCTGTCCAGCTGATGAAGAATCACCGGAATGGTTTTGCATGGGTTCGATGATGCCATTGTTTACCAGGATATTAATCACTCGCCGGGTAAAAAGGATCGCATCGGATTTAGATAGATGCGACTCTTCAACGCATACCAACTCTTCAAGTTCCGGATGATCTTCAAAGTGGATGCCATGGCAACCGGTTGCTTCGATCAACTTATCCCAGTATTCCATCCTCGGGTAATGATCGTGTTCAAATTGCCGAAATACGCCATTACTCGGTGGTCTTATGAAGATGACTTGTCCACCGCGTGATTGAATTTTCTTTACATCGGTGGTGAATTGATCCAACAGCGAATCAATTGAGGCTGGACCAAAGTGCAACATGCGGCGACGACCGGTTTCCATGCGTGCCAGGATTAGATCCTGCCGATCCTTACTGGTTTCAATAACATCCAAGAATCGCATTTGATTATCATCGTCTCGTGTAGCGTTAAACCGAAACATTATTGGAGGTAACAGGTTCTTTCGATCTGGGATCGGGAATCCGAAATAGCTGTTTGCAACAGGAGAATATGCAGCGTCATTCAGGCATTTGACATGTGGTCTCAGGTATCCGTGTGCAGTCACCGACATGTGATATGAAAGTGACACTTCTCCAATCTCTGCACGCTTAAGATTGTTTTTCATCCAGTTTTGCCACGGCACATGTTGTGCAATAAAGGTGAAAGACGGTGCAACTCCACAAAGCACTGTACCGCTGAACGAATTATTATTTGCCAATTCAGTTAACACCGGTGCAGGAGATTGTCCGGGCCAGGCGAGTAATAGTGGACGTGCGCCAAGTTGTTGCTCCCACTCGTTAATGATCATCCCAAATTGCATTCGAGAGGCACCGATGAATACCGTTTGCTGAGGTTTAAGCCGGTGCCATTGCTTGGCCCACATGTCAGCAGTAAAAGGGAAATTGACCGGATAGTTGTCCTGTCGCGCTTTGATCTCCATGCCGGTGAGTAAGATCACAAGTATGCCAACGACAGTTAGCAATTGACGTTTTCCAACCGTGTGGGGCAATGTACGCCCATGCCACTGATAGTCCAGGGTGGTAGGGTGGTCACTCACTCGATCACTCCTTCGCGGCGCAGGATGTCGATGAGTTTCTGGGTAAATAGGATGCCATCAGCTTTAGAAAGATGGGATTCTTCAACTGGCTTGATATTGCGTAACTCAGGGTAATCCAGATAGTGAACCCCCAAACAACCGGTTGCGTTTACGACTCGATCGAAATACTGCTCGCGAGGAAAATGCTCATCAACCAGCTTTTTCAATCTGCCGTCACTGGGCAAATGCACAAACACGACCTTACCACCACGGCCTTCGATACGATCAACGGCTGTCTTGTATTCCGTAATACGTTGCTCCATATCACACTTTCCGAAGTAGAGCATGCGTGACAGCAATGATAGCCCAACCTGGCACATTGCTTCTTGTAATTCAGCATCTTGCTCAAAGCTATCCAGATATCGATCCTGTAAATCAGCATCAATTGTGCTGATGAATCGAAAGATTAGTGGCGCCTGCATGCCTGGGCGATCCGCTATAGGGAAGCCATCAAACATATTGGAAATGGGTGAATAGGCTGCATCATTGATGAATTTAAAACGTGGGCGTATGAAATGCTGGGCTGCATGAGACATGTGAAAGGCCAGTGACCACCTTTGAACTTTACTCTGTCTGATATTTTGTCCGATCCAGCTCATCCATGGCGGTCCGTCGTTGGCAAATGCGACGTAAGACGTCAATCCGCAAATAACCGTCCCTTTGAAATCTTCGCGTGCGGCAAGTGCTGTGAGAACTGGTCCAGCCGGCGATCCCGGCCAGGCTAAATTCAGCGGGCGAATTTCGGTCTGTTTCTCCCATTCATTCACCACAAAACCATGTCGGACTCGTGAAGCCCCGACAAACACCGTTTGATCTTCAGGGAGATCGTCTAGTCGATGCCACTGGCCAACCCACATATCGGAGCTGAATGGATAGTGTATGGGGTAGTTGTCCTGCCGAGCCTTGATTTCCATTCCGGTAAGTAAGACCGCAAGTATGCCAATAACCGTCAGTAACAACCGCTTACCAGTCTTTTCAGGCAGTGGTCGCTCAAGCGATTGATGGTCGATTTTTGAGACGTTATCTGACATAACTAAACCACAAACTAAATGGCATCCGGAGTGTGTTTGCTGATGATTTTGATGATTTTTTGCGTGTAATCTCGCGCATCATCTGGGGTTAAATGTGACCATTCTGGACATTTGTAATTCGAGATCTCTGGGTAGTCTTCAAAATGGATACCAAAGCAGCCCGTCTCGTTGACCAAACGATCAAAGAACAGCTGTCTTGGGTAGTGTTTTTGTTCGAAATCCAGAAAATCATCCGAACTTGGGTGACGAACAAAGATAACTCGGCCGCCCTTCTCTTCAATTTTCCGGACGGCTTGTACATACTCGGCCACGAGCTGATCCATCTTGGCTGCTCCAAAGAAAACTTGTTCGAGCATGATACGTCGCCACATCTCTCGAATTTGCTCCATAATGTGTTCATCTGAAGCAGCCGATTCCAGATAATCATCCTGTAAATCTTCGCGTTGATTTGCCCAAAAGACGGGTTGCATGGGCACTCGCGTACCCTTGCGGTTTTCTAATTGCAAACCGTCCCGAAGATTGAATATCGGTGAAAAGGCACACGTGTTAAGTGAAAGTAGGCGATGCTTCAGGAATCGTCGTACTGGTGTTGAGATGTAGTACGACAATGAAAAACGGAGTATTTCCATAGTCTTGAGGTTGTCATGAATCCACCGTTGTTGAGGGTTTTCAGGACTCGCAAAAGAGAAACTAGGTGCAATACCGCAGATAATCGTTCCCCGATAACTCTCTCTCTCTGAAATCAGATTTAAAACTGGAAGAGGCGATGACGCAGGCCATGCGAGCATGATTGGTCGTGTGCCCGTTTCTTCTTCCCACAGATCGATCAAAACTCCAAACTTGTTTCTCGACGCACCTACGATTACGGTTTGGTCGTCTTCTGCGGCCTCGAATCTGAACCACTGCGTTGCCCATAGATCGGGCGATGTCTCAAACAGAACCGGGTAGTTTTGGGAACGAGCGTAGTACTCTGTACAACCAATACCGACTATTGTCACTGCAATGGTGCATGACAAAATCCGTCGCCAGTTAGCCGCGTCTGGAAGCATTCGGATATAGACATCGTCATTAGAACTGGAAGTAGATGAATGCACTTGCACTACCTCCGGTCATGATCGTGATGAACAGAATAGCTGTCCAGAAGATTGTCAGTAACCAAGTTGGCGTCTTGTTAGCGATATCTTCAATTTCAATATCGCGCGTTTTCCAATGGCAAATGAGCATGATCACCGTGATCAGGATCACCATGAAAATGTGGAAGCTGGAAATAACCATCAGTGCTCCGTGCTCCGGATCTGGTATTCCCAGTAAGGACTCAAACATCTGTCCACACTTCTCCCAGTTGGGTGCTGCGAAGAAGACCCACGTGAGTGAAACGCAGATAAAGGTCAGCAATGCACTGAGAATAGCAATCGGCGGTTTAGCAAGCAGTTTCTCCGTGTCGAGAGTTTTCTTTAGCAATCGCTCGATCACAAGGTAAAGGCCATGCACGCCACCCCAAACCAAGAATCGCCAGTCAGCACCATGCCATAATCCTCCGAGAAGCATCGTGAGCATTAGGTTAATGTACGTACGACGCGGTCCTTTACGATTTCCACCGAGTGGAATGTAAAGGTAGTCCCGCAACCAACCTGACAACGAAATATGCCAGCGCTGCCAGAAATTGGAAAACCCGATTGCGGCATAGGGTGATTTAAAATTGTTTGGGATCGAGAATCCTAAGCATAGCGCAATTCCAATTGCACAGAGCGAGTAACCGGCAAAGTCAAAGAAGATCTGGCCGGAAAACGCCAAAACGCCAAGCCACGCATCCAGGGCCGCAATGTTGTACATCGCGTTAAACGTATCGCCAACAACGATGGAGAGGATACCGTCGGCAATCACGGACTTTTGAAATAATCCCCATGTAAACAGTAACAGTCCCCACGAAAACTGTTGCTCGGTAGCAACACGAGGCTCCTTGAACTGGGGGATCAACTGGTAAGGTCGTACGATCGGCCCGGCAACCAGTTGTGGGAAGAACGTAACGAATAAGGCGAAGTCAAGAAATGATGTTTCCGGTTCGCTACGTTTTAGATACACATCAATTGTGTATGACAACGTTTGAAACGTGTAAAAAGAGATACCAACCGGGAGAATGATATCCAGTTGCGGTGCCGCATATTCAAAGCCAAACTCGTTCATCAAATTAGCAAATGACTCGGCTAATAACTTTCCGTACTTGAAGTAAGAAAGCATTCCAAGGTTGGCAAGCAAACTGAAGCCGAGCAGGATCTTTCGGCGGCCTTTACGCTCCTCTTTACTCATGATCTTCGCCGCAAACCAGTCAACGACGGTTGAGATCCAAAGTAGGATTACAAATGGCGGATTCCATGCTGCATAAAAGACATAACTTGCAAGCAGCAGATGAACTTTCTTGATCTTCCACTTCAGCGGTAGGTAGTGGATGGAGACGACAACGATAAAGAAAATAATAAACGCAATCGAATTGAAGAGCATAGCTGTCGTTCCTGACGCGTGTTATTGGGCAGGCCCAAAGTACTTATCGAGCCAATCCAACGTTTCATGGATCCGCTCATTTTTCGGGAGAGAATGTTCGGTCGGATAGACTACCAGTCGCTTATCAGCAGCATCCGTTCCCAGATTATTAAATGCCGGTTCAGCTGAATGTTTTAATGGGAATATCTGGTCGTACTCACCAACAAGCCAAAGTGTTGGTTGCTTTACGTGGCGCACAAAGTTGATTTGGTCTACCTGTGGCTTGGCAGGTGTCATGGAGAGACCACCGACGTATCCAATTGCCAGATTGATTCGCGGCTCGACTGCGGCTGTTATCAAGAGATTAAAGGCTCCCCAACTAGCTCCCAAATAACAGAATTTCTCATTGTCGATATCCTCCCGGGACTCTAAATAATCAAGTGTGCGGCGATAGTCTTTTGTCCATTTGATCAGGAAGTCGGCATACTGCTGAGAGTCGTTAGAGGCCCACGTTTTAAGTCCGTCGTTGCGGTCCCACTGTCCTTTTAAGACTGGCACAACGAGCGCCCGACCACTTTGTGGAATGAATTTGAGGATATCTAAAAAGTCTTGCCGCGACTCACTTGCTACAGGGACAATTGCTGCAGCACCGTGAAAGAAAACCACAGATTGGTAGGGTGGTTTTACGTTGCGAGGTAAATACAGGTACGCAATCATCCGCTCACCGTCATACACGGTGTTGAACTCAACACGCTCTTTTATATAGTCCGGTTGTTCCTCATCTCGGTAATTGATTACGGCATCAAGTGGTGCATCGTCGTAGTCGAACTGGCTGCGGTACACCTCGAAGACCTCATCGGAAACGGGCTCTGCATCGCTGTAGTCCCGATATTGCAATTCAACATCTACATATAATTCAGCAAGCTGTTCAGACTGTTCCTTTATGCACCTAAATCCTCTTTTCTCAGAACGATTCCATGGGTTAACCGGATTGGCTTGATTGAAAAAGTACTCCTGGTCTTTAGTAGACCCGCCGAGGGATAAGCGTTGTTCGCCAACTGCATTAGTAGCCCATTCGGCGACGTTGCCGCATAGGTCTGATACTCCAAATCGCGACACCCCGAGGTTTGAACCGACTGCGGCATATGAATCTTTGTTGATGTTGCTAAGCTTGATTAGTTGTCCAACAAACTCTGAACCAAAATTGGTCGCGTTTGCTCGAGACCAGTGGTAAAGGGTTGGCAGAGATTTCCCTGACCATTTTGCGTACGCTCGAGCTTCGTACCAACTGACACCTTGGACTGGATAATTATCCATGCCATCAGGGAATCGACCGACAGCCCAGGTCGACGGACCAGGCCTTCCCGTTGTATCGATTAACAACTCCATCGCTGCCTCGAAGTTCAATTCGGTTCCATCGCTCATAAACGGATCAGTCCAATTGTCCTGATTGGTGTATCCTCCGTCGTCAAGAAATGCCTTGTATTGAGCATTGGTGACCTCGAACCTGTCGATCAGAAAGTCGCCTACGGTGGGTGCAAAACCATCCGAATTAGAGATGTCAAACACCATCCCAGTCAGCCTGAATCCTTTGCCTTCGCTTATATGGATCATTCCTTCAGGCACATCAGCCGAGCTAAAAAGTGTTCTGTCAATTTCCGTATGGGCCTGGAAGAAGCTATTGTCAGAGACCGCAACTGCATCCAGGTGGCCATCCAGTTTGAAAATGAACTGTTTAATCGAGGTGGATAACCGAACATTTTCGATTGGTGTTTTTCCTAGCTCTTTAAACGTTGATGGATCTGTTCCATAGTCACCAAAAAATACAGTTGCTCCTGGAGGGTCAGACGTTATGGAAAACAATGGTGCGACGTTCTCCCAAGCAACCTGAAAGGCTTCCTCACCTTCAAAATAATCTTTGATTTGCACCCCGATCTCGTATGCTTCGAGAAACTGTCCTTGATTTACCAGATTCAGCATTCGCGGAAACAGAACCTGACGAGCCTCTGCGATTTGTTCTGTGTCGGTAGTGCCGGAATCTGTATCTGAAGTCTGAGAACGGTTGTTAATGCCGGGTTTATCAGAGTCTGTATCGTCGGTGTTGGTAAACAACACAACCGCAGCGGCAATGACTGCGATTCCTAAGGCGGCAAAACTAAATACTTTGTTTCTGCTAGCGGCAGGACGGCTTGATGAGAGTACTGCCTTTGACTCGATATCGTTTAGATCCTCGAGGATCTCCGATACATCCTGATACCTGTCATCAGCTACTTTTTCAAGACACTTCTGAGTAATGCCAAATAGTGGATCGCTGGTTGGCAGCTGTTCAAGATCCAAAGATGGAACGGTTTCATTGAGAATAGCACTCATCGTATCAATCGTGCTTTCACGCTTGAATGCACGGTGTCCGGTAAGCATCTCATAAACGACCGTTCCAAATGAAAAGATATCACTGCGCTTATCCGATGGCCGTCCGCGAACCTGTTCCGGTGACATGTAGCCGACTGTACCCATGATCGTCCCGATCTTTGTTTGCACGTCGGCCGCACTCATTGTTTCATCAGGGAAATCGATTGTTTTTCGTGCGGTGGCGAGGCCGAAATCCAATAGCTTTACTTCATTGTCCTCAGTGATCATCACGTTACTTGGTTTGATATCACGGTGAACAATTCCCGCTTTGTGAGCAGCGGATAGTCCTTTCGCCATACCGGCTGCTATCGTCATAGCCTCTTCACGTGAAACTGCCTGCTCATCCAAGTACTCGTCGAGTGTCTTGCCTTTGACGTATTCCATCACGGCAAAGAACTGATCATTTTCCTCGGCAAAGTCGTAGAGGCCGATGACATTTGAATGCGTAAGGCCGGCAACCGCCTTGACCTCTCGCTTGAAACGATCGACGTTCGCTGAATCTTCCACCGATGATTCATTAAGTACCTTGATGGCAACATCACGTTGAAGCGTATTGTCAAACGCCAAATAAACGGTCCCCATACCACCGGAACCTAACTCCGTGCGCACCATGTAAGGTCCCAGGATTGCTTTGTCGATCAGGGACATTTGCACTACTCGATTTGGAACAACGAAGAGGACGGTATAAGGACGCGAAGCGCCCATTGTAGTGCAAAATATTTAGCCAAGCGAATAGAGAAAATGTTACGCATAAATAGTTGTTTATAGGTTTTTAAACGGGTTTAATGCGTTTTCGGCTACTTAGATTTAGCCGCTGAATTTCAGGACATTGGATGTCGTGAAATCGACTCTAAAGTGACTTTAAGAATGCGATAACTGCAAGTCGATCTGCTTCGGATAACTCACGGAATTTGACGTTTGACTGAGCACTTTCACCACCATGCCAGAGGATTGCCTCTTCTAGTGTGCGGGCCCTGCCGTCATGCAAATATGCCTCTCCGCCACTCACTCCAGCGGTTGCTCCGATACCCCAAAGTGGTGGTGTACGCCACTCACGACGGGTTGCTTTTCCTTCAGTCAATTCATCAGCCAACTCTTTTCCCATATCGTGCAGTAGCAAATCAGTGTACGGCCAAATCGTCTGACTGCGCAATTCTGCCTGAGGATGATACTTGCTGGTTTTCCACATTGGTACATGGCAGCTGGCGCAACCAATTGTTTCAAATAACTTTTCACCCCGTTGTACATCCTTGGCGTCGACATTGCGTCTCGGGGGCACACCAAGTGATGACACGTACCGTGTCATATTTAACAAACTCTCATCGCTCAATTCAGGATCAGTTTTTCCTTCTTTTTCCTCACCGTCCAAATATGGCTGAATCGAAGTGGTAATTCCCATGTCGCTATTCAGTGCGCCCGCGATTTGGAATCGAACAGTAGCTTGCCCGGCCTTGTAGCCAAATCGCCCGAGTCGTGATTGGCCAGTAAGCGGGTCCTTTACGATTTGCGGCTTGCCGGAAATGCCATCGCCGTCCAGATCGTCTTGATCAGCGTGCATGAGGATATCCAATTCTGAAATTGCCTCGAGCAGGCCCATGCCAACCAATGATGGTGTTAGTCTTACAGAATAAAACTCCGGTTCTATCCCATTAAACCTGTAAAGAGGGTAGCGAACCGAAAAAGGTTTTCCATCCGGGTATTTGCCATCATCATATGACCAAGCCCCAATTACGGCATTTGCTTCTCCATCACCAAAGAGCACTTGAGGTTGGATTGCTGTACCCAGTGTTTGATGTGGGGCCCCGTTGGAGTTACCAGCAACCTTAATTACAGTTTGATACATCGGTTCACCCACAGCAGGCGGCAAAGCACGTCCATTATTCACATGACATGCGACACAACTTCTGGCTACATAATGAGGGCCTAGCTTATTCTTGTGCTTCTCGAACACGGGATTCGGTTGCTCAGAGTGGCGTCCATCACCAAAGTCCGTATGGTGTAATCTTCGGCCAAGCATAAACGGCTGTGCACTGATGGGTGCCAGATTGTTTGCCATTTGTTTGAAGCGGTTGTCCGGTTCATTCGAGTACGGAACATGCAACGTCGTACCGCCACCGAGTTTCATCGAATGGGATTGTGGATGCGAATCGAGTTTCTCCCCGCGCCCGATCCACGGCATGAGTCCCTTACCGACGATGTATAGAAATGCGGTGCCATAGTAATTCGATCTGCCACGTTTCGGTTCAAGAAGAAACGGACTGAATTCAAACTCCATTCGATCCCCGACTTGTAGGGCACGATTCTCAAGGTTGTTGTAGGTAACCGTCGTTGTGTAGTGATTCGGAGCAACTTCTTTGGTTGCAACATTGTGGAAATACTCGGCAACCGTATTAATGCCACGAAAGAAACAACGGAAATCCGGTTTATTTAGAGGCGCGAGTGACTTGATATTGATGGTGATGTCCTTACCACCCTTTGCAACACGATCGACGATCTCAATTGCTACAGTTCGTTCTTCCCAATAGAAACTTAAGTAGTGGTCATAGGCACCGTTTTCTCTAGCGTGTCGGTCGCGCACTCGATCTGCGACATGGGTGATAAGAGCCTCCTCAGTTGATGCTTGTATCGCCGGTTCTAATTTTGTTGCTTCATCAAAGAGCGGGACAACACTGTACAACCTCTCCTGTCCGTTCAGGCTAGTGGTCATCAAAAGAAGTACGAATACGATTCGATTTAGAGGCATTTGGTTTTACGCTGATTGAATATGAGACGCGGCAGCATTAATATTTGCACTAGCAGTGGCTTCAGTTACGAGAGACACGACCGTATCCATTCGTTTCCGGGCTTGGCTACAATCTTCATTATATCCTTCCGTTTTAAATTGGTACCTCACATGATGAAAGCACTACACCAGTCCACGTTGAGAAACCTTATTGTTGGCACACTGGCATTAGTTCTTGTTACCCCCTCCTTAACAGCTCAGGAGAGTAAGTTTGCATTACCGGCATCCGAAGAGGGTTTGCCGGGTGAAGGTATGCTTCGTCGTTATGACGGATATGTAAAAACCTGGGCCCGTTTACGCGAACAATGGTCAAAACAGATCGCACAGGATCAAGGTGCAGTGGCTTTTCTTGGCGATTCAATTACGCAGGGTTGGACACCTGCATTCCGTGGACATTTCGAAGGCATGAAGAAAGCAAATCGTGGTATTGGTGGCGACACGACCCGCGGAATGCTGATTCGTTTGGAAGAGGATGTGCTGTCACTGAATCCTTCAGCGATTGTGTTGTTGATGGGCACCAACGATTTAGAAATTGGTTTAGAACCCGAACTCATTGCGCGAAACTTTCAGAAGATAGTTGCCGCCATCAAAGAGCACAGTAACAAGGTGCCGGTCGTCGTCTGTCGTGTATTTCCAAGTTCAGCAACTAATAAGCGGCCGACAGATAAGATCCAGCGGCTTAATCAGCTTTACTTCGACGTGGTGCGAGGTGACGATCAGTTCACCGTTGTGGATACGTTCACTCTTTATGCAGATGAACAAGGTGATGCATTGCCTAAGTACTTCCCGGATTTATTACACCTCAATGCCGACGGTTATGCGAAATGGGCTGAGGCGCTCGTACCGGTTTTTGCGACACTTGGATTTCTTGAAACAGAGGCTGATGATTTTGAGCTCGAGGATGGTTATACGAGCCTGTTTAACGGTGAAGATTTAACCGGTTGGGGTTTCCGACCGACTCCGCCACGACGGGCTCCAAAGAACCCCAGACCTAACGCACCAGTGTTCGTTGAAATCAAGCAAGCAGAGTCCTTCGATGGCAAAAAAAATAGTAGCGACAATCGTTATCGAGCAATTAACGGTCGCTTGGTAGTTGCGACTCCGTCGGAAGGTCGCAGGATCCAACAGCTCTGGACCACGGCAGAATATGGCAGTGACTTTGTGTTAAAGCTCGAGTTCAGAGCCACACCTAATGCAGACAGTGGCGTCTTTATTCGCAAACCACAACTGCAGTGCCGGGATTACTTGTTAGCCGGACCATACAAGGAATTGAAGAATTACAAGCCACAGGATTGGAATGAGCTTGTAGTTACGGTTAAGGGTGGTATCGCTCACGCTACGTGCAACGGTGAATTACTCACCGACAACATGCAGGTTCCGGAATCCGGTCCGATTGGTCTGGAAGGTGACCGCGGTCAGATGGAATACCGGCGCATTCGCATCAAGATTGCACAGTAGATCATTTGCGGTAGCAGTTGAAACGCAATTTTTGCACGGTTACATAAATTGCTGCACAACTATTCTTTCGCTTCTTCCGGTTTAGGTTCTTCCGGCGGATCCATAGAACTGATTCGTACGTGCTTGTCGTAATGAGCTGTTACTAACTGTACACCATCTGGATGCAGATCAAGATCGCGTGCGCTATCGGGCAACTTAAATTGATGGAATTCATCTTTAGAATCTGGTTTCCAGAAGAACATGATCCCACCGGCACGACCACCGAGAATCCCAATCGTAAAGTTCTCCGGATGAACCGCAACACCCCAGGCGACGCCTTCGCTTTTACCCTTTGATCGGTGTTGAATAAGTTGCTTGGCTTCCTTCCAATCCCATAATTCGATCAGTGGTTGACCAACACCGGCGAATGCATTGGTTACATCTGTGATGCCAGCACATGCCAATACGGTGCCATCCGTGTTGAATTCCAAGGCGCGGAATCCACCGATTTGTGCTCTAAAGCCCTTATCGTATTTTGAAAGTGCCTCGACTGTCATGTCGCGAACAAATTCGCCAGTCTCAACATTCCAGTGATTGAGTTTTCCCATTAGGTCGCCGGTTACGATTTGCTTGCCATCGGGATGGAACGCAACGTTGTAGATATAGCGTTCATGTTTACCGGTAATCTCACGAACGAGGGAACCGTCACTGAGATTCCAAAGCCTCAAAAACAGGTCATCACCGACAGTTGCCACTAACTGGCCATCAGGGCTAACTGCTGCTGCACGAATCCAGCCTTTGTGTGCATCAACAGTACGAATTGGTTTCGGTTCTTCTGCATTTGCTTCCCACCAAATCAGGCGGCCGTCATAGCCACCGGTGATGAGTGTCATACCGTCCTTTGAAAACACGATAGAGCGAATCCAACTGTCATGACCGACGAAGTCCTTTTTGCTATCTGTCGTTGGATCCCAGCGCCATATGCGATTGTCCTGAGCACCAAAAAAGACGTATTTGCCGGTCGGGTCAAATCTACACGAGATTAGAGGGCTCTCGTGCTTGAGTTGTTTGATGATCTTTGTTTTTGTGGGATCGATTGCCATGGTTGATTTACCCTACCCCCGGGATCACTTCAGTTTCTTGATTCGTACATCTTTGAATTCAACCCACATGGGTGCGCCAGCGTGGAGTTGGAATGCAAGAATACCACTTAATAGTGCTTTCTCGGAACCATCAACAAAATCCAGGATCAGCCGGTCATTCATATAGTGCTGTATGTGGTTGCCTTTGCAAATGATGATGACGTCATTCCAGTCGTCCAGCTTAAACAGTTCAGTGAATTCCTCTGCTGTAATTAAGGTATCGGTTACCTCTTTGGCGCCGTCTTTCCAAACAGCCTTCTCACCAACCAGGCATGTGCGACCGCGGCCACCGGTCAAACCGCCTTCGTCGTAAATGAAGCCAGAAACACTTGGTAACTTGTTTTGGTTACGGATTTCGTGCTGGTAGCCGCGTACGACCCACTGGTTTCTGACCTTCTCGGTTATGTGGCGTGAGCGATATTGAATACCGGAATTGTTCGTTGCATTGCAACGAAAGCTGAGACGCAATTCGAAATCTTTAAGCGTACCGTCTTCCCAGATGATAAATGTATTACCGTTAGCCTTATTGGCTTCCGTCGTTTCACCACGAATCGCACCATCTTTGACGGACCAAAGTTTGGGATCTCCATTCCAACCCTTGAGATCTTTACCGTTAAAGATCGACTTCATTTTTGATGGCTCGGGCGGTGCCTTGATTGCTTCAGCCGCAAGAATACTTGAAGTTGTCAGGAGTGATACTGAAAGTGTGATAATCAGGGAACGAAACATAAATGCCGCTTTCAAAGGGTTAAAGTAGATTCTGTAAATAAATGGACTTTTGTAGAAAGCTATTTGATAACCCTTAGTTTACACAAACAAGTTATACATATGACACCGACCGAATGATTCATCCGCGCGTTAAATAGCGATAAAAGGCGATAAAAGGTGCTTTCAAATGGCCCGCCAGACGCCATCTTATGCACGAAAATCGCAGTGGTCATACAATAAGTTGTATATTCTATAGGTATGAATAAATCTCTGATAATTCTGGTCGCTCTAAGCGTTTTCACAGCACCACTCTGTGCTCAGGACCTGCCTATCCGTTTACCGCATACCGATTTAGCAGACGGTAAATCGACTGTATCGGTCGACTTGATCGACGAGTATTTCAAACAGTATTGGAAGCAAAACAAGATTAAGAAACCGAAGGTCGTGGATGACCATGCATTTGCACGCAGGGCTTCGCTAACGATCAATGGGGTATCCACCACCTTTGAAGAATTGCAGAGCTTTGCAAATGATCCTGCAAAGAATAAACGATCGGCATTTGTTGATAAGCTGCTTAAGAACAGTCGTTATGCGGACTATTGGGGCTTTCGCCTTCGGCAATGGATTCTGGAATTGCGTGAAGTGAAAGGTCAGGGAGCAAACTTCACAACGCTTTATAACTACACTCGCAAAGCCTTCGCGCATAACTATCCCTGGGACAAAATTGCATACGACATTGTCGCCACGCAAGGTGCCATTAAATGGGACGGGCGGTCTAACTTTGGAATCTACTTTGATGGCGAAGCGAATGAAATGTCAGATGCTGCGGTGCGTCTATTCCTTGGTCAAAACATTGCATGTGCACAATGTCATGACCATCCCTATGTAGATGAATGGAAGCAGGAATCATATTGGGGTCTGGCCGCGTTTTTCGCAAGAGTAGAAATGTGGGATGGTAACGTCGTCGCCGCTGAGCGGTTTGATGAACGATTTGCTGACATTGGTAGAGATGAACGGAGTATCCCAACTTTGATCGGAGGGGAAAGTGCTATCGATGGTGGCGGTGGAGAAAACCGGGCGATCGCGGATAACACGGACGCAGAGTTGGAAATGCCCGATCCAGAGAATCCAAAAACTGTCATGCCGACGACCCTGGCCGGTAGGGTGATGGATCCAACAAACGAACCGGGAAAGAACCGTCGCTGGCAGTTCGCCCGCTGGCTTGTTGGAGCTGAGGAGAATCAGTTCGCAAAGGCGGCGGTAAATCGCATCATGGTGGAATTAACCGGGCATGGGTTTGTTGACACTCTCGATGGATTTAGTCCAATTGCAACCGTACACCATGAAGCATTACTGGATCAATTGTCGCATCAATTCATTGAGTCGGGCTACGATGTGAAGTGGCTAATACGAACTATTGCCAACAGCCGAGTGTTTCAGACAATTGCAAGTGATGATGATTCGGCATCCTTTCATTGGAACAGCGTGCCCATTAGTCATCTCTTCTCGGATCAGTGTGTCGATAGCGTTTTACGATCAACTGGAAAAGAAGTGACTGTTCTGGCAACGGGTTTGGATATTGCTGATCTTCTTAAGGAAGAAGAAAACAATCGCATTGCAAAACGGCATGAACTTATACCGGTCGCGGCGAAGAAGATCCAGCAAGGCGATTTCTCATTTCTCGCTGACGAGCTACCGGTCGTAGACGAATCGTGGAAGCCGCACGAGATTTCTATAGGTGATGAACAACGAAAAACTCTGATCGAAAAAAGAAACGCATACACGGAGGCCGGAAAGCAAATCGCAGGTGCACGAGATAAAGCACGTGCCAGCTCCAGTCCGACCAGCGTTGCGCTATTTAGGATGAATGGCGATTATATAAATCAGTGTATTGATACGGGTAACACTGTGGCCGAAACACTTGAATATGAGACGGCTGAAGATCGGCTCCAGTTCCTATTCCTGCGGGTCTATAACCGTATCCCAAGTAAACATGAAATGGCAGCTCTCCTTGTGTTTGCAGATTCCGACGAACCGTCGAAAATCAAAGACTTGCTTTGGGTCATGTTACAATCCGTTGAGTTTCAGTCGTTTTAAATCAAATAATCCCATACGTAACGTGATTTGATATGAATCATCTAAAGCACCGACTACCTTTGCAACTTGCTACACGCCGCGGCGTGCTTCAGGCGTCTGTCGCAACAACTTTGTCCGGCCTAATGGGACATAGCGTGTCGCGAGTATTCGGAGGTGAGGATGCAGCTGGCGCTGCCACAAATGAAAAGTCGATTGTTTTACTTTGGCTCGAAGGTGGACCATTTCAACATGACAGTTTTGATCCTAAAGATGAAAGCAACGACACAACGAAGTTTAAGTACAAGCCTCGTGAAACATCGGCAGATGGACTGCGATTCTCAGAATCATTACCGCTGCTTTGTGAGCAAGCACATCACATTGCTGTAATCCGGTCGATGATCGGCAATGAAATGGAACACAATCTTGCTCAATATCATGCGCAGACAGGCTGGAGGAATACTGGCCCGATTTCAGCACCGGCAATGGGTTCAATCGTTGCACATGAAATGGGCATGACGCCGATGACACGAGCCAATCCTGATGGATTGCCACCATTTGTTTCGATTGGCCGGAAAGGATATTCATCCGGCCACTTCGGACCAGCGTACTTACCAACGGTTGTTTGGGATCCTAATCAACTACCAGAGAACCTGGGATTGCCAAAAGGAGTAGATAAAACAACGTTCGACCAGCGTCTAGCCATGCTGAATGCAATTGAATCCGGCAAGTCTCAAAGTCGCACGCGGAAATTCTTTGATGGCGGCCGTGCTAACGCTGTAAAGTTTATGCGTTCATCAAAGTTAGCTGCCTTTGATTTGTCACAAGAGCCGGAAGCTGTACGTGCAGCATACGGTGATTCACGATTCGGTCGAGGATGCCTCTTAGCGCGGCGGCTTGTTGAAAGTGGTGTGCGATTTATACAGGTTGGGTCAGAGAGCTACGATCAACATTCCGGTCATCATCCACGCCAGGATGAGTTATTTAAACGACTTGACCGGGGTATGTCACAATTGATCAAAGAGCTTGACGAACGCGGACTGCTGGAAAATACTTTGATTCTCGCAGTGGGCGAATTTGGTCGTACTCCGCATATGAACCCCAGTGATGGCCGTGACCACTGGATAGACTGCTATAGTGCCGCGCTAGCTGGTGGCGGAGTCAAAGGTGGTATTAGCTATGGCGCAACTACTAAGTTCAGTGGTGAAGTCAGCGACAATCCGGTGACAATTCCGGATCTGATGAGCACGGTATTTACAGCGGTGGGGATCGATCCACATAAGGAATATAACGACCAGTTTAATCGGCCAATCAAGTTGGTCGATGAAGGTAATCCTGTCGAAGACATCCTTGCTTAGCTTCTAATTCCTAACTATCACAGGATTCATTAATCGTGCAGCTATTACGCAGAGTTTCGTGCTGTCTATTGGCCATCGTGTTTTGTTGGAACACCGTTGGAAGTGCATATTCCGAAGATTGGCCGCAATGGCTTGGCGTCCAACGTGATGGAGTATGGCGGGAAGACGGGATCATCGATTCGTTCCCTGACGGTGGACCGAAAGTACTATGGAGAACAAAGCTCGGTGGTGGTTACTCCGGCCCATCGGTTGCCAACGGAAGAGTGTTTGTGATGGACCGTATCGCCGATGAAATCGATCCAAAGACCGCGAAAATTCTCAACGAAGGTGAACCACCAAAGAACCTGAATTTCCTGAGAAAACTTCTGCCTGGAAAGGAACGTGTCGTTTGTCTGGACGAAAAGACAGGAAAAGAGCTTTGGAGTCACCAATGGGATTGTCCGTATACTACCGTTGAAATCTATGCCATTGGCCCACGAGTTACTCCAACAGTTGATGGTGACCGTGTTTACGCTTTAGGAGCCGCAGGCGATTTAGTCTGTCTGGCCGTTGAAGACGGTTCGGTGATTTGGCAGAAGGACTTCAAAAAGGAATACGGATTGGCGATTCCTGAATGGGGGACTGCAGCACATCCAATGGTCGATGGGGATCAACTGATTTGCGTTGTCGGTGGTGAAGGCACGACATGCGTGTCTTTTGATAAGAGGACAGGCAAGGAACTCTGGCGTTCGCTTTCGTCGGCACAGCCTGGTTATTGTCCACCAGTGATTTATGAGATTGCCGGTAAGCGACAACTGTTGATTTGGCACAGTGATGCACTCGAGGCAATCAATCCAGAGAACGGAGAAGTGTACTGGTCTATTGCTGTGAAACCGACATTCGCCATGTCTATCGGTCAGCCGGTAATCGAGGGTAATTTGATTTACATCATGAGCTTTGCCCGTGTGAGTGCATGCATAAAGGTTGCCGAGGATGGCAATTCGGCAAAGTTGCATTGGCGTGGAGATACGGCGCGCGGGGTAGCCGGTGTGTTTTGTACAGCGGTAATTGATGACGGGCATGTTTATGCATGTGGGCAAAATGGACGTTACACGTGCATAAAATTGGAGGACGGTGAAAAGTTGTGGTCAACATTTAAGCCGTCTACAGGAAATCGCCCGGGTGCCTGGGCAAACGTGTTTACTACCAAGCATAAGGACAGATATTTCCTCACCAACGATTTGGGTGAAATGATTATTGCCCGACTTAGCCCAGCCGGTTATCAGGAGATAAGTCGAGCAAAGCTAATCGAACCAACGCATGCTGTGGCCAATCGAATGCTCGTCTGGACTCACCCGGCGTTTGCCAATAAGTGTGTCTACATTCGCAATGACAAAGAGATTATTTGTTATAGCCTGGCGAAGTGACCACGAATCAGGTGTCTTATTTAAAATGCCGTAGTGTTATAAGTCCATGATCTGTTCAATATCCGAGTCAATCTTATCGGGTTTGGATAATAACGAGATCCCGACGAAACTGACTAGGCTCACACCTAATGCAATCGCACCCGGTGCTACTCCATAACCGAGTTTTGCGCCGGTGGATAATTGAATCAACATTGCAATGAAGTTGATCGCCATGCTTAATATGATGGAAATGATCGCCGCCTTTCGGGTGGCTCGTTTCCAATTCATGCCAATTCCTACGGCCGGTGCCATCGCTGAGGCAAACACACCCCATCCATAGACACCGAGTATTCCTACGAGATCGGGTGTAGCTAGTGCAAACCAACCAGCGAGCACCGCGAGCCCCACCGTGGCAATTCTCGCCCACAGCAGCTCGCGATTGATTGACTTGCCTTTGATAGCGTGTGGGATATCGTGAACGATTGCAGCTGCGCCGATATTTAGGAAACCGTCTGCTGTCGACATGATCGCAGCAAATAAGCCAGCGAATGTGAGACCGGCGAGCAGTGGGCTGGCAAAGCTGTATAGAAATTCTGCTGCAGCATCGTCAGCCTTAGCAAGTTCCGGATGTTCTCCGTTTAGTACTAACGCACGCATGACGAGCCCGATGCTTATCCAGAGTAGAGCGGTCAATGTATAGCCCGTCAGTGTAAACGGCAGCATGTGCCGGGCATCTTCAACTTTCTTACTCATCATCATCTTAGAGATGACGTGTGGTTGCCCGACGACGCCGACACCAAACAGGAAAAACCAGGAAAGGCATCCAAACATTCCGAATGCTCCCCACGGACCTGCTGATTCTGAGTCGTCGTTGAACACCGACTCGATGCATGCCGTGATGCCACCATCTAGTTCACCAAATGCAGAAAAGAAAATAGTCACCGCGATAGCGACCATCACGATTCCTTGAAATAGGTCCGTATATACAGATGCAATGATGCCACCTGTGACGCAGTAGAAGACCAGCACTGCAGAGGAAATGACTACGCAGAACAACATGGAGTCGTGTCCCCAGATTTCATTGTTCACGAAAATCTCTTTGAGAACGTATGCCATCGCTTTGATTTGCACACCGAGATATGCGACGACTCCAAATAGAATGGAAATGGCGACGAGAAGTCGTACCGCGGGACTGTTATATCGAGCGAAAGCAAGATCCGGGATCGACATCGACTGACGAATCTCAGCAACCATCCGTGATTTCTTGGCAAGAAGATAAAATGCCATGGCAATACCGGCGGGAGTTCCAATCAAAATCCAGATAGAGCTTAGCCCCATCGTGTACATCAACCCGGGCCCGCCGACGAAGCCGAAGCCGCTCATGATGCTGGAAAAAATCGCTACTCCCGTAACGATGAACCCGAGATTGCGCCCCGCCATGAAGAAGTCATGTGTGCTGTGAGTTCTCCGCATTGCCCATAGCCCGATCGCAATGCAGGTGAGCATGTAGACGGACACACAAAGAAGGATGACAGTGTTCTTATCCATCATCATCCCCGGACTTTAGCCGTTGCTTTAACTCCTCGAATTTCTTTGCGTCTTCGTCGTTGTAAATCCACTTTTTGAAAAACACAACGTAGAACACCGTAAACAGAAAAGCCGAAACCCACATTCCAAAGATCATCAGGAATGCGGAACGCGTCAGACCTAGCGGCCATTTAGTTTCCAAATCGCCAACGGAATAGCTGTACATCAGGGCGGAGTAAACCACTGCATAGATTACGCCCGCTGCTACGATGATCTTCATCCAGTGGTTTCTGGATTCACGGTTGTTCTTTAACCCCAAAATCATGATGACAGTAAAGAGAATCGTCTGGGCAGTTCCGTTAATCCAACCGGTCATAGCCAGCGATCCCTGGTTATGACGTGTGTGGTCCACTCCTTGCTTCATCGTCGAGAATGCACCATGCTCGGCTCCCTGTGAATATGCAAGCTCTGGTCTCTGACTGACGATTAAGAAGGTCAGTGTGATTGCCAACGCGCATCCCAAAATCAGCAGATATCGTTTCATTGGGCTGTTTGAGATTGATCCGGGCTATTCTGTGCTTTCAGTGCTGCGTGTCTTCTTACCATTTAGCAGCGTACCTATTGGAGTATAGCGTACGCAGAATTCGTAAGTGAGCAGCAGGATACCGCTGGAAACAACACAGATCAGCACGAGCTTCAACACGGCCGGCATCCCCACATCCCGTAGCATGTATTGAAACAGAATGATTAATGGCAAGTGCATTAGATATAGCCAATATGATGAATCTGACATGTACCGCATCTTCTTGTTCTCGCTGTAAAACAAGGCGCGAAATAACCCCATAAATCCAAAGGTCATCGTCCATGCGTATGTGACTTGAATAAGATTGCTGAGCAATCCGTAGTACTCAGGTGCGATGATAGATTCGAAATTACTGACGTCACCAACTGCGGCTTCTACGCCGAAGAAGAACAGACATACTCCAATTCCCAATTCCATTTGCCAAAATTTACTGATGATTCCGCTCTCATCGTTGACGTCGAAGTATAGAGCTCCAAAGAAAAAGAATATTCCGTAGTAGAGGAGCATATGTGGATACGGGAGCAGCCCGGCAGATGTGTCAGGCCCAAACACCGGCATTAGCATAAATTGCTGAGCAAACATGGTTACGGGAATAAGCCATAAGTATCGCAACGGAGAGACGATCAGCCAGTTGGGAAGCTGTTTGAGATTAAGAGCTTCAACAGCCTTGCTGTAGAAAATGAAGCCGACAACCAGCCAGCACAAGAACCAAAGGAACCAGAGGTGATGGAAAACTGGTGTATGCATGAAATTAAATGCGAAGGGATCATTTGAGGTATTCCAGGTTGGGCCGTTTAGCCACGCTTGGTATGAAGCTGCCAGACTATCCGGGGCCACCAGTTGGCTATCCACCTGCAGGAACTCATCGAATTCGAAAGGCTCGGTCTCTGACATCACAGGCGTTGGCGAATCCTCCATCGCGTCTTGTAGTACCGCAGCGATATCTTCAGCACCAACGAAATATGCGATTTCCAAAGCCGTAGCGCCGTCCAGATTTCGATAGAAGAGATCTGCCTTCTTCTTTATCAGAAATTCAACTATATGTTTATGCTTGGCAAACGCAGCGATTTGTAGTGGCGTACTTCTTTTACCCGGTTCTTTAGCGTTGACGTCGACTCCCGCCTGGAGGTTGGCGATTACAGCACCAAGGTCGCCGCTAAACGCAGCATCAAAAATATCTTGCTGCGGGTAGGAATCGGTCAAGGAAACAGGTTTAACGGTGATTGGAGATTCAGGTTCGACGCCTTGCATGTTGGGAGCATTAATCCCAAATGTTGGCATCGCATTTTCAGTTACGAAGTCCGTTACGAAATTCATTAACGGGATGATTGTAAGCAGACCGATTACCAATGGCAGAAAAATGCGCTTAAACCGATGCTGAACAAGCGACTCCAAGCCGCGATAACGCCACAACATTGCCGTAAAGAACCCGCTGATTAGAAAGAATAACGGCATGCGGAATCCGTGCAGCATAAGAAACATTCCGCCAATCCCGTCGTGCTGATTCACATCCTGAACGGGCCAAAAAGGCATTATGAAATACGCAAGGCTTCCGTGGAGCACGATTCCTAATAACATCGCGACGGCTCGCAAAGAATCTAAGTCATGACGGCGTGCCATGCGTTTTGGCAATTCAGAGGTTGTTGTTTTAGCACTTGATGTGCCACTTTCCTGTTGTGATGTATTCATCTGTAACTAAACGCTGTTGTATGGAGTTGGTTTCGCAAAAACTGTTGACTGTACATGTTATTCATCGGTTTCTTGTGCATCTGGATCTTTTGGCGTGCCGAGACGTCCTGCATCAAGGAGCGCTCGGCGGACAATGAACTCAAGTTGACTGTTCACGCTACGGAGTTCATCACCCGCCCATCGCCTTAACGCGTCAAGCGTTTCGTCATTCGTCCTGAATAAAAATGACCCTCTCTTCGCCACTCTTCACAATCCTTTAAATACTGAATTGAGGTTTCAATTAACTGGGACGCCAGTCCAAACAGATGACTACTGATAAAGGGAACCGGTGTTAATAACTGGTTGCGCATGACGGTCGCCACACAGAACCACCAATAGGTTTGAGACCATGGCAGCTCTTCGTTCCTCGTCCAGTTCCAGAATATTGTCATCAGTAAGGCGTTCCAATGCTAATTGCACCATGCCTACTGCACCATCAACAATTTTAGTTCTCGCGGCAACAACAGCCTGGGCCTGTTGACGTTGTAGCATCGCAGCAGCAATTTCCGGAGCATATGCCAGATGGCTAATGCGTGCTTCTAGTACTTCAACGCCTGCTTTATCGAGACGTTCCTGGATATCGTGATTTAACTGGTCGCAAATCTCCGTTGTATTGCCGCGAAGGGACATCTCTCCGTCGTGGCTATCGTAGGGATAACGACTGGCGAGGTTGCGAAGAGCCGCCTCACTTTGCACTGAGACAAAATCTTCATAATCATCCACTTCGAACAGCGCTTCAGCTGTATTCACTACCTTCCATACAACAACAGCCGAAATCTCAATTGGGTTTCCCTCGCAGTCGTTTACCTTTGATGGTTTTCCTGCTGTGCGCGTTTTCTGCTTGATAACACGGCCCAATTCGCTCTTTTCCTCGGGTGTCATAAGAGCACCAGTTTCGAAATTACGCACTCTCAGTGAGAGCTTCTTCTTAGAAAAGAAAGGATTTACCCAATAGAACCCGGATATCCGTACAGACCCCTTGTACTTTCCAAATAGTAGGTACACTCGGCTCGAATTTGGTTGCACCGCTTGAAATCCAAATAATCCGGTTACGAAACAGACATTGCAAAACAGAATCAACGGAATTGCGACAGACAGGGGGAACAAATCTCGGTGAACACTGAGAATCATCTGTGTAATCCCAAGTCCAAGAATCAGCGGTAGCAGCAGTAGCATCGGCCATCCGGAACGAGGTGAATAAGTAAGTTCTTCCATTTGCGTTGTTTGCGGCATCGTTTCATCTTTCAGGTAATGAAATGCAGTACGTTTAAGTGATATTAAAATGATATCACTATGATATCATATGTCAAGTTCAAATAGTCCGGAGATTCCGTGCTATGGCACTGGGTGATTAATTGACATCACCTTTGCCCGTCGCCAGCAGGTCTACCAGCACGTCTAATTGTTGAGTTGTTTAGATGGTGTTAATTTGGGGAGTAGAAAAACTTAGTTCCCGTGCAGAAGCAGGATTCGTGATGGCAGCAAAGATCGTATACACCAAGACAGATGAAGCCCCGGCATTGGCTACTCGCTCGTTCTTACCGATTGTGGAGGCATTTACACGTTCCTCCGGTGTCGAAGTAGAATTGCGTGATATTTCATTGGCTGGCCGTATCATTGCCAACTTTTCCGATTCGTTGACAGAAGAACAACAGCAATCCGATGCGTTATCAGACTTGGGTGAATTAGCTAAAACACCAGATGCCAATATCATCAAACTGCCGAATATCAGCGCTTCTATTCCACAACTTACCGCTGCAATTGAGGAATTGCGTCAGCATGGATATGACCTTCCTGATTTTCCCGAAGAGCCGTCAACACCAGAAGAGCAAGCGATCCGCGATCGCTACAGCAAGGTGCTTGGAAGTGCCGTGAATCCAGTGTTACGTGAAGGCAATTCTGACCGTCGGGTTGCTGGCCCTGTTAAAGAATACGCCAGAAACAATCCGCATTCGATGGGAGCATGGTCGCCGGATTCGAAAACGCATGTCGCACACATGTCTGATGGGGATTTCTTTGGCAGCGAAGAATCTCATGTGATGACCTCGCCTGGTACGGTTGCTATCCAGCTTGAATCAGCAGATGGAAGTACAACGGTGCTGAAAGAGGCACTTGCACTCTTAGAAGGTGAAGTGATTGATGCAGCCGTTATGAGCTGCACGGCGCTCCGGTCATTCCTGGCTGATGCTATCAATGATGCGATCGAACAGGATATTCTATTTTCAATTCACATGAAGGCCACAATGATGAAGGTCTCTGACCCGATCATTTTTGGACACGCTGTTTCAGTTTACTACGGTGAAGTACTCGAAAAGCACCACGATGCTCTTGAACAAATCAGTTTCGATCCGAATAACGGAATTGGTGATCTTTACAACAAACTCGCTGAGTTACCGACTGAGAAACAAGATGAGATCACATCAGATATTGCCGACTTGTACACGCGGCGTCCACGCCTTGCCATGGTCAATTCCGACCGAGGCATTACTAATCTGCATGTACCGAGTGATGTGATCATCGATGCATCCGTGCCTGCGTTCATCCGAACCTCCGGTCAAATGTGGGGACCCGACGGCGAGCAATACGACACTAAAGCTGTCATTCCTGATCGCTGCTACGCACCGATTTATCAGGCAACGATTAATTTCTGCAAAGAACACGGTGCCTTTGATCCGACAACCATGGGCAACGTATCCAATGTTGGGTTGATGGCAAAGAAAGCGGAAGAATATGGGTCGCACGACAAAACGTTTGAGATTCCTGTTGACGGCACCGTGAAGGTTGTCGATCAGGAAGGTGCGGTGCTAATGCAACATGCGGTTGCTGCCGGTGACATATGGCGAATGTGCCAAACGAAAGACGTGGCAATACGCGACTGGGTCAAGCTCGCGGTTTCACGAGCACGGGCTACCGGTTCTGCGGCAGTCTTCTGGCTAAACGAGGCACGGGCTCATGATGCAAATTTAATTGCAAAGGTCAATGAGTATTTGCAGGGGCACGATACAGAAGGACTTGATATCCAGATTATGGCACCGGCGGACGCAGCTTTACACGCTTGCCAGAGATGTAAAGAAGGACTGGATACGATTTCGGTTACTGGAAATGTGTTACGTGATTATCTGACGGACTTGTTTCCAATTCTCGAACTTGGCACAAGTGCTAAGATGCTTTCGATCGTTCCACTTCTTGCTGGTGGTGGTCTGTATGAGACTGGTGCTGGTGGTTCTGCACCAAAGCACGTGCAGCAATTCAATGAAGAGAACCACTTACGCTGGGATTCACTAGGTGAATTTTTGGCGCTTGCGGTATCCCTTGAAGATCTGGCTCAAAAAACTGAGAACGAGAAGATTCGAGTTATTGCCAGAGCGCTGGATGAAGCCAACAGCCAGTACCTACTTACCAACAAATCTCCATCTCGTAAGGTACATGAACTGGATAATCGCGGAAGCCACTTTTATTTGGCACTTTACTGGGCCCAGGCGCTCGCTACACAGGACGATTGCCAGGAATTAAAATCACAGTTTCAGCCAATTGCAGAAGCGCTTTCAAACAACGAAGAGCAAATTGCTGCTGAATTACTTGCAACTCAAGGTGCGGCGACGGATATCGGTGGCTACTATCAGCCATGTGATGACCTTGCCGATGCCGCGATGCGTCCGAGTGAGACATTTAATAGCGTTTTGGCACAATTCAGTTGATAGAATCAACGTTGACACAAGTCGATAACCGAAGATCTTCTTTACACAGAAAGTGATAGATGATTGTTACCAATACAGAGACCGTAGCTGGCTATGAGATCACAGAATTACTCGGACTTGTTCAGGGCAATACGGTTAGAGCTAAAAATGTAGGTCGTGACATCATGGCAGGACTGAAAAATCTCGCTGGCGGTGAGCTGAAAGGTTACACGGAACTTCTGACGGAGTCACGGCAGGAGGCCTTGACCAGAATGATCGCGCAGGCCGAGCAACTTGGCGCGAATGCTATCGTCAACGTTCGCTTCACCACGAGTTCGGTGACATCCGGTGCATCGGAGCTCTATGCCTACGGTACAGCTGTTAAAGTCTCCAATTCCGGTTCGGAGGCGGTCTAAATGAATACTGCCATTATCATCGCTATTTATCTTGGCATACCGTTCGGATTGCTTTTGCTGGGCTACACAGCTGGTCGAATCAATGATCGCGCTCATACCAAGAAGCTACTTGCTCAATTAGCAGAAATGGACGACATCCTGGTCACTCAACTCAAGACATTTCCCAATGCGGATTCTAGTGGTCCTACGCCGCAACTGGTGTGCGGTGAAGTCGTTATCGCCAATGACTACCTGAAGATGTTTCTGGCGAGTTTGAAGAATATTTTTGGTGGCGAGGTCACGAGCTTTATTTCTCTTATGGCGCGAGCTCGAAACGACGTGCTTGTACAGCTATTGGTTGCAGCACGAGATTTAGATTGCAATGCGATTTGCAACGTACGATTTATGACTGCGGATATCAGTAGCGGTACTGCTCCATCGGTTGCTCTTATTGCAACCGGAACTGCATATCGAGCAGCAAAATGAACAAGAAGCCAGATCGTCACTCTGTCTTCCGCGAGCCTCATTTGGCTCAAACTGATTCCAGGGAAATTTCTTCTAACGAAGCCGTCGAACATACGGTCTGGGATGAACCGGCACTTGCTGATAAGAGACTTCCGAGCGCACCGATTGATGGTCTTACATATGATCGATGGCTCGCTGTAAATATCGAGAACCGTTCATTTCTAAACAGCTGGGTGTTGACGATTGCGATTGCCCTGGTCGCAGGACCATTTGCAGTTATTGGTGCGTTGCTGACAAATTCCTTTCAGGGATTACCAATAGTCTCGGCAGTTTTCGTCGCACCACCAGCTGAGGAGATTTTCAAGGTAGCCTGTCTCTTATGGATAATTGAGAAAAGACCATTTCGGTTTACTTCGAGGATGCAAATTGCCATATGTGCCATAGCCGGTGGGTTGGCCTTTGCTGTTATTGAAAACCTGCTTTACCAGCTACGCCCGGAAGTCAGAGAGAATCCGGACATCATGCAGTGGCGTTGGACGGTGGGCGTTGTACTTCACGTACCGTGTTGGCTTATCTCGAGTTTGGGTCTGATGAGAACCTGGAATCTCAGCATGACACGCAACGAGAAACCGAACATGGCTACTTCGGCTGTCTTTATCATGGCAGCGGCGATCCTACACGGACTCTATAACCTCGGCTGCATTTTGTTTGAGCTCAAGGAAAAAGTATTCTAGCTGGGCTATTTGTTTTCTAGTGCCTCTATCGCAGACCTGCGTTCTGCAGCATTAAGTTCACCATCGCTATTTCGGTCATATTCTGACATTAGTTCACTCGAGTCGAGGCGGTTTTTACGAACGCCGAAATTAAACAATATCCGTCCAGCTAGTGGCCTACCTCACTGACTTCCTTGCATTTGTTGCCGTGCTTGCCGGGCGGCTTGCAGTTCATCACCGCTGAGTCTGCCATCACCATCTTTATCGAATCGTTGAAGCAGTTGACGGTATTGTTGACTATTCATATTGGGTCGCGCGGTATTGTTCTGGGGTTGAGTTGTTGAGTTGCTGCCCGGCCGATTCTGTTGCTGGCGCTGTTGAATGGCCTGGCGGGCTTTCGCTAATTCATCCGGATCGATTCGACCATTCTTGTTGGTGTCGAATCGCTGGAGAAACTGTTGATACCGTTCCTGTCGCTGCGGGTTTTGATTTGCGTTTGGCTGTAGACCAGTAGGCTTGTTGGGTGCCTGACCGTAGGCACTAGCTTGCAACACAACACTAAAGATGAAACACATTGGAGCAGCGAGTGATTTCATTGATCGATTCATCCTTGGACTAAGCATAGTTTGGACTTGTGTATTTATACTAACACCGCCGCACGACGTTTGTTTCACGCATCTTGATGTGGAATTATATGTGGCACTCGGCGTTCTGGATGCCCTTTTTTTAGAATTGCTCGAAACCAGTTAACAACCATGGTGTTAAAATTACTACGAGGGGCAACATCTCTATTTCAGAACAGATCTCATCATGCATCTTCGTTCTTTTGCAGTAACTGCTGCACTAACGGCTTTTCTTTCAGTGTTCACGGTTAATTCACCATGCGCTGCTCAGTCATTTGTCGATGTTGCTGCTGAAGTTGACCGCTTAATCAATGAAGAGACGCAGCCGTCTGATATAAAACCATGTGATGATGAGACGTTTATACGTCGGGTATATCTTGATGTAGTTGGTCAGTTGCCGTCTCTCGATGATATTCTCGTGTTTGGTCTGGAGGACCATCCTGACAAGCGAAGATTTTTACTCGAGTTTGTACTTGATGACCAGGACTACGGTACGAACTGGGCAAATTATTGGCGCGACGTGATCACGTATCGGCGTACAAATGACCAGTCCCAGCTTGGCGTGCTGGCATTTCAGCAATACCTGGCTGAATCACTAAATGAAAACAAACCGTGGGACGAAATTGCCCGTGATTTGATAACCGCTAGCGGCGATATTCGGGAAAACGGGGAGACTGGGCTGATCGCGGCTCAACAAGGAAGACCCGAAGAGACTGTTTCCGAGATCTCGCGAATCTTCATGGGAATTCAAATCCAATGTGCTCAGTGCCACGATCATCCAACCGATCAATGGACACGGCAGCAATTTCATGAGCTTGCGGCGTTTTTCCCAAGAGTCGCCATGCGACCGCAAATGGATCCCAGAACATTCTTGGTTTACGCCATCGATAGGACTCCTCGTAACAGGCGACAAAATAATAACAATCGGTTCATCGGTACGCTGGAACACAACATGCCGAATCTGGAGAATCCAGCTGAGGAAGGTCCAGTAATCACTCCTAAGTTCTTTATGAACGATAAGGAGGTTGTGATTGGGACTACCGATGCGAGTCGCCGGTCTACACTTGCAGACTGGGTTACAGATTCCAACAACCAGTGGTTTGCGAAGGCGCTCACAAACCGAATGTGGAGTGAACTCGTTGGTGAGGGTTTTTGTGAGCCGGTGGATGACCTGGGCCCGGATCGAGAAGTTACTGCACCAGAGGCATTTGATTATCTTGCAGGACAGTTTGCAGCATCCGGCTACGATCTGAAGTGGCTAATCGCAACTATCATGTCGACAGAGTCTTATCAACGTGAGAGTCGAGATAGACGGAATTACGACGAAGTACCGTTTCAGGCAAACGTGCCCCAACCACTTAGATCAGACCAGTTGTTTGACTCGCTCCTCAATGTATTCGAATTAGAGGAAAAGCCGCCCACTTCAAATGCACAGGGTCCCAATCCGTTTAACTTGCGAAATGTTCCGCGATTTGGGTTTGCAAACGTATTTGGCTACGACCCAAATAACTTGCGTGAGGAGGTGTCCACGTCAATTCCTCAGGCTTTAGCGATGATGAATTCTACTTTTATCAATCAACAGTTGAATGCCGCCCCGAATTCAGTACTTGGAAAATTACTTCGGGAAGTCCCGGACAATCAGCAGGCAGTGAAGGAATTGTATTTACGTGTACTAGCTCGTCGGCCAAATCGCAGCGAGCTCAATACGTCGTTGACTTACATCAGACAGGTCGGTGATCGAAGTGAAGCATTTGCTGATCTGATATGGGCACTTATTAACACGACAGAATTTAAGACACGAAAGTGAGCGGAATCTCGGGGGCGCAAAACACAATTCGGGATTGGAATGCACTTATGAAGATTAAGAATTCACGACAAGAAATCAATCGACGTACGGCACTAACGGCTGGATCTGTCGGTGCGTTATCCATGCTCAATTGGAAACTGCCGATCATTGCAAATGCTGCTCAGATCAAGGCAAATGCCAAGTCATGCATCCTCCTTTGGATGGGAGGTGGTCCCAGTCAATTTGAGACTTGGGATCCTAAGTCTGGTCATTCCAATGGCGGTGAAACACAATCCGTGCAGACTTCAATTCCAGGTGTGAATTTTGCTGCAGGACTCAAGGAAACGGCTTCCATTGCTGACGAGTTGTGTATTATCCGTTCAATGAATGGACCGGAAGGTAGCCATCCACGTGCATCGTATGTAACACAAACTGGGTACTTACCAACGGCGAGTGTTAAGTATCCCGCTATTGGTTCACACGTTGCACAGCACTTGGGGGATGCCGATGCAAATCTGCCATCGTTCGTGCGAATTGGTAACACGAGGAACACAGCAAAGGCCGGACTGCTCGGCGTAGATTTTGACCCGTTCTTACTAAGCTCTGCTGAACGCTTGCCCGATAACACGCAGATTCAAACAACGGAGTCTCGGTACAAGCGGCGACTTGGCCTACTCAATCAACTTGAAGACGATGCATCTGATGATGGGTCCAAGAAAGCAGTTATCGCGAATCGAAAATTATATAGCAAAGCATCGCGAATGATCCTCAGTCCGGAAATGGATGCTTTTGATTTGAGTAAAGAATCGCTATCTTCCCGCGAAGCATATGGAGATGGAAGCTTTGCAGCCGGTTGTCTCATGGCGCGGCGGCTTGTCGAATCAGGTGTAACGTTTGTGGAAGTAGCATCGTCGAACTGGGACACTCACTTTGACAACTTCAGTAGAACAACCGATTTGTGTGCAGAGGTAGATTTACCGTTTGCACAATTGGTTCGTGACCTTAAGCAACGTGGAATGTTGGATTCAACTCTGGTTGTTTGGTTAGGTGAATTTGGTCGTACGCCAAGGATCAATGGCAGAGGTGGTCGTGATCACTATCCACGAGCGTACAGTATGGCCATGGCGGGATGCGGGATTAAGGGCGGTCAAGTAATTGGCCAAACGGATGATGGTGGTGTCGAAATCACAGATCGTCCGGTCAAAGTAAATGATCTGCTGCACACTCTCTATACAGTACTCGGTGTGGAACCGGAGTTCGAGAATCTAAGTAGCATTGGTCGACCGATCAAGATTGTTGAAAACGGCTCGCTTATCGACGGCGTGATGTAACACTGGTACGATCGTGTTCGCGGTCCTAAATCTGTTAGGACTCTGAAGCTGTTGAACGGACGATCACGATGATAAAGAAAGAACTAGGCCGAACTGGGTTACAGGTAACTCAGCTGGGATACGGCAGCATGGGTTTACGCGGCCCGCGTACCTGGGGGGTGCGTGTTGTTTGTGATTCTGAGGCAGACGTATTTCTGAATGCAGTCTTAGATGCAGGAATTAACTTCATTGATACAGCACCAGATTACGGTGTTAGTGAAGAGCGGATTGGTCAATTCATAGCGTCCCGCCGGAGTGAATATATTCTGGCAACCAAGTGTGGATGTGATTACCAACAGCACGATGACCATTTAGAGGTGATTCACACTTGGACGAGAGACGTGCTTCTTCGAAATCTGGAGACGAGCCTCGAGCGTATGCAAACCGATTACATCGATCTCATGCAGTTTCATGGCGGAGACGCTGAGACGATCAAGTGTGCAGGATTAGTAGAGACTCTCATGGAGTTTAAATCGCAGGGACTGATTAGATTTATTGGTTCTTCTAACTCGATACCAAACTTGCAAGGAATGATCGAGTTGGATGTGTTTGACACGTTTCAAATCCCCTACTCTTGCCTGGCTCCCAGTCATCACGATTTGATAACCGCTGCTGCAGATACGGGTGCAGGAATAATCATTCGTGGTGGAATTGCGCACGGTGGGCCGGACGCGGAGATTCAACGACCTGCACTGAACGATGCGTGGACGGCAGCCGGGCTCGATGACTTACTTTCAGAGGAGATGATTCGGGCAGAGTTGATCCTGAGATTCACGCTGAGTCATCCACACTGCCACACAACGATTGTTGGAACGTGTAATCACGACCATCTTGCAGAAAATGTTAGAACTCTTGATAAGGGTCCCTTGCCAGCAGATGTTTACCAGGAAGTTACAAATCGGGTGAGAACCGCGATCGGATAAAGTCAGTGTGAAAAACCTTACGGATTGGGCTGTGGGACTCGTCGTGTCAGAGGGGATTGAATTTGCTTTATCCCTTGTGGTGGTAGGTTGGCGTGAGCGACTCGATCTTTGAGCATTTGGCTTAGCTGTTTGACGATGTCGCTATATTTGTCGTTCTGGGATAGATTCACGAGTTCCTCTGGATCATTAGAGTGGTCGTATAGTTCATTACCCGCTTCTCCATCTTCACCCCAATGTGTGTAGCGATAACGCGAGGTGCGAATGCTATAGCCATTTTGAAACTGCGTCAGAGCACTTTCCCGAATGGATGCAGTTGCATCATTGAGGATCGGAACGAGGCTTTTCCCAGCTACAAACTTCGGAGTCTTTAGCCCGGCGAGTTCAGTCAAGGTCGGGTAAATATCGACCATCTCTACCAAGCCGTCAGCAGACTTATTAAGTTGCTTTACGCTAGGGCCGGTGATGATCAGCGGGATTCGCGTAGCATTCTCAAACAAAGTTGTTTTTTGATAGTGCCCGTGTTCTCCCATGTGATAACCATGATCCGATGTGAAGACGACGATGGTATTCTTGTCGAGTCCTGTTGATTGGAGCGTACTTAAGATCCGACCGAGTTGCGCGTCTGCGAATGTGATGGAGGCGTAATACGCTTGGATCGCCTGTTTTGCCAGGCTTGTCTTTAGGTTTACCTGGTCCTTCTTTCTGCTGATGCTGCTGGCGGCCGGTTTTGGAATCGTATTTAGATATCCGTCGGGGATGGTTGGAACGGTTATTTTATCGAGAGGATACATTTCAAAATACTTTTTCGGAGCGACAAACGGCGTGTGAGGTCTATAAAGACCAACTGCCATATAGAACGATGTTCCTGTTTGAGAATACTTCTTTAGCAAATTGATAGCTTCGCTTGCTGCGATGCCATCGGTTTGTTCTACGTCCGTACCGTCAGCAGCTAACCAGCTAAGTGTCCCGCCGAACTGGTTTGGCACGAGTGAAAAAATCTGGTCTTCTTCTTCCTTGTCACGACCGCGCGGGTTAATTGTGTAATTCCACGAATAAGGATCATCGTGACCGGATGTGCCGATATGCCGTGGAACGTTGTAGTGGAAAATTTTGCCGATCCGAGTAGCGAAGTAATCTTCTGAACGAAAGACCTGGGGAATTGTCAGGACGTTCGGAACATGTTCTCGAATGTAGATTGCATTGCGGCGCACGAGAGTTTGGTCTGGATACATTCCCGTCATGAAGGACGCACGAGAAGGCCCACAAAGTGGATATTGGCAGTGTGCATTTAGAAATGTCACCCCTTTTTTAGCTAGGGCATCGATATTTGGTGTCTTAACCAACTTATGGCCATAGACACCGATATCACAATTCAGATCATCACAGATTAGGAAAAGAACATTCGGCTTTCCTTCCTCACCTCGCACATTTCCCTGACACACCAGTGCCAAAACTACCACCAACCAACCAAAAATTAACCTTCTCATCACAACCTCTCTGCTTTCGCAAAACCTCGCTATCTCTCCCAATCTCTCCGAATCATGGACCCCCACTTTTTACCACCCCCCGCCAATCATAGACACCCACGTTTTGTTTTAGCGTTTTTCCCGATGAGTTCGCCACTTTCTGTCTGGATAAACATAGACTGTTCATGATTTCTGAGACAGAAAGTCATAGACTGTCCATGAATTTGATGGAGAATAGACATAGACTGTCCATAAATTAGTGAGGTGGCACCTGTGAAGAGCAGGCGATTTATAATTAGCGTTTTTTTATTGGTATTCTGCTCAGCAGCAGCTGAAGTTGGCGCACAACGTGAATTACGACGTTCCATTGCCTGGTATGGTACTTGGGAATCCGGGCTTGCTGCTGCCAAAGAAAGCGGTCGCCCAATTCTCTTAGTGTCAGCCGCGCCGCATTGTCATCAGGTGCCAGGAATGTGGTGACCTGGTAAGCAAAATATGGACGAGAGTTTCTTGTCCAAGGCCAAAGTAATAAAAGCTGCAGAAGCGTTTGTGTGTGTAAGACTGGCGACTTACGAGAGTGCTGAAGAAGCCCAGTTCTTAAAGACAGTCTTCATAGGACGCAGTGGACAGTTGGAAAACACTGTGTTTTGCATACTCTCACCGGATGGACAAAGGCGCTTGATACGTGCTGGCCGTTCTCCACTACAAATGTTCAGTGGCCCAGATCAAATGGCGGCCACGATGAACAGAATTGCTGCGAATTACAGTGGCGCACGTCAGATCAAGCATAGCTACCCAGCCTTAGCGACTGTTAGACTCGCGCTAAATGTTGCAGCATGTGATCAGCAACCACTCGTTATTGTGCGTAGTAGTTCAGAGGATGAACGGCAGCAATGTAAGAGCAAATTGACTAAATATGCGTGGAGCGATTTTCGTGGCCAATTCACTTTCGCTGAATCCAAAAGTGATACGGAATTAGCCGCTCTTAAAGGACTTAACGAACAATCAAATATCATCGTTGTAGATCCTGATCCATATGGTCAAACCGGCGTCGTTTTATCACAACTCGACTCGTCTGCTACAGACGATGAAATCTCAGACGCTTTGAATCTTGCGTTACTTACTCATCAAGAGAGAACGAGCGAGGCGCCTGTTCACATTACAAACGGGCGGCGTCGAGGTATCTTTTGGAAGACACAAATTCCTGTAACCGATCCGGGCCGCGGAGGTCCTACCCCGAATGAGCGACGACGCCCATAGCGATTCTCTAATAATGGGCGGTGTAAATTAAAGCTGCCATTTGACTGTTCGTCTGTCGAAGCTTCCAGAAATCAGGAAGCTATCATCATGGGAAAATGCCAGCGAGTAAACAGTATTTGTGTGAAGAGATAGTGTCTGGAGTTTCTCCAGTTTTTCTAAATCCCAGAGACAGATGGCACCATCCTGGCCGCCGCTTGCTAGCATTTTTCCATCATGCGAAAAGGCTAGAGCTCGTACATACCCTTTGTGACCACGCAGTCGATTAGCTACTTCCCCAGCTTCCCGATTCCAAAGTGACACGACGCCGTCACCGCCACCGCTTGCGAATTTGTCGTTGCTGTGTTTCGCAAAAGCAACTGAGTGTACACCTTTCTCGTGTTCGGTCTGCTGATATGTCTTTTCACCATCACTGTTCCACACCGTCACTTCACTAGCAACACTACCACTGACAATCCAAAGGCCATCTGCGCTGCAGTCGACGCCGTAGCTGTAATTAGTCATTCCAGCGAGTTGAGCAACAGGTCCATCAAGCGTCCAGGTTCTCACCATATTGTCGAAGCCGGTTGAAACGAGCTTCTTGTTGTCATCGCCCATGAAGCTAACGGACATCACAAAATTACCTGAACCGCTAAGCGTGGTAACAATTGTTCCACTTGAAGTGTCGAACACCTTTATTAATCTGTCTAACCCGGCAGTTGCGATGAGCTTTCCATCAGGCGAAAAACAGACATCAGCAATACCATCAGCATGCAGATCACGATATTCGCGAGGCTCGTCACTGTCCTTATCCCAAATCTTCATTGCATGGCTCAAACTCACTGACGCGATCATATCGTCCGCCGGTGAGATATCGACACCATATACGGCATTCGCCTGCCCGTTAGGCAAAACTTGATAACTGTATTTCTCCATGATCCTCAATGCTAAGATGATTAAATAAAACACATCGTTCTAGTGGATTGTGGTTGATATGAACTCACGAGGCAACCAAATGACTAAAAGTAATATATTTTACCCGGATCAATTTCAAAGGCGTCAGTTCCTGCAACAGTCCGTTGCGGCGGCAACAATCTGGTCGATCATCCCCAACTCGCTACGATCAGAATTGCATGAAACTAATGATCTAAAGCTAGCCTCATTTTCAGCAGATGTTACTCCACCTGAAGGACACCCACTTTGCGGTGGTTGGATCACGCCGGTTGTCGGTGTGACAGATACCCTCGATGCTCATGGCATCGTACTACTTGGTGCCGGCAAACCAATTGTCATCTGCGCAGTTGACTGGACAGGAATCCTTAATGAGTCTCATGTGCTATGGAGAACAGAGATCGCAAAAGCAGTTGGCACCACCCCGGAACGAGTAGCTGTTCATTGTGTTCACCAACACAATGCCCCCTTTGCTTGTCTTGATGCTGATAGGATCACGCAGGCAGAAGGAGATTTACCGCATATTGTCGAACCAGAGTACTTTCACCAATGTGTTAGCAAGGTGGTAGCTGCAGTAAGCGGATCATTGAATAAAGCCAAACCTGTTACCCATGTTGGCCACGGTGAATCTGAAGTTGACCGTGTGGCGTCTAATCGAAGGATCTATCGGGACGAAAACGGGGTGATTAAGGCAATGCGCGGGAGCAGTTGCAAAGACCCAAAGCTCCGCGCGATGACTGAAGGCACGATCGATCGCATGCTAAAGGTTGTGACATTCCATAACAACGAAGAACGACTAGCTACTCTGCACTACTATGCAACTCATCCCATGAGCTATTACGGTGATGGGCTAGTAAGCAGCGACTTCGTCGGTATTGCCAGAAAGCGTCGGCAAGAAGAAGACTCTGGTTGCCATCACATTTACTTCACAGGTGCATCAGGAAATGTGTCGGCGGGAAAATACAACGACGGTTCAAAGCCAGTACGTGCTGAATTAGCTGACCGCATGTATCAGGCGATGTTGAAGGCAGAAGAAGCGGTCGTCAAAACACCCGTAAGTAAGGTTGGTTGGCGTACAGTCGAAATACTACCGGCTGCCCGCAACACGCTTATGAAGGACGCAATTCAATCCGGGATTTCAAACAAAAGTAATAGCGTTGTAAATCGTAATCGCCCATCCTATATGCTTGCCTGGCTGAACCGACTGGAGAAAAAGATTCCGATTGTTCTTAGTTCATTGGCGATCAACGATATTTCGCTATTACACTTGCCAGCCGAGTCGTTTGTCGAATACCAACTGCGTGCCCAGAAGATGGCTAAAGATCGATTTGTGGCGACCGCAGCTTATGGTGATGGCGGACCTTGGTACATACCGATCAAAGAGGAATATCCGGCTCAAGGATATGAGGTACGTGTTGCATTTTGTGAACCAACGGTCGATGACATCATGACTGAAGGTATTAGTAAACTTCTGGAGGTTAAGTGACCAGAATGCGTCTTCTTCTTTTGATATTGGTGAATCTAGGCCTGTGTACTGCTGACTTGTATTCACAAGACAGAAAAACGGTGACCAAGGAGGATATGCCTCGTATTCCTTTTACTTCAGTCAAAAACGCTATAGACACGTTTGAGTTAGCGAATGGATTTTCGCTTGAGATTGTTGCTGCGGAACCTCTTGTCTCAGACCCAGTCGATGCATGTTTTGATGAGCATGGCAGGATGTACGTTGCAGAAATGCATGGCTATCCGTTTTCACATGAACCGACGCGGCTCAATCCAAATGGTGGTGGCCTAAAGGATGCCGGTATTATCCGATTGCTAACTGATACAAATGGCGACGGCAAAATGGATAAGAGCCAGGTGTTTGCAGATGGGATTAGCTGGCCGACATCCGTTTGTTGTTACAACGGCGGAGTGTTTGTTGTTGCCCCTCAATTCCTGTACTACTTGAAGGATACGGATAACGATGGTCGTGCAGACATTCAGCAAGTTGTACTAAGTGGTTTTGGCAGGGATAACGTGCAATCAGTTGCCAATGGTCTGGTGTGGGGACTTGATAACAAGATCTACTTTGCAGCCGGTCGAAACCCCAAAGATATTCAACACCGGGGTAACGACTTCTCAGATCTAGGAAGCGTTGATCTGAGGTTTGATCCAAAGACAGAGCAATTTGAATCAGTGACAGGCGGCCTACAGTACGGCCACTCTCTTGATGAGTGGGGTACTCGGTACGTGTGCAGTAATAGCAATCATATTCAACAGGTTATTTATCCACTGGAGTACGTCAGCAGGAATCCGTTCTTCGCACCCACTGGAATGATTCGAAGTATTGCAGCGGATGGCGCTAGTTCGCCAGTTTTCAGAATTAGTCCTCCGGAGCCCTGGCGGATTGTAAGGCAGAAGTGGCGGGCTCTCGACAAAGGTTATCGCCTCGTTATCAACAAAGATGGAGGCTGGGAGTTCATTCCGCTAGATCCAAGTAAGCCGAAAGGAGCTGTCCCAACGGAGTATCCAGTTGGGTACTTCACTTCCGCAACGGGCATCACCATCTACTTAGGTGACGCATATCCAAAACGATTTCATGGAAATGCTTTTATCGGTGATGTAGGTGGAAATTTGGTGCATCGGAAGACGATTGACCGTGAAGGCATTCAGCACGTGGCTAAAAGAGCAGATGAAGGTACCGAGATCCTTCGATCACGTGACAATTGGTTTCGGCCAGTAAACTTCGTCAACGCACCGGATGGAAGTTTGTACGTGTTGGATATGTATAGAGAAACCATTGAACATCCATATTCCATTCCAGAGGAAATTAAAGCATTTTTGGACTTAACAAGTGGACGTGATCGCGGACGCGTCTATCGACTAGTAAGTCCCGATATGAAGCGTCGAGCTGTGCCTGACTTAGGTGCCATGACCGGTCAACAACTGGTAAAGCAGCTTGGTTCGCAAAACGTGTGGAATCGAAGAACCGCTCAACGCCTCATATGGGAAAGAGGAGATAAGTCTATTGCAGATGAAATTCGTTCATTTCTTAGTGTGTGTGAAAACCCGACTGGTAGATTGCACTGCTTATTCACACTTGACGGACTGGGCTCAATCACGGTCGCGGATTTAAAGAAAGGTCTCAGTGACCCACATCCCAGAGTCATTGCAAATACGCTGAAGCTTTGTAAGCAATTTGCGGCTACAGATGATGAGGGTCCGATTCTCAAGTTAGTACTTGGAGTCGACTCAGTGAACCCTCATGTGCAATTTCAACTTGCTTTCGCACTCGGGGAATTTGCAGATGATGAGGTAGCATCAGCTATTGCTCAACTCATGCAAAAAAATGCAGACAACCAAATCGTCATAAACGCAGCCCTGACGTCGGTTGGAAACAATGCACATCTTGTTGCAGATAAAGTGCTTTCCAAGCAGGAGTATCGGCGATCGTCGGCGGGGCGTGCGGTGCTGGAACAGTTAGCACTGGTTTTAGGATCGAGTAAAGAGGAAACACACATAGCGTACTTATTGTCATCTTGCTTGGATCCGTCAATCGAGTTTGCAGTACAACAATCGGTATTAGCCGGACTTGGTGAAGGTCTAAATAGGCGAGGGAGTAGCCTACAAAAACTCGTCGCCGCAGCCGTTACTAGTGACTCGATTCGCAACGCGTTTCGGGAGTCCTTTGAACGCGCTATGAATAAAGCAACGGACACAGATGCTGCGGAAGCAGATAGACTGGCCGCTGTTCAATTACTAAGATTCAATTCTTCCGACGGCATCTTAGATTCATTGGCTAGTCTTCTGTCTGCGCGTGAATCACAACAAATCCAATTAGCTGCTGTGGATTCGCTTCTCGGACAGAGTGATCCGTCTAGTAGTGAACCACTGGTTAAAAACTGGAGCACATTTAGCCCGGCAGTTCGACGGAATATCATTGTTGGATTGGTATCAAATAAATCGCGAATATCCACACTGTTCGATGCACTTGAGTCTGACGTGATTAAGTCGTCAGATATCGACCGTGATATTAAGCAACAGTTGTTGCAGTCACAAGACACAAACACCAAGCAACTTGCTCAGAAGTGGCTTGATGCTGAAATAGATTCAGACCGTGCGAAAGTCGTGGAAAACTATCAAGATGTTCTGGATCTAGAGTCTAACGATGCCCGTGGATTCGAAGTCTTCAAAAAACGGTGTGCTGTTTGTCATCGGGTTGGAGAAACTGGGAATGCAATCGCTCCGGACTTGAATTCTGTCCAGAACAAGTCTGAGGCGGATTTGTTGATTTCTATCTTAGATCCTAATCGTGAAGCACAACCAAATTTCAATGTGTATTCGGTTATCACAGAGCAAGGTGAGGTGATAAGTGGAATTATTAAATCCGAAACGGCAGCGAGCCTGACTCTTCAGCAAGCAGGCGGAAAGAGTCAGGTCATACTCAGATCTAATATTGATGTATTGAGGTCGACCGGGTTATCTCTCATGCCGGAAGGTCTTGAAAAGGATCTAAGCAAACAAGATCTGGCAGATGTAATTCGATTCGTTAAATCTATAAAGCCATTAGAAAAATAACGTCATTCGGGGAATTTCAGGAGTTTGCTGCCTTCATTGGGCATCGACGCTAATGCTGCTTGTAATTTTTTGAAGGCTGTAAGTGCTGGGCCATCTGGGTTCGGTATATCTGTCTTCTCAAGCACGTCGGATTGCAAATCGTAGAATCGGCCGTCACCGTAGAGTTTAAATCGTTTATCCCGCACGAAGTAGCTAGGCTTGGTCTTTTCCGGGCGGGGATTGTAGTAGCAATAGATCCACTCGCGGTCACGCCCTTCTCCATTACGAAGTTGGTGCATAAATGAAACTCCGTCCAAATGATCCGGTTTGGCTATCCCAGTTGCGTCCATCAACGTCGGAAGAAAGTCTGATAAGTCGATGAGATTGTCATTTGTCGATCCTGCTTTAATCGTCTTAGGCCAATGTGCAATCATGGGCACATGAGTTCCGGCGTTTGTCGTCTTAGCCTTTCCGCCGCGTACCTTGCGATTTCCAAATTCAGATTGAATTGATGAATGTGTACCGTTATCACCAACGAATACTAGAAGTGTATTCTGATCAATTCCCAAGTTTGAAATGGTTTTGGAGATTCGCCCAATTGTGTAGTCCATGTAGTGAACCATATCTTCAAAATTAGACTGTTTGGATTTCTCTGTCGGTATTTTGCTCAATGGAGTTGGAACGAACGGACTGTGCGTAAGGATCATTGGGTAATAAACAAAGAAAGGACGGTCGTGATTCTCGCTGATGAAGTTAATGATATGGTCGGTGGCCACCGCTGGACCGTAGTGGTCTTTTTCAAACTGTACGTTCTTACCGTTTACGTACATTAATGGTGCAAAGAACCGTGATCCAAGTTTGTCGACTTGCCAAAGACAAATTGAATCAAAGCCGGCATCCTCTGGATATGTACCCATGCCCCGGAATTGGGTGGAGTAGTGTTCTGCTCCGAGTAACTGCCATTTTCCGGCAATGCATGTCTCGTAACCCGCTTCATTGAAATATTGTCCAATTGTTTTCTGGTCCCGTGGTAGTACTGAGAATGCAGAGTAGTTTCGTGCGTTGGATAATCCCGTCATTAACTTTACACGGCTAGGTGTGCACAACGGTTGAGCGTGGCATTGAGTGAATCGCATGCCATCCTTAGCAAGCTGGTTGAGCACTGGTGTCTTATATTGCTCGCTCCCATTACAGCCTATACATTCAAATCCCAGATCGTCTGCCATGATCAGAATTACATTTGGTCGTT
>JAKUOW010000005.1:0-19265 GCA_022451045.1 Pirellulales bacterium | reverse complement strand
TTTACAACAGAGTCAGCAATGACACATTCTGATCCAAAAATGACCGTAAGCGACAAGAGTAGGACAAGTCTCATTTGATTCTGCATGATTAAGTAGGCAACTGCGTTTGGATTTAGAAAAGATGGTTAATTAATTAGTTACACGGCATCGGCTAAGGTGGCCGCAGAAGCTGTTAATTGTTGCTTCTATATATATGAAGCTTCTATATATATAAAACTGATGACGACACCTCACAATGCTATCGACTACCTAAACGAAAACCCAAGCGAAAACATCCAAGTGTCTGTTAATGGAGTGTTAAAACGGGTTAATATTGAATCATGAACATAAAAAGCATTGCGTATATCCTGTTATTTTCTGGATTAACAAGTTTATTTTTGGGGCAGGAAAAACCTTCGCAACCGGTTAACGAGACAATTGATAAGCTCGCATCCAAACTGCCGCGTCTTAAGGCAAGCACTCCAGCAGAGTCACTTGAACAGATAGAAATTCATTCGGACTTTGAATTGCAGCTTGTCGCTTCGGAACCTCTAATTCGCGATCCTGGCGCAATTGCGATTGATGAATCTAATCGAATGTACGTTTGTGAGTTACCGGAATACAACGCGTATGCAGCCAATGAAGATCCTGGAGAAATGGGCGCTGTAAAGCTCTTAACTGATGAAAACGGTGATGGGAAGTATGATAGCGCGACTACCTTTCTTTCCGATATTCCATACCCTACGGCAGTAATCTGTTGGGATGGTGGCGTATTCGTTGGCTCATCGCCGGACATAATCTACGCAAAAGACACGAACGATGACGGTAAGGCTGATATCCGAGAAGTTGTTTTCACAGGATTTGGTAGTGACAAAGCTGGTGAAGGTCACTTGAATTCCTTTCGTTGGGGTTTGGATAACCGTATTCACATTTCCACAAATCTTACCGGCGGTGAAGTTAGAGCAATGGCGGAAGGAGGGATGAAGGCACAATCTGTACGCGGGCGAGGGTTTGTTTTTGATCCACGAGATCTATCCAGATTCGAACTGACTACTGGTGGTGGGCAGCATGGCATGAGTATGGATAACTGGGCGAGAAAGTACGTTTGTTCAAATAGCGTTCCAGCTCAAATGCTGATGTTTGACGATCGTTATCTGGCTCGAAATCCAAACCTGAAGTCACTCGACGCAGCTGTAAATATTGCTCCGGATGGAAAATTCACGCACTTGTTCCGAATTAGCAAGGCTGAGCCATGGCGAGAATTACGTACGATGTTACGACGTACAAAGCAATTTGCTGGTTCAGATGAAGGTGGTAAGCCATTTGGCTTCTTTACCGGAGCAACAGGGATTACGGTTTATCGAGGTGATGCATGGCCGGAGCAATACCATGGCAATCTTTTTGTTGGGGATGTTGCTAATAATCTCGTCTACCGTGCGCGGCTAGAGAATCAGGGATTGAGAGTTATTGCACACCGAGCTGATCAAGGGAAAGAGTTTCTTGCGTCGAAGGATCTTTGGTTCCGGCCTGTTCAGTTTGAAAATGCACCGGACGGTTGTTTGTATGTTCTGGATATTTCGCGAGAACTCATCGAGGGTGCTGCGTTTCTGCCACCAGAGTTTTTAAAGTACCTTGATCCGGTGAGTGGTAATGATCGTGGTCGGATATACCGAATTGCTCCTAAGGGATTCCAAAGCCGGGCTACTGAAGACCTTCGCGCTCTCTCAACCAGAGAACTTGCACGTATTGTTAATCACACAAACGGATGGCATCGCGACACAGCACAGCGCCTGCTATATGCACGGCAGGATAAATCAGCGGTGAGTGCGTTACGAGCGATTGCTCGGGGGCAAGAAAGTGCGACAACCAATGGTCGGTATACGGCATTATATGCACTAGGTGGCTTAGGGGCAGCGGACGAAGAATCGATCGTATCGTGTTTGACGGCGCCCAATTCCATTGTGAGGTACCACGCTTTAAAGGTATCCGAGTCCTTTTTAGGAACATCGACAGCCATTTCGGATGCCGTTACATCCCTGCTAACGGACGAAGATTTGCGAGTCAAATACCAACTGGCCTACTCAATAGGCGAGGCGACTATTACGACTAAAGTACCGATCCTCACTACACTGCTTAAGCAATTCAGTAATGATGCTTATATGCAAATGGCAGTGCTTAGTTCCCTTTCAGACGGTATGGGGGACGTGTTTACATTGCTGCAATCAGATGAGGGGTTTCGAAACGACGCAGATGCACTGCCCTTACTAACGTCTTTAGCTAGCCAGATTGGTGCTGCAAACCGTCCCAGTGAGGTAGCCATGGTCGTGAGGTCATTAGAAAGTCTGGAGTCAATAAGTCCGGATGCACCGAGCCAAATTGTAGAAGCTCTGGTATCTCAACAGCAGGGTGAAGCGAGGTCTGCACTACTTGCAGCAGCTGGCGGTGGCGCGACCGAGCTGATTGATGAACTAATTGTGGAATCTAAGGCGAAGGCGGTTAATCGAGCGTTACGTCTTGATATAAGGACAGACGCCATACGCAGTTTGGGTTTAGCAGAATTCGAAGTTGTTGAGTCGGAGCTAGCGTCGTTGCTCGATTTGAAAGAATCTTTTGAAATTCAGGCAGCCGTGATTGAGACTCTTGCAAAGTTTGATGATGATGCCGTTGCTCAGATCTTAATCACGCAATGGCCTACTTTTGCTCCGCTGTTGAGATCCCGAGCACTCGAAGTGCTTCTTGCTCGCAAGTCATCTATCAACTCGATGTTAGATGCTGTTGAGGATGACAGTATTTCGACCGGTGAAATTGATCCGTTGCGGATACAGTTTTTGAGGAAGCACCCAAATCAGGAGGTGGCTGAGCGGGCTTCACGGATTTTTGCAAAGTCCACGGTAAGCAATCGTGACGAAGTAGTTAAAGCTTACCAGTCATCGTTAAACCTGGCCGGTAACCGCGCAAATGGTAAAGCAGTGTTTAAGAAGAACTGCTCTTCATGTCATCGACTGGAAGACGTAGGAAACAGTATTGGCGCAGACCTAAACGGTATTCGAAATCGTGGTCTGCCATCGGTTATGCTCAATATTCTGGATCCCAACCGAGAAGTCAAACCAAAGTACCTTACCTATATCGTCATAGATGAAGACGGACGATCCACGACAGGGATGATTACATCTGAAAGTGCGAATAGCCTTACACTGCGCCGGCCGGACGGTACAGAAACGATCATGTTACGTACTGACATTCAGGCGATGAAAAGTACAGGGCTGTCGTTCATGCCTGAAGGATTGGAAAAACAAATCTCCAAACAACAAATGGCAGATCTACTTACCTATCTCGACTCACTTCAATAGTGCAAGAGATGACTCCGAAAGAATCTTCACAACGACATCGATGGCTACCGTGACGGGACAGCTATCTGGTATAGGTCGTGTTTACCATCGCGTTCAGCTACAAACACGATGGACTTACCGTCAGGATGCCACGTTGCATAATCATCCCGCTCTTCGTGGTTGGTAATCCTCACGGGATCTGACCCATCCGCATCGGCGATATAGATCTCAGCATTGCCATCACGATGGCTTGTGAATACTAATCGAGATCCATCAGGGGAATACGTTGCTCTTATGTCCTGAAAAGGGCTATTTGTTAAGCGGGTGATTTCAGCACCATCAGGTTTCATTGAATAGAGTTCATAATTTCCGTCACGGGTTGATGTGAATACGACACTTGAGCCATCCGGTGAAAACGAAGGCCAGATATTTATGCCTTTACCGCCAGTAATTGCTCTTCGGTTAGAACCGTCCGGATCCATCGCATAAATGTCCTGTGCTCCATTCTGAGCGAAGGAGTAAAGAACTAATGAGCTATCCGGTGCAACAGCAGGACTTCGATACCCAGAAAATCCAGGAAGAGGATCAATTTTAAACTCGCTATTGTCTTGAGTATTCCTTACGAACAATGCCACCTGCAGTCCACCGACCGCGCGTAAGAAACAGAAGCACTTTCCATTCTTTGAATATGCTGGATCAAATTCAGGAGCCGAAACTGGATCATGTACCGGCTTTATGCTCTTGTTATCCCATTGCATTGTTTTCAGTCGGAAGACTCTAGGGTCTTCAAAATCCACATACATAAGTTCCTTGCCATCTTTGATGAAGATTGGCGTGAATTTCATGCGGCCGTCATCTGTTAGCCTTTGGAGTTCGCTGCTCATGCAGAACTGGGTTACGCAGTGAAAAATCGCAAATGCGATAATAAATCCTGATTTCCTAGAGCAATTCATGAATCACTTCTCCGCCTTCGAGGACTCTCATTTCCGCTCGCGCTTGAGAGTCGACACCTGCTAATTCAGCAATGGTTGTGCCGACCATTAGCGGGCTAAACGGCCGTGTGATTGGATGCTCACCACGTTTATCACTTTCACCAATTACTCTTCCAGGTTCGAGTCCCGCTCCAGCCCAGATGGAGAAATAACAGGGTGGCCAGTGATCTCTGGATGCGCGTGGGTTTATCTTTGGCGTTCTTCCGAATTCACCCATACAAACAAGAAGTGTTTCATCCATTAGGCCACGATCATACAGGTCATCTAATAGTGCACAAAATGCGCGGTCAAAAATAGGACAGTGTTGATCTTGAAGCAACTCGAAGTTGTAGACATGTGTGTCCCATCCAAATTCAAAACCCGGCGTGATAGCTTCCACGTGTCGACTGTAATTCAGTTGAATATAGGGTACACGCGCTTCAACAAGTCGCCGTGCGAGGAGTGCACTTTGGCCAAAGACGGACTGTCCGTAATTGGCTCGGGTTTTCTCGGACTCCTCCATTAAGTTGAATGCCTGTCGCGCCCTCGGATCTGCGATCAGGCCATACGCTTGTTGAAATGTGCGATTCCAATCCTGAAAGCTGAGCTTATCTAATGCCCGCGGAACGCCGTCCAGTTGTTTCATTAATTCAAAGCGGTCGTTGATACGAAGTGGATTAATACCGTCAAGCAAATCCAGCGCAGGCAGGCTTGTTTGACTGGTTTCTGAGCATCCGACCATGAATGGGTCGTAGACTGCCCCTAATTGACCGCCACCGTACGCCTCAATTTTTCTCCCGCCATCCATCACGACTCCGTTGGCAATGGAAAAGAATGGTGGCAGCTTGCCGTTAAATCCTCGATGTTTGGCAATGATTGACCCAAAATTCGGTTTCACCGGCTTGGGGTTCTCTTCGAATCCTGATAGTGCCACTGTTCCAGCATCCGGATGGCCGGGAGCGGATGTGTGATGAGATCTCACTAGAGTGTATTTATCGCTTCGTTGGGCAAGACGCGGCACTAATTCAGTAAAGTGAACTCCTGGTGTTTTGGTAGGGATAACTCCAAATGGACTTCTGTATTCACTCGGAGCATCGGGCTTGGGGTCACAAGTATCCAAGTGGCTTGGTGCACCCCACAGGAATACAAATAGTACAGATTTCGCTCTTGCGGCTAACGATGAGACTGTGTCTTCATCAGCGTAACCGTAATTGCTTAACCCCAATCCAAGGGGGATAGCTCCCGACATTTGCAGAAATGACCTTCTACCAATGCCATTACAGGTTTGCGTTTTAAAATTACCGATATTGAGCATTTCGTATCCGTCCTTTTGAGACTTATATTATAGATTGCTTTGGTTGGATGTAGAAACATCGGCTCGCATAACTAATTTAGCAGCCAGCTATTTTGAGGAGAATTACAAGTGTCCACAATTCGTCTTACGAAAAACGTCATGCTTCCGATTTGCTTAATTGGGTTCTTAACGTCTGCAGTGATGGCGGATGATTCTGTCAATGTTCTCAGCAAGCAAGAACGCGAGGCCGGTTTTAGCCTCCTCTTTAATGGGAAAGACCTTGGTGGTTGGAAACACAGTGGAAACTGGACTGTCGAGGATGGAATTATCGCACGCCAAGGTAAAGGTGGCTCGCTTGTGTTTGCAAGTCGTAAGATTCCAGATGACTTTGAATTGCGATTCCAATGGCGTGTTGCCAAGGGCAGCAACAGCGGTGTGTATTACCGACCTGGCCAATACGAGTATCAAATACTTCACAACCAGGTGCACGTTGATGGCAAAAATCCTCGAACAAGTGCCGCATCGTTATACTTTTGCATGGCACCATCTCATGATGCTACGAAGCCGCCGATGCAGTGGAACACAGGTCGTGTGGTCTGTAAGGGTACGGTTATTCAGCATTGGCTAAATGGCAAAAAGATAATCGACTTCGATTACAAGGATGAGCAATTTGCCTTTAATGTGGACTTGCTGAAGAAGCGAGGAGGCGATTTAGCGGCGCGTGGTGCGAATCTTTCATTACAAGATCATGGTGATCCAGTTTGGTATCGTGGCATCAAGATGCGTGCAATACCTAAAGATGAGGAAATAAAGCATGAGACAGTCATGCCCGCAAACATTTCAAAAGAGGTGCTCGAAGCAGAAGCCAAAAAACTGCAGGGAATTATCGAAAGCAGAATGAAGAACAAATAAGCTAATTTGTATTCTATTAGCGTGTGAAAACGGCGATAATGAGAATAGTAGGAATATCTATAAAGAGAAAGCGGATTCATGCTAACCATAAACGGTCATAATAAATCGGTTTGCTCAGGGCTGAGTCGCCGTGAGATGTTACAGGCTGGTGGGGCAGGTCTATTTGGTGTAACGCTTCCGACATTACTGGCAGCTGAAGAGAGTGGGTTCATCACACATGCCCCGCGTGCCAAGAGCATCATGTTCCTGTTTCTGTTCGGCGGGCCGAGCCAGTTGGAAACTTTTGATATGAAGCCGAATGCTCCTAGTGGCATTCGCGGACCACATAAACCTACTCCGAGCAAAACACCGGGTCTTCAAATTAGTGAGCATTTGCATCGCAGCGCTGCTATTTCAGATAAATTTTGTGTCATTCGGTCAATGACTCATAAGCACAACGATCATAATGCGTGTCACTATATCCAAACCGGCCATGCGTGGACTCGTACAGCGGCGAATGGTAACGATGTAAATGCTCGACCTACCGATTGGCCAGCCATGGGCAGTGTGGTGGAGTATGTTTCCCAGCACGGTGATACAGCGGCCAGTCGAACCATGCCGGATTACGTTTACCTACCTAATAACCTTGGACACTTGCAGGGTTACGATAGAACGGGTCAATATGGTGGGTGGCTTGGAAATGCATATAACGCCTTAGCGACCGACATTCGCAAACGCGATAAGGATGATAACCCATTCTTCCGAGAATGCACCGACGAAGAATTAGACTTCAGAATTAAGGGTCTTGTCGGTAAAGATGCCATTACGCTTGATCGCTTACGCTCACGATCGCGTTTGATCGATCAATTCGATGCTATTCGCCCTGAAGTTGACAAACAAATAGAGCGATTCTCCCAACAGGATAAACTCAGAGCCCGCGCTGCTCAGCTCGTCTCATCGGATGCGATCAGAAATGCACTCGACATAAGGCAAGAAGATTCCAAGTTGCGTGATCAATATGGTCGTCATTTGTTCGGGCAATCGACACTCATGGGACGACGTATGGTGGAAGCGGGCAGTAGGTTTGTCACCGTGCTTTGGGATGCGCCAGATGGCTATAGTTGGGATTCGCATCGATCCAGCGAACACTTAGAGAAACACCTTGTACCTGGATTTGATCAGTCGTTTTCAGCGTTGATTATGGATCTGGAAGATAGGGGACTATTAGACGAAACGCTTGTCGTGGCCGTTGGAGAAATGGGCCGTACGCCAAAAGCAAATAATGTTTGGGGTAGAGGTCACTGGAGTTTCAACTTCCCATGTGTTTTGGCGGGCGCCGGAATTCGTGGTGGGATAACTTACGGAGCATCTGACAAAGATGCTGCATATCCGATTGATAAACCTGTCTCTCCAGAAGATCTTGCGGCAACACTATTTTGGGCCTTAGGAATTAATCCCGAAATAAGGCTTCCCGATGCGCAAGGAAGGCCTGTGCAGATTATCGAGGGTGGCAAACCTCTAACAGAGTTATTTGGCTAAGAGCGTTGGAACGAAATGTCATTTAGAAAACTGAACAATCCGATGCACCGCCGTGACTGGATGCAAGTTGGCGGATTAGGCGCATTTGGGATGACTTTGCCTCAGCTGTTAAAACGTCCGGCTGCTGCGAGTGCTCCGGCAGTTGCAGGAAACACATTTGGACGTGCAAAGTCATGCATTCTTCTGTTCTTGTTAGGTGGGCCACCGCAGCATGAAACCTGGGATCCTAAGCCGGATGCTCCGGATGACATTCGCGGAAATCTAAAGCCGATTTCAACGGCTCGCACTAGCTTCCAGGATGGCGAGTTGATGCCGAAAACAGCTCAAATGGTAAATGATCTGGCTGTTATTCGATCGATGTCGACAAATGACAATGCCCACTCTGCAAGTGGGTACTGGATGTTGACTGGTGTTCCGCATACGCCGATGAACCGCGAAACAGATGGAAAAGGTGGAGCACCAAACGACTGGCCATGTTTAGGTGGTCAGGTGAGACATCTACTTGGAGACCGAGGTAGACTGCCAGGTGCCATCACATTACCGGAGAATATCTGGAATACAGGCATGATCAATTGGTCTGGTCAAACGGCTGGATGGCTTGGGGCTAACGCAGATCCCTGGCGGATTATGTGTGATCCCAATGCATCAGACTTTGAAGTATCCGAGCTAGCACTACGCGAAGGTGTGACTCCAATTAGAATGCGTCATCGAGGCAACTTATTAAGCCAATTTAATAAAGGTGTTGATGACCTTCTGCGATCAGATGTGGTCGCAAGATGGAATCGATATCAACAACGCGCGATAGAAATGCTTAGTAGTAAAGAAGCACGCCGTGCCTTTGCGATCGAACAGGAAGATGACAAGCTTCGCGAGTCGTACGGTCGCAATCGCTTTGGGCAGAGTGTGTTGCTGGCGCGACGGATGGTTGAATCTGGCGTGCGACTTGTACAGGTTAACTGGACGCGCTGGAAGCATGATACGGCCGTTGCACCAGCTTGGGATACGCATGCAGGTAATGAAGAGCGGCTCAAGAAAGATCTTATGCCGCAAATGGATGCGGCTTATTCCACCCTGATTAATGATCTCAAACAACGTGGATTACTGGATGAGACACTTGTGGTTTGGATGGGTGAATTCGGGCGAACCCCAAAAATCAACGCTCGAGGTGGTCGCGATCACTGGGGGAATGTGTATCCGGTAGCATTGGCAGGTGGCGGTATTCAGCCGGGCGTTCTTATTGGTTCATCGGACGCGATTGGCGGACATCCAACGTCGTTTAGACGCGAGCCACAAGATCTCCACGCCACCATTTTGCATTTGCTGGGAATTAGTCCGCTGACTGAGATTCATGACCCGGAAGGCCGACCGACGGTGGTTAGCCGAGGCGATGTAATACAAGAAGTGCTTCTCTAAAGAACGCAGTGATGTATCGCTGACAGCCATTTCGCGAAGTTGAATTCGTGCTAAGCTACGGTTTGTGACTTGAGTGTTTTCAAAAGTGGTGAAGAAATGCCTGTGCGAAGCCTGTTTGTTTTTTTGATTTCAGTTGTGTTCACAATGGATGTGAATGCTGATATCGAAGTATCGTCGATATTTACAGATCACATGGTGGTCCAACGCGATAAACCAATCGTCGTTTGGGGTAATGCAGGACCTGGTGAAGAGGTAAGTGTCTCTATTGCAGGATTAACTGGACAAGCGAAAGCTGGCAAAGGGGGGCGTTGGAAAGCAACTTTGGGTGCATTGGAAGTCGGCGGACCTCACGAACTTGTTATTCAAGGCACCAATACGATCGTGATCAAAGATGTGTTGGTTGGCGAAGTCTGGATTTGCTCCGGCCAATCAAACATGCAATGGTCGGTATCCCAGTCTAATGACCCCGAACTGGAACGGCTCGCTGCGACATTCCCCAAGATACGGTTAATAACGGTACCGCAAGTTGGGACGCAAACGACACAGACTGATTTTGAAGGTGAATGGAAGGTTTGTACACCGGAGACAGTCTCTGACTTTTCAGCAGTTGGATACTTTTTTGGACGTCAACTGCATCAAACACTTGATGTGCCAATTGGATTGATCGATACCGCTTGGGGAGGATCAGCTTGTGAAGCCTGGATTCCTCGTGAAGTCCTTGAAGCCGCGGGTAATTACGATGCATTGCTCGCTAAGTGGGACAAAATGGCAGACGAGTATGATGCAGAAGGGATCAAGCGAGATTACGAAAAACGGCTAGCCGAATGGAAAGTAAAGGCTGAAGAAGCCAGACGCAATAAGAAGCCCGTGCCAAGAAGACCTGGACTACCGAGAAACCCGCTTGTGGGGCAGCACAGACCGGCAAATCTATATAACGGTGTGTTGGCACCGGTTGTCGGATATCCCATCCGAGGCGCGATTTGGTATCAAGGAGAAAATAATGCGCCTCGGGCTCATCAATACCAGAATCTTTTTCCTCTAATGATTCAAACCTGGCGTGATAAATGGGGTGGAAAGGATTTCCCGTTTTACTGGGTGCAGCTTGCGGACTTCCGGGATGAGGTTGCCGAACCTGGAGAAAGCGATTGGGCGGAACTAAGAGAAGCTCAAACAATGGCTCTTGATTTACCCAATTCCGGCCAAGCTGTTATCACAGATTTGGGCGAATCACATGACATTCATCCGAGAAATAAGCAAGATGTAGCCAAACGCTTGGCACGGTGGGCGTTAGCACGAGATTACGGATTTGACTTGGTTTATCGAAGTCCTCAGTATCAAGGGCATGAGGTGAAGGGCAGTAAAGTTCTCCTAACATTTGATGTGTTTGGTAGTCAACTCGATACGCATGACGTGCGCGATGTGATCGGTTTTACGATTGCCGGTGAAGATCGCAAGTTTGTGAAAGCCAAAGCGAGAATGATTGGCTCCAACCAAATCGAGGTGTGGGCTGATGGTGTCGAACATCCAGTTTCAGTCCGGTATGCCTGGGCAAATAACCCGATTTGCAATGTGCAGAATCGCGAACACTTGCCGCTTACACCGTTTCGTACTGACCAGTGGGATGGTGTTACTGTGGGTCGTGTTCAGTAACAACTTACCTGATCACTTCTGGTTGTCGATCGGGCCGAATGGGAATTGTTCACTGGGAACGTGTTGCTTGGCCATTATTGAACGAATCCGGGCGACGACTTCCGGGTTGTCCTGAGATATGTCATTTGACTCAGCGATATCGTCCTTCAAATTGTAAAGCTGTATAGCAAGTGGACTCTTGTTGTTCTTTCTGAGCATGTTGGTTCGTATGCCTTTGTAATCGCCGAGCCAAACCGCTTGTTGGCCACCATATCCGGAGAATTCTCGATAGAGAAATGCTCGTGAATCTTGTGATGTTCCAAGTAGAGTTGGGGCAATACTAATACCGTCAGTGTTTTGTGGTGTAGCCTCTTGGTGCCCGATCAACTCTAAGAGCGTCGGCATCCAGTCTTCTAAGCCTGTTACGTAATCGCTGGTCGAATCAGGTTTAACTTTCTCAGGCCATTTAACGATTAATGGCACGCGTATTCCACCTTCATAGAGAGATCCTTTGAGGCCTCGTAGCGGCGTTACACTTTGGAAGAAGTCGTAATCAACTTCTTGTTTTAGATGTGTTGTCCCATTGTCTGAGGTGAAAATCACGATGGTATCGTCACTCAGTTTAAGTTCATCTAGCAATTGCAATACGTTGCCGATATATCGGTCCATTCGACTGATCATCGCTGCATATGCTGCACGGGGTGTGAAGTGCGGCGTATATCCGTAACCGTTGGCTTTAGAGAACGGCGGATCATTCCATTTCTGTGCCAGATATGGTTTGAGTTCTTCATCTGGAACATGCAGTGCAACGTGTGGAATAATGGTCGGATAGTAGAGGAAGAATGGCTTGTTCTTGTTCCGTTTGATGAACTCTAAGGCTTGCTTATTTATCCTGTCTGGTGCGTAGTCTGCACCTTTGAATTGGTCATAGACCTTAGGGTCGTTTGGATCAGCATCTTTTGGGAACTTTGCATGTCCGAAAACAGGTGGATTGTTATTTAGTTGAATTCGCTTTGTATTGTCCCACAGGTATGACGGGTAGTAACTGTGTGCATGACGCTGGCAGTTATATCCAAAGAAGCGATCGAATCCCTGGTTTACTGGGTCGCCTACGGATGCAGGTGCTCCTAATCCCCATTTGCCGAAAGCGCCCGTTTTATAGCCGATTTGCTTTAGGACTTCAGCGATGGTTAATTCAGAATCAGGAATTGGCCGCTGTCCTTCCGGCTTTACCTCACTGTTATTGCGCACCCAGGCGTGCCCTGGGTGCTTGCCTGTCATCAAGACGCATCGTGATGGTGCACAAACTGCGTTGCCGGAGTAATTGCGAGTGAATTTCATTCCATCTTTGGCAAGTTGGTCGAGATGTGGCGTTTTTATTTTCTCTTGACCGTATGATCCGAGTTCGCGATAGCCGAGATCATCCGCCATGATGAGAACAATATTCGGAAGTTCACGTGCTGATGTTTGGTAGGGCGTAATCAGCGGAGTGAGCATGACGGCCATTGTGATGGCGAGTTTTTTTGAGTTCATAGCGCGGGTTCTGATTCTTTGCCAGTGTAATTGGAGAGTTGAATAAATTTGGAGAGCCGGGTTCGGAAAACTCAGTGTCTTTATTGATATTACACTACAGGTATGAGCAAACAAACGACAGAAGAGTTCTATGACGAACTAGCCAAGAATTACAACGACGTGATCGTACGTTGTGCACCTCGATATGAAGAGATGCTCGACATGCTGTTTTACTACTTACCATCAGATTTGGAGCCCTGCAGAGTATTAGAGTTGGGATGCGGTACGGGTAACCTGACCAAAAAGCTACTTGAACAGTTTCCAAATGCGAGCGTGACAGCTGTTGATGTTTCTGCTGAGATTCTGGCAGTTGCAGAGCGTCAGTTAGCTGGCAGCGATGTGACTTTGGTAAATCAAGATTTTGCTGAACTTGATTTAGACGAGGGAGGCTTCGATTTGGTGGTTTCGAGCATTGCGATTCACCATATCACGGATGAGCAAAAGCAGGATTTGTTTCTGAAGCTATTTGATTTGATTGTGCCGGGCGGGGTATTCACATATTGCGATCAGTTTAGAGGCGAAAACGCTCATCTCTATGACGATCATATGAAGTTATGGGATACCTACGCCAAGAGAAATGGTGTATCGGACGAAGAGTGGCAGATGTGGATGGAGCATCAGGAAGATCACGATCACCATGCGACGCTGGGTGAACAGATGTCTTGGCTTAGCATATCCGGCTTTGACAGTGTTGATTGTACTTGGCGCCATGTATTGTGGACGATTTTAACATCGCGCAAACCAAGACAGGCATAAAATGAATCTAAGACCGGCATAGTTTCGGCAAGGGATTCAATCTAAGGCAGGCATGATTTCAGCCCGGGGACTGAATTTAAGACAGGCATGTATTTGGTTTTAGAATCGCTTAAAATGTCCCTCAGGTTTTGAATTGGTCTATTGTGAGTTCGAGTAAGAGTTGAAAACGATGATTCACGTTATTAGAGATTCACAGAAGTCATTTTTCATTTGCACTGCTGTGACATTTCTCATTTGCAATTTGTCACAGGCACAGGAAGCCTCCAGTGACAAGATTGAGTTTTTTGAACGCAAAATCCGACCCGTATTGGTTGAACATTGCTACGAGTGTCATAACAGCGCTGACACCGCAGAGTCTGATCTTGCCGTTGATTTTCGCAATGGCCTCTTGAATGGCGGCGTCAGTGGTGCATCAGTTGTTTTGGGTGAACCGAATGATAGTTTGTTATTGCGCGCAATGAGACATCAAGATGGTATGAAAATGCCAAAAGGTGGTCCAAAGCTAAGTGACGAAATACTTGATGACTTTGCCAAGTGGATTTCAGATGGTGCTGTAGACCCACGTGAAACTCCCCCAGATAAGGAGGAGTTGGCACAAGTGACATCATGGAAAAACATACGGAATCAACGCATGAAGTGGTGGAGTTTCCAACCACTACTGTCTGAAATGCCACGCGAGAATAATTGGTCTGATCAGACGATTGATCGCTATATCTACCAGAGATTAGATGACCATGGTGTCGAACCCCAAAGCCGCGCGGATAAGTTTGCACTTTTAAGGAGATTGAGTTTTGCGCTCACCGGATTACCTCCAAGCCAAGAGATGATTGATCGGTTCAGTGCTGATTCGTCAGAAGAATCTTATGAAGAAATCGTTGATCAGTTAATGGATTCTCCTCACTTTGGGGAACGATGGGCACGGCACTGGATGGACTTGTTTCGATATGCGGAGTCTCACGGTAGTGAAGGAGACCCCGGTGTACCCTATGCATTCAGATATAGAGATTATTTGATACGGGCCTTAAACTCAGATGTTCCCTACAACCAGATGGTGCGCGAACATATTGCTGGCGATTTGCTCGAGACTCCACGGGTCAATAACGAGCTTCAAATCAATGAGTCTGCGCTCGGAGTTGGACACTTCAGATTTGTCCAACATGGATACTCACCGGTAGACCCGTTGGCAGAGCAAATCCAATTTACTGATAACCAAATAGACGTAGTTAGCAAGGCATTTCTCGGTCTTACGATTTCTTGTGCACGCTGTCACGACCACAAGTTTGATCCAATTAGTCAAAAAGACTACTACAAGTTTTACGGCATTTTCGCCAATAGTCGTCCTGCGCTCATAACGGTTGACACTAAACAAAAGCAAGATGTGAGCAAGACGGACTTGGCAAGACTGAAATCGCAAATCAAGTCAGAGTTAGTCAAGGCATGGCTTGAGGCAGCCAATCGAATAGAAGAGCTTGTTGATCTAAACGCCACACAATCTGATGCACTGGCAATCAAGTGGCGTGACACAATTGTCAACTTAAACGCTGATTCTACAGATTCACCGCTTCATGAACTCGCTCGTTTACGAACGAAGAAGGGAGATGAATTCACGATTGAGTTGAAGAAGATAAAGGAGGAATGGGCAGCCCGCATGGAACAGATAAATGCATTTAATGCTCAGGATCCTGTGCGAGGGTGGGATCTAAGTAATGAGGAAGACTACAGCAAATTTGTAAGACATGGCAGCGGGTTAAATGAGAAACCGACATCTCCGGGAGACTTTGTAATTGCTATCGATGGTGATTCAGTCGTTGAGAATATATTTGTTGGAGGAGCCTATACAAACGCTCTAAGCAATAAGCACAACGGTGTGATCCATACACCGGAATTCCCAGTGGATTACAAGGATATATGGATCAAGGTTGCAGGCCTCAGCGATATGGGACCGAGGGTGCGTTTTGCTATGGAGAACTATCCGCGATTTATCGGGTTACTGTATTATCAGCACACCCCGAATTCCGTAGAGCCAAAGTGGTTCAAATGGGATATGTCCTACTTCAGCGGGAATAGTATGTACATCGAAACGACTACAGGGCATGACATTCCAGTTGAGATCAGAAACAACACGCGTAGTTGGTTTGGACTATCTGAAATTGTGTGCCTAGCGGAAGGCCAAACACCACCGGTTGAGATCCCAAATCACCTTGCTGCGGTTAGTAGCTTAAATATTGAACACGCCGGTGTTTTGGGAAGTCTGTATTCAGAAGCTCTATCGTCAGCAATAAAGAGTTGGGATGCGAATGAAATGAACGATGAGCAGGCACTCTTTCTCTCGTTCTTTGCAAGAAGTGGGTTGCTTCCAAATTCCACGGATCAACTGAAGTCAATTCAACCATTGATTGCGAAGTATCGAGAAATTGAGGCCGGTATTCCTGTACCGACTCGAAGCCCTGGCGTATTAGATCGCAGTGGTGTAGATCATCCTCTGTTTGAGCGTGGTAATCACAAGACAAAAGGCCCGAACGTTCCACGGGGATTCTTAGAAGCCTTCGGTGACAGGCAATATGAGACAACCGAGAGTGGGCGACGAGAGTTGTCAAATGATCTCGTTACATCATCTGCCTCACTATTGGCACGGGTAGCAGTAAACCGTATGTGGCATCATTTGTTTGGTTCCGGTCTCGTGAGCACTCCTGACAATTTCGGAAAGTTGGGAAAGGCACCCAGTCATCCGCAATTACTGGACTTCTTAGCCAAACAGTTTATTGCTAAGGATTGGTCTCAGAAATCAATGATCAAATCGATAGTGATGTCCAAGACATTTCAGCAACAAAACAGCTCACAGCATGATGACCTACAGTTAGTTGACTCTTTGTTTGGTCGTTATCCAATGCGGCGACTGGACGCTGAGAGTATACGCGATTCGATATTGAGTTCAGCTGGTAGTCTTGAAGACACAGTGGCTGGTGGAAGTGTATTGGAATCTTCGAATCGTCGAAGTGTATATGTCAGAGTACATCGCAATAATCCAGATCCGTTTTTAGAGACATTTAATCGGCCGGATGCGCGCTCAACAGTCGGAAATAGGCCGACCACCAATGTGCCAGCACAGTCTTTAACGATGTTGAATGGAGCATTTGTGATCGAAAAAGCGCGGATATTTGCCGCAAAAGTCCTTTCTAATGCTGAGTTACAAACAGATGAACAGCGAATAATCCACATGTATCGGCGAGCATTTTCGCGGAATCCGACTACAGAAGAGATTATGCATTGTGTGGAATTCTTACAGGAACTTCGGATTCAGAATGAGTCATTAATTGCGAGTATTACGAGTCTAGGTGAAGAGATTGGTGCTAAAAGAGCGGCAGTAGAGGAGTTACTGGAGCCGATCCGAAAGCGCCTATTGGAAACAGTGGATAAAGATGAGGATCTGATCGAAGTTCCTAAACCAGTTTCTGCATGGGATTTTGAGACTGATTTACGTGATCAAGTGGGTGATCTACACGGGACGCCATTAAACGGTGCAAAGATCGAAAATGGTGCATTAGTGTTATCGGCGCCGACCGCCCATGTAAAAACCGAGCTAATTGACTCGGATCTTCGTGTCAAAACACTTGAAGCGGTAGTTCAACTGGATCGGTTAGACCAGGGCGGTGGCGGAGTAATCACGGTACAAACACCTAATGGTTTGATTTTTGATTCGATAGTTTATGGCGAGCGAATTTCTAATCAATGGATAGCCGGCAGCGATGGCTTTAGGCGAACTGAAGATGTCGAGGGCTTGAGTGAGAAGGAGGCTCATACCGCTCCAGTCCATATGACGATTGTTTACTCCGATGATGGAACAATTACGATTTACCGAAATGGCGAACTATACGGCCAGCCGTATAAATCGAATGGGCCAGTGGAATTCAAGAAGGGAACGGCGCAAGTTGTGTTCGGATTACGGCATGGAACACCGGACGGGAATAAGTTGCTCGATGGTCGAATCCTTGATGCGAAACTTTATGACAAAGCACTAACAAGAGACGAAATTGAGGCAATAGCAGCTGGACACTCAGGTTTCATTCCTGAGAAGCTAGTTTTGGCGGAATTGTCGGTCGATGACCGAGAGCGTGTGTCAAGACTTCGTTTGGAGATTGGTGCACTCTCGGCTTCCTTGGCAGAGCTCTCAGAAAAATATACGGAGCGCGATCTTGATACACTCGTTTGGCGAGAGTTCGCACAGAGTTTGTTTAACCTAAAAGAGTTTATATTCTTACGATAGTCCCGAAGTGTTTTTTGTGGGAATGAGGAATGAGTCAATTACTTTCACGGCGTGATGTCTTAGCTAAGTACTCAAACGGTTTTGGTCTGGTAGCGCTATCAGCTTTACTGCACAGCGAGAATAGTGTTTCTGCCAGCGCAGCTAAGTCTCCAGGTGCCGTTGTGCGGAGGCCTAATGCTCCCGCCGAGCACGTAATCTTCTGCTATATGTCTGGTGGTATGTCTCATGTGGATTCTTTTGATCCGAAACCACGGCTCACTCAGGATGCGAATAAAGATGTGCCGTTCAATATTGAGCGAACTCAATTTAACAGCAATGGAAAGCTGATGCCCACACACTGGGAATTCAAACCCAGAGGTGAGAGTGGACTAGAAATTAGTGAGCTATTTCCCCACATTGCCCAATGTGCTGACGATATTGCAGTAGTGCGATCAATGACAGCAGACTTTAGTGAGCACGCTCAAGGCAATTTCTTCATGCATACAGGATTTTCTTTCCAAGGCTATCCGAGTGCAGGTGCATGGGTGAATTACGGATTGGGAAACGCCAACGAGAATCTTCCTGGTTTCGTTGTCTTGGCTAGCGGTGGTAGTACCTATCCACACGGCGGAGTCGGATTATTTGGTAGTGGGTTTTTACCGTCACGCCACCAAGCCTCAACTCTTCGCCTGGATGCCGATGTACCAATTCGCAATATTGTTCCATCTGAGATAGATGTAATTCAGAAAAAACGACTGTCATTTATCAACAGGTTAGATGATGCTTTCTTAGCGGATTCAAGAAATGATACTAACGTGGAAGCTGCGATCAAAAACTATGAAATGGCATACAAGATGCAATCGGCAGTTCCAGAACTTGTGGACATGTCTGACGAGTCGGCAGCGACACTTGAACTTTATGGTATCAATGTAAAGTCAAATAAAACGGATGATTATGGACGTCAATGTCTCATGGCGCGACGCATGGTTGAGCGTGGTGTTCGATTTATTGAATTATCGTGTTTAGCTTTTGGTGTTGGTGGAGGTGGTGCTGCCAATCCTTGGGATAATCATGGCAATATTAAGGATGGCCATCAGCGTATGGGGCAACAGATAGATCAGCCAATTGCAGGATTGATTAAGGATTTAAAACAACGCGGTTTACTTGAAAAGACATTGGTTGTGTGCGCTGGTGAATTTGGTCGTACCCCTTTCTCTCAATCCGGCTCCGGAAGGGATCATGATCCATATGGCTTCAGTATTTGGATGGCTGGGGGTGGTATCAAAGGTGGCGTGGCTTACGGTGCTACGGATGAATTTGGTTATCACGCTGTTGAAAATATCACGTCCGTTTATGACATGTGGGCAACGGTGCTTTACCTAATGGGTATCGACCATGAGGAGTTAACTTATCGTCATGGTGGCAGAGATATACGGCTTACTGATGTGCATGGTGATGTAATTCACGACATAATCGCATAACTAAAACCAAGACAGGCATGTGTTGGTTTTAGCTCGTCGTATTGGTGTGACAAAATCGGTGACAGCCAGCTGACAGTACTTGTTGTCGCAGGCCTTCTTGGATTTCATTCTCTCTCCTCTAGGCCGGTCAATAGTGAATTGATAGCTGAAGAAGGAGAATTGATAGCT